>CAZCXP010000148.1:0-5869 GCA_964502665.1 uncultured Dehalococcoidia bacterium | reverse complement strand
GCATCGTCCCAGAGCTGGAACACCATGTCCACGGTGCCGTTGACCGGGTTGCCCACATCGTCGGTGAGGAAACCCTGGTAGCTTATCTTGGAGGCCAGTGGCAAGCCGAGGCTGACAGCGGCCCCAGGCTCCTCAGGTGAGGGATTCGCCATCACCGCCCCGGTGGCCCCAAGAAGAACCAGCAGGGCCACAACAACCACTCCCAAG
Source organism: uncultured Dehalococcoidia bacterium (assembly GCA_964502665.1). GTDB lineage: Bacteria > Chloroflexota > Dehalococcoidia > SZUA-161 > SZUA-161 > SOKG01. The sequence continues at coordinate 5,662 of CAZCXP010000148.1, read as the reverse complement.
AGTATCTTTCTTCTGCCTTTCATTTTCCCTTCTCCTTCCTTTTTATGCAGGTCGCCTAACTTCGGCATATCCGCGTGGGTCCGGATATGCTAACTTTCGCTAAGCTATGGTTTATTCTCCCCTCCCCTTTTCTCGATGGATGCCCAGACTATCCAAAGAACACTCTCTCCTTGACTGCTCACGCCCTGAGGCGCTATCCAATGTCCGCCCGTCGCTTGGGACAGAGCCAAAATCAGAATCTCAAGCGACTTCTGGTCGCACCAAGGTCGCTCTATCCAGGGAGCAATTTGGAGCTAGCAGTGCCGACATCTGCCCATGAATCTCCCGAAAAAAGGCACGCAGACGTGCTTATACCAGTCTGGTCAGCACCTGTCAATACACTTCACCCAATTTCACTTCACTTTTCCTCCCATTGTTTGCACTTAGTGCCTGTTCTTTACCTTTTCACCACCTATTTCCACTTTTCTTCAATGGAGGCTTCTTGCGCCAGTGCACATATCGCGGTAGAATGAGGCAAGCTGCGAGTTTGCAGGGTCAGAGCAGGCCCAGCAAGGCGGATTTGGAGAGGGCAAAGCTGGTCCCTGGCCATAACGGTATCTTTGACGTTATCGCAGATTACAAACTTGTGTTCTCCAAGTACCAAACAGGCCGATTCCCGGACCCGGGCGGGGTAATTCAGAAACTCAAGGCGTAGACAGGCACCCGTGAGCCTATTGCCATCCATGCACCCTCGACCGAGCCGGTATGTGGCATAGTATACCGGCTACTGAAAAGAGCCTTCATATTACTTCTTGGCGTAGCGGATTACCCTCCGGCTTCTCAGCCCCATCCACCCAGCTAGCCCAAAGAGGCCGATTCCGAGAAGGACGAGCCCTGGAAGCTCGGGTACCGGATACGTCGGATCGTCGGGCGGTTTGACCCAACCACAGCTTTGTCCTGTCCTCACCTCGAGAGGATTCAAGCATGTTTCGTTCACTACTTTAAATGCCAGCCACCCACCCGCGGGCACGGTGAACTCATCCGCGTCTATGGTAACCTCGAACCACCGTATCCGGCCCTGGCCAGTGACTTTGTATGCCTCACCGCTGCCAGTCGCTCTGAATTCCAATCCACCGAAGCCGTCCGGCAATATGTATCCCAAATAGACACCTAACTCTTCTCCGTCACATGGCGCCTGGCTCAACATTATCTTGGCATTCCACGCGCCGTTCCCGAATGGTGCCGGTTGCGGTGTGGAATAATCAGCCATCCAAATGCTGCAGCTGCCGAGGGGTACGGCGACTGCCCCTTCAGGCAACGAGCTATCCCCTCTCACCATCTCGTACAGCGGCCACGTGTGGCTCTCACCATGATCATGCGCCTCGCCCAATAGTTCGTCGGTCAGAAACCACTGCGGCTCCTGATCATTCAAAGCCGTGTCCGCCATTGCCACATGCGACGAGGCCAACAGCAAGGCGATGACAAGGATGAGACACAGAGAGAAGTAGCACCCGGGCCTGGTCTTCGTCATCCGTCCATCGCCTCTCACAGAATGTTGGCCGGCCCCTTGGCTTGGTTGTTGCCATCTCGACAAGTTCGACAGACACCGCAGATAGTGCTTGCTGACATGCAGCAACGTGGCAATCCGGAAGTTCCTCACTGCTGCCCGCTTCATTCGGATTACTCCTTGTTCGGTCATCATCTCTATTCGCCTCTCTCGCAAAATGTTACCTGGGAAGAACATGTCCCGTTTCCCGCTTGCTGCTCCTATGCCGCTGCAAAGCTCTGCCCCCTCATCGGTAGCAGAGCGAAAATCAGCATGCGAACGACTTTCGGTCGAATTGACGTCTGCCCGTGGAAGCGATAAGAGCACAACATGGTATACGACCGACGATGCTGTCCTAGAGCACAAATGTAACATGGGCAGGTGGAAATCTTGGTCTCCAGTGTACCTTGTTCAGTGGAAATTCGTGGAATTTTGGTCGCAATTTGGTGGAAAATCAGGCACCGGCCTCGAAGTCTGGGGATCTGGCCATTTTGCCAAACCGAGCCCACTGCGGTGCTCCCAAAGCGAGCCCTTTTTGTAGACCATCGACAAAATCTGCTGCTCCAAAAATGAGATACCTACAGTCTGGGTTGTTCTTTGATGGGTTGGCGCTCGAAAAGGGCTTGTTTCTAGGCCAGAGAGCTAGTTGTCCCTTTTCTTGGCCCAATGATATACTGGCGACATCCTGAATGAATGAGGAGTGAGTACATGGGTCCACTGGATGGAGTAAAGGTGTTAGATCTGTCGCGGAATAGCCCGGGGAGGTATACCTCGATGATCATGGCTGATTTTGGCGCCGAGGTAATTACGGTGGAAACGCCCCGCACGAGTGGTACGCAATCCTTTATGTTTACTGACGACACCTGGTTTCGCTACGTCGGCATGAACTGCAACAAGAAAAGCATCGCGATCAACCTCAAACACGAGAAGGGGAGAGACATCGTTTACCGTATCGTAGACAATACAGACGTGCTTATTGAGGGGTTCCGTCCTGGAGCATCGGCGCGCCTGGGTATGGACTATGAGACACTGAGCAAGCGCAACCCGCGGTTAATCTACTGCGCGATTACAGGCTACGGGCAGGAGAGTCCTTATGCCAACCGTGGAGCCCACGACATCAATGTGGTCGCCCTGACCGGGATCTTAGGAGCCACTGGCTCTAAGGACAGGCCCCCGATTCATGTCATCTCTCCCCAGATAGCAGACATGGCTGGCGGCAACATCCAGGCCATAAGCGCCATCCTGGCCGCTCTATACGCCAGGGAGAGAACAGGCAGGGGCCAGTTTATCGACGTTTCTATCACGGATGGGGTTGTGTTTATGAACTGGGTTATGAACATGATGTATCTGGCCAGCGGAATGATAGCTGAGCGGAGCGAGCTTCCTACGGGCAGCGATCAAGCGTGGCTGAACGTCTACCAAACAAAGGACGGCTCCTATGTTGCCCTATCCTGCCTCGAACCACATACGTGGTCCAATTTCTGCCGACTGGTTGACAGACAGGACTTTGAAGATCAGCATTTCGCGCCGGTTGAGAAGCAGAAAGAAATGTATGTGGCGTTCTGCGACATTTTTGCCACTAGGGACAGAGACGAGTGGCTCAGGCTTTTCGACGAGGCAGACGTTGCAGGAGCGCCGGTTAACACCGTGGAGGAGGCCCTGGCCGACCCCCACGTGGAATACCGAGGGCTGGTGGTCGAGGTAGATCATCCCAAGATAGGCAGAGTAAAGCTCTTGAAAAGCCCCTTCAGGTTCTCGGACACCCCCGTCAAGCCCAGAAGCCGTCCCCCCCTGTACGGCGAGCACACCCATGAGATACTGAGTGACGTTATTGGTGCCAGCCAAGAGGAGATCAGAAGTCTCAGCGAGGAGGGGGTAATCGAATAGAAGCCATTTTGGAGAGCAATGTGATCCAGGTGTAACTCAAGCTGTACTCGAGGCATTTCCGTTCTGAGCAGGTTCCAGGGAACAAATCGTCTAATTGTTCCCCAACAAGTAAGACTCACAAGCGATATATGGTATCATATCATTAGGTTAGATATTGGGCATGATGAGGTAAGGAGGCTGGTGTGATTCCAAACCTCTGGTATGTCGTATTGGATTCCAGCCAAGTAAGAGGTAAGCCCGTCGGTGTAACTCGCATGGGCGAAAAACTGGTTTTTTGGCGAGATGGGACAGGCAGAGTCAGTTGCTTCCACGACAAGTGTGTCCACCGCGGTGTCCAGTTAAGCACAGGGAAGGTGATCCATGGTCACCTGCAGTGCCCCTTCCATGGTTTCGAGTATGAACGCTCGGGACGCGTCATCAGAATCCCTGCCAATGGCAGAAATGCGCCTGTTCATGAGCGCTTCGGGATTCACAGCTACCCCACCTACGAGGCTCATGATCTTATCTGGATCTGGTGGGGCGAGAACCCGCCCACGGACTTGAAACCGCCGCGCTTTTTTGATGACATAGACGAGGACTTCTCCTATGCTAAGACCTGCGACCATTGGCAGGCTCATTATTCTCGAGTGATCGAGAACCAACTCGATGTGGCGCACTTACCTTTCGTTCATCACAATACTATTGGCCGTGGAGGACGTACTCTCGTGGACGGGCCTGGCATGGAATGGGTATCTGAACACATGTTTTTCGTCTATTTCTACAACCGTGTTGACGACGGCGCACCTCCACGCAAACCTGAAGAGGTGCCCGTCCCAGACCCAAACAAGGATTTCAAACTGGAGTTTATCTTCCCCAACCTGTGGCAGAACCACATTGGCGAGAAGGTGCGGATACTGGCAGCGTTTGTGCCCATAGATGAAGAAAATACTTTGCTCTATCTCCGATTCTATCAGAAGTTTATCGGCGCACCATTGATACGCGAACTGGTAAACCGACTTGCCATGCCTTTCAACTTGCTGATTGCACACCAGGATCGAAGAGTTGTGGTAACGCAACGACCCAAGGCCTCGAGGTTGCAGATTGGTGAACAATTGATTCAGGCCGATAGGCCCATCATTGAGTACCGGCGACGGCGACAAGAGTTGATGGGGAAAGACGAGAAGTGAGAGAGTCCCCCGACCCAGCCCTAGTTGCGCACTTTTGGGGTTGGTGCACCTTGTCAACGACAGAAACACCAAAGAATCTACTGCTTCTGGGCCTTCAGCATATACCGAACTATTGATAGATTAAGCCACATAGACCCGATCATGAAGCTCCTTCCGAGAGGCCAACAGTAAGCCAAAATGTTAGATATGCTGATAGAAGGCTATAGACAGTCTATAAGCCGGATTCTGCTTACAGTGTTCAGATTCTATGTGTTACCAGCCTCTCAACATGACTTAGCTATGCAGTCGAGTCGAGACCTCTCGTCACCAAGTAGAACAAGTAAATCAACTTGCAGTTTGTCTCAATATCTTCCGAGACTCGGCTAGAAGACGCACTTACCCCCGAAGGTTTCACTAGCCTGTCATCAAAAATTGCTTGAGGTAATATCTCCTGCAGTTTCGTAGCCAGGGTGCTGAAGTTTGTGAGAGAGGAAAGAGTCATCTTAGCACCTAACACTGAATAGTTCATGTGACCTTGCAGGATCTCTACGCTGGTTTCCGAGGATTTCCAATCATAAAGCCTCATGAAATATTCAGATCGAAGGGAAGTGTCCTTGGTTTGCTGTCTGACTCTGCGCCAAATAGGGATGCCACCCATCAGCACCGTTGCGGGCAAACTAAACTTCATCTTGGTATCTATTTTCTCTTCCTCTGTGTAATTATGCTTCTTTCCCTTGAGAATCAGGAAGACATTGCTTGACTCCATTCTTCTCTCTTGGCCGCCTTTGTCCCAGAATACCACTTCTCCCTCCCTGAATGCTATAGTGTGTGCCCTGAAGGTTAGTGAAGGCGTGTGAAGGTCCGAATCCTTGCAGACAATCGCCAGAAGGCCCAAGTCCCTCAGCCTTTGGGCCATCGATTCGGCCACCTGCATGCTTTGACAGTGGGCAATGATTTTTGGAATCTGTCCGACCAGGAGAAGGCGCGTGTCATAAGGGCTTTTGTTGATAACAGCTGCCACATCTCTTACGAGATTTGCATCAAGGGTATCCGGCGGAGCTATTGCGATATGTACTATCTCGTAGTTAGCCATCAGCGTTTCCTA
>CAZCXP010000147.1:0-5902 GCA_964502665.1 uncultured Dehalococcoidia bacterium | reverse complement strand
ACGTAACCGTGAACTACGAGGCTGACTAGCGGACGACATCAGATACACTCAGTTGCACAAGCGTCATAGGATGCTCCCCCTTCCACTTTCATGCCCACTTGAGTGCTCCAGAACGACTTGCTTCTGGCGCGCTAGTTGTACTATGAGCGAAACTGGAAGGAGAGAATACGTTTGAATGGCCTTTCCAGGTACAGCTCGGCCCTCGTCATGCCGTCCAGGACCTTTATTAGAGGAGGTAGAACAGAACCCGAACGACCTGCAAGCTTAAGCGCTGGACCTGATCCCGGTACCACGAGCTTCGCTACAGCAGGAGCGAAAGGCTTCATAACCGGTGTTGACATCGCTGCCCAGAATGAGAAAAGACCGGTTGTGAGTTTGGATTGCGCCACATGTCCGAGGAATCTAACAATGTCGGGCAGCATAGGTGAGAGGCCCTCAACCGTCTTGACCAAACTGTCCCGCGTTTCCCTGCTCAACAGAATGGATTGCAGGCAGCCTCTTGGCAACGCAGCCAAGATAGGATCCGCTATCCTCAACGCTGGGAGCACAATCGGCTCCAGTCTCGCTTTCTCCAGCTCGTCCAGTATTTCCACTATCGTTGCCATGTCTAGACCCCCATGGACTCTGCAACTAACTCGGTTACGTCTCTGACCTCGATTAGCTTCCCTGCCCTCTCGATCACGTCCACGAAGTGCGCCTTGCAGAACGGACATGATGACGCCAGGACAGACGCACCAGTTTCCATTATCAGGGGAACCTTCTCCGCACCTATAGCTAGTGCAAGAGCTGGGTTGGAGTCTTTCAGGCCTCCCCCCGCACCGCAGCACCATGCTGCGTGCCTCGTTGGATACATTTCAACCAGCTCAACGCCTGGAATCGCTCTCAGAACCTCCCTCGGCTCGTCATAGATACCCATCACCCTCCCCAGATGGCACGGATCGTGATAGGTCACCTTTCTATTGATTCTGCGTTTGAGTCTTATCTTCCCTTTTGAAATCAACTCAGCCATCAATTGAGACATATGCAGAACCTCGAATGGAAGGGCCCCTGTGACCCTGGGCCAATCCCTGCTTATCGCCATATAACCTTCGGCACATGCCGTAACGAGGCGCTTAACGTTCTTCTCCTTCAGCAAGGCCACGTCGTGTTTGATCATTCCCTTCGCTAAATCCACATTCCCCGCCCTGAGCATCGGTGATCCGCAGCACCATTCATCCGGCAGCACCGCGAATTCGACCCCCGCACTTTGCAGTATCTTCGCGGTGGATACAGCGATTTCCTGTCTTCTGTAGGCTGCGTTGCAGCCTACGAAGAGGACTGTGTCAGCAGCTTGGGGTATATCGAGGTCATCCAGCCATTTCGTCCTGTTTGCGTGTGGTTCACCATAGGGGTTGTAGTTCTCCCCGGTGCTTTCAGCCATTTTCCTGAGGGGCTCTGGCTGAAGCCCGAGATCAACGCAGTCGGCGCGCATTGCTTCCACAATGGCGACTGATTGAACAGGCTCTAATTCTGCTCCAAGCGGGCGCAAGATTCTAGGCAGCAAGGTCTTTAGGGCACTTCCGCCTATCTGAGCTATCAAATTGCTCATAGGTTTGCATATCTCTTCGCATGAAGCACATGTAGTGCAATCATAAGTAGAATTAGCGACCTCTTTGGAGTACTTGAGCGTTCCATTCAGGAGATAGAATGCTACGGTATTGTGCCCTCTAGCTGAGACATCTTCGAATCTTAGCTGTTCATAAACTGGACAGACTCTGTAGAACCCGGACTCGTCATTGATGGTCTGTGTGCACATCGAGCAGTGATTGCATATCCAGGCTTCCTGTTTGCATTCTTCCAGCCTCATTCTTCCTCCTCCAGCCCAAGCCCCAGGACTCCTGGATTCATTATATTGTTCGGATCCAGGGCCTTCTTAATCGCCTTCATGAACGAAATATACTCTGGTTTGAATCTCTTCATTAAGAATTGACTCTCCTTGCCAATCCGGTAGAGTGCTGCTACGCCAGTATCCATGTAGGACTCAACTATTTCGTTATACAAGTCTTGAGCCTTTTTTCGCTTTTCAGGGTCCGTGAAGTCACCGGGCGTCATTGCAAACGTATTGGAAATCCCACCTCTACCGAGAAGTTGAGCGAAAAGGAAGAAGTGCTCTGCTCCTATTAGAGGTATAGAGCCGCTCAGCGCATCTTCGTTTTTTTGCATGATTTCTAATGCACTCCCCACCACCCTCTGCCATTGAGGAAGATGGGCTATGGAACAAGTGTCACTGCCATTTGGTCCCATGACTTTACCGAATGTTCCCCCTCCCATCCACTCTGTCTGATTAATGATGGATATGCCCAGAGCGTGACACAAGCCTTCCACAGGTATAGCAGTACCATTGAACTCTTTTGCCATTTTGTCTACGGCCTTTTTCTGTGCTTTAAATATGTCTTTGTCATAGGCCTCGGTGGCAAAAATGGCAAGATCTCGCTCTCCCACAAGCGGGGCAAGTATCCTTTTTAGAGAATCAGGAAGAGTGTAAAAAGCAAGGCCCCATAGATCCGTGACATAACCGTACCATTCCAGCTTGAACACAAATTTAAGCTGGGAATCTGTATCCGGGAAAGAGTAGGCGAGGGTAGCGGAGTGCTCGGGGATTGGATATGTTCTAAGAGTGAATTCCGTTATTACCCCGAATGCTCCGCCGGCTCCTAAGAATATGCCGACCAGGTCTGGACCGTTGCAATATCTGTAATACCAATCCTTCACCTTAGTATTGGCTAAAGAGCCGGTCTCTACAATATCCCCGTTTGGTAGCACTACCTGCAGGTTTAGAACATTCTCATTGACCCATCCATATTTCGGGCTGTTTATTGAGAAGCAATTTCCCCCTATGCCCCCTCCCAGCGTAGCTCCGAGAAAACCATGGGGCCCTCGAACACCGGAAGTAACGCCCTTCTTTGCCAGCTCATGGTGTAGTTCTCCCCACCTTATTCCAGGCTGAACCCGCACTGCGTTTAATCCCTCTTGAAAATCCAGGACACGATTCATATCCGTCATATCGAGGATTATGCCGCCTGTTTTTTTAAGAGGAGTCGCCGCGCCGGTCATATCCGAGCCTCCGCCTCTGGCTATTACAGGAACTTTGTGCTTGTTGGCCAGTTTAACAATTTTCGAGACTTCCTCGGCGGAGTGAGGTTTCACCACTATATCGGGGGGCCCGTATTTATCAGATAAGGGATGAAAGAAGGTGCCGGCAAAATCCTCTATTGCATAGGTCCATCTAATGACATCATCTGCTCGTACATACTTCTCCCCGACTATTCCTTCCAAATCCTTCGCCAGCTCTTTCCGCACAGCCACTTCCATTCTGTCACTCCTACCAAGAAGATTATCTCTTGAGGTCGCTTCTCCAAAGAGGGCACGGAGGAAAGCCGTTTTCTACTTTCGCCCGCGCTGTCGAACCGATAATCACGCTGTAGAGCCGTAGACAAGCCGCATTTGGATTATTTCTTCGCTTGCGACCGACGCCACTCGACATAGAGCCTGGTGCCCTCTTCCATAGAAACCCCAGGTTCCCAGTTCAGCTCCTCCCTGGCTTTGGTGCCGTCGAGGTACAGCCCTTTGTTGAGGAACTGTAGACCGGCGCGGGTCAGGTAGGGCATCTCCTTCACGCGGCGCAGCCTAGCCCACCCCTCCATTGCCGCACACCAGGCATAACCGAGGGCGTAGGGGATGGTCACCTGCAGCTTCTTCGAACCCATGGCCTGGAGCATGGCTGCTGCAAACTCCCTAAATCGAATCTCGTGAGTGGCAGCCACGTTATAGACCTGTCCTACAGCCCGATCACTGGTTGCTGCCAGAATGGCCAAATCGGCAGCATCCGAAACGTACACGATGCTGTACCTGGGGTTCGACTGCCCTGGCCACACTATAACAGGCATCGACATGTGACGGAATACCCGGTCGCCGAGCAGCCTGTCCCGTGGCCCGTAGGTCGCGCCTATCCTGATCATCGAGACCGGTATTCTGCCCTGTTTTTGGTACTCGAAGGCCACATCCTCAGCCTGCAGCTTGGCGTAGTCATAGTAGCAGTCCGGACCGAAAACTACGTGGCGCGGGGTGGATTCACAGGCAGGGGTATCCCCCTCGCAGAACTTGCCGTGGACGGTGCCGGTGCTTACGTGGAGGAAGCGCTGGACCTTGGCCTCAGCGCTGGCTCTCAGCATGTTTTCGGTGCCTCTTACGATCGATGAGTGGAACGATTTCCACGCACCCCACCCAGGAGTAACCCTGGCCGCGGCATGGTATACTACCTCAACGCCTTCGAGGGCGGGACGAAGGCTCTCATAGTCATCAACATCGCCGATCACGATGTCGGCCCCGGTGGTCTTCAGGTAACTGATGTCCGATGACTTCCGAGCGAGTACACGCACCTGATGGCCCTGCCCCACCAGGCGTTCCACGAGGTGGCTCCCGAGGAATCCCGTACCTCCAGTAACCAGCGTCTTCATACCTGTCCCATCCTCCGATAGCGCCGGCGATTGCCAGGGAAGCTGGTTTGCAATGCAAAATGGGCGCTGGGTGCTATTCTTCCTTCTTGTCTGAATTTGCTATATAATCTTGTTCCCAGTAGGAATCAGGATACCAAGAAGAGGTTTTAATTGCAAATGACAAGGAAAAAGGTGCTATTGACCGGTGCATCCGGCTCTATGGGTGGTGAGGCCTTCAAAGAGCTGCTACGAAGAAGAGACAGGTATGATACAGTGATCTTGCTCAGACCTTCCGCCAAGAACAAGAAGGCTTTTGCACAATACGAGGGTCAGGCAGGATTAAGGATCATGTGGGGGGATTTGTGCAATTTCGATGATGTATTGGAGGCTGTCAACGGTGTAGATCACGTTTTACACCCTGCCGCGCTGATCGCGCCGGAGGCAGACCGGAACCCGCCACTTTGCCGGAGAATAAACTGCGGTGGCACCGAAAACATAATCGCGGCGATCAAGCAACAGCCAGACAATGGCAAAAATGTTCGGTTCGTTTATATCAGTTCCGTCGCCGAATATGGAGATCGGCTCCCACCCATTCATATGGTCAAGGTCGGGAACCCTCTCAAACCAAGTATCGGCGACTTCTATGCCACCACAAAAATAGCTGCAGAGAAAGCGGTCATAGAGTCAGGTCTAAAATACTGTGCAGTAATGCGGCAGACCTATATTGCTATCCCGAACGCAATGTCCCTGATGGACCCGATTATGTTTCACCAGCCCGTTAACACCCACATCGAGCTAATCACCTCCCAAGACGCAGGATACGGGCTTGTTCAGACCATAGAGGCCCCTGATGAGTTCTACGGCAGGGTATACAATATGGGAGGGGGGCCATCATGCAGGGTAGTGTTCAAAGATTATCTCGAGCACATGATGAAACTCTTCGGACTGGGAGATTACAGAAAGCTAATGCCCCTCAACTGGTTCGCGATAAGGAACTTTCACTGCTGCTGGTATGAGGACAGTTACGTTCTCAACGAGTATCTGGGGCACTGGCGGCACTCGCTTCAGGATCACTATCGGCAGGTAGAAGAAACCATCCCTTGGTATCTAAAAGCTGGAGGAAGAATTGCCCCCGCTTTTATCGTCAAAGCATTCTTGAGGAGAATGGCAGACCCCCTGAAATGGATAGAGAATAACGACGAGGAGAAGATCAAGGCCTTCTTCGGCAGCCGTGAAGCATGGGGGAACATTCCCGACTGGGATCATTACGTTGATGCAGGTGCAGGGGAAGAAACGGCGTCAAGCGAATACTTACCAGACCAGATAGAGGATGTGAAGGAGCTGGCCGAATCGAGAGGCGGACAATGCCTATTGGCGGAGTCTGGTAATGTCAATGAAAAGCTCAGATGGAAATGTGGCTTCGGACA
>CAZCXP010000146.1:0-5928 GCA_964502665.1 uncultured Dehalococcoidia bacterium | reverse complement strand
CGTTGCCACTCCTGTGGCAACGGATTCTTCGTCGTGACAGGAGTCACGACGCTACTCAGTTAGCCCACCCCGACTTCCAGTCCGTACGACTCAAGGATGGTTTTGATAGCCTGCACCTCCTCACTTTCGTATGGTTTGAGGTTGCCTAACTTGTATTCCAGGCCCAATCTGGCGTATTTCTCCTTGCCAAGCGAATGATAGGGCAGAAGATCGATTCTCTTGAGCCCCAACTCGGTCGCGAATTCGGCCAGAGCTTTGACGTTTTCTTCCGAATCGTTGTGCCCCGGTATCAAAGGCACCCTTATTATCATTGGCTTACCCCGGGCAGCGACCATTCTGGCGTTTTCCAGGACTAATCTGTTATCGACGCCGGTAAACTCTTTATGCCTGGCTGGGTCCATGTGCTTAATGTCGTAAAGCACCAGATTGGTGTGCTCCAGAATCCTTCGCAAGACCTCAGTCTGCACAAATCCGCAGGTATCCAGACATGTGTGGATGGCTGCTTCCTGGCACCTTCGGAACAGGTGCCACAGGAATTCCGGCTGATGGGTTGGCTCGCCTCCTGAGGCGGTAACCCCGCCGCCTGAGTTCTGATAGAACAAGGCGTCCTTCTTCACCTCCTCCAGAACCTCTTCGACGGTCATAACCTTCCCGCTCATCTCTCTGGCCTTGTTGGGGCATGCCTCAACGCACTTGCCGCAGTTCTTACACAGGCTGCGGTCTATTTCTATGGCTCCCTCAGGACTTACTGTGGTGGCCTTGTTGGGACAGGCATCAACGCAGCGATAACATCTAGTGCATAGGTGTTCGAAGTAAAAAAGCTGCGGGGATGGCTGCATGGACTCCGGGTTACCACACCACAGGCATCTTAGCGGGCAGCCCTTAAGGAAGACGGTGGTCCTGATCCCAGGGCCATCGCGGATGGCAAATCTCTCTATGTTAAAAACACAACCCGTTATTTCGGTCTTCTCGGAGCCTTCCCAATCACTCAAAGGCAAACCTCTCAGATTGACCATGAATGTGGCGACCTCTCCATCTCTCAGACGCGGCTTCGCCTGCGAGTTGGACCTAGCCTCTGGGGAGCCCTAGCCCTCTGGTAGCGATAATCTGCCTCTGAATCTCAGAGGTGCCGCCGGCGATCTTGTAATGCGGGGACTCTTGATAGATATGCGCAAACCACCCGTGGAGTGCTGCGTACTTGGAATCGGACACCAGTTCCCCGTAAGGACCCATTACCTGCATACCTGCGTTGGCCAGGTCGTAAACCATCTCGGTGCTAATCAGCTTGGCCATCGCGGTCTCATTCAGGGCAAACATCTTATGCTCCTGCATCCAGCAGAGACGTAGGGAGATTACCTTGGTCACAGCGAACTTCATCTCTATCTCGGCCAGCTTGCGCCGCACGAGCGGATCTTCCGACAGCGGCCTCCCGTGTCGTTTGGTGTTCTTGACATAATCCGCCAGAAGCTCCAGGGGGCGATAGAATCCGCCGACCGTGACCGCTCGTTCGAAAAGTAGCGCAGCCCCTATGATGTAGAAGCCCTGGTTCAGTTCGCCGACCAGATTCTCCTTCGGGATACGGACATCGTCGTAGAATACCTCGCATGAGTGATAGCCGCTCATATTGTATATGGGACGGATAGTAACCCCCGGCGTGTTCTTCAAGTCGAAGATAAGCAGCGAAATCCCTTTATGCTTCTTGGGGTTATCGAAGTCGGTCCTGACCGCCAGCCAGCCATAGTCGGCGAAGTCAGCTTTGGTGCTGAACATCTTCTGGCCGTTGATCAGATAGTAATCACCCTTATCCTCCGCCCTGAGGCTCAGCGAGGCAAGGTCTGAGCCCGACTGGGGTTCGGTATAACCCATTGAAAACTCGATTTCACCGCTGGCTATCCGGGGCAGGTACTTATTCTTCTGCTCCTCGCTTCCGTGTAAAAGCAGTGTAGGTCCTACCACCATGGCTCCAATCAGAGCGAATGGTGCTGGGGCAAAGGCATATGCCAACTCCTCCTGGATGACGTAGTTTTCCATGGCCGAAGCCCCTATGCCGCCCCACTCCTTGGGCCATGTGGGACAGAGCCAGCCCTTTTCCCCCAGCTTGCGTAGCAGCTCTCGGGTAGCGGGGCTATGTGGCCGGTCATACAAGAAATCGAGCCTGCTATCTTCCTCAACCTCCTTTTGCAGGAAGTCTCGCGCCTCCTGGCGCAGATGCTCTTGCTCTGGCGTAAAACTGAAGTCCATTAAGCTGCCTCCACCTCGGGGTAATAGTAGCCTGCAAAAATCTCCACACAGATTCCTCTCCCTTGAAGGGAGAGGCTGGGTGAGGGTGAAACTTTATGAATCCCCCTCCCCCTAACCCCCTCCCGCCAGGGGAGGGGGATTGCGACGAATTCTGCAATCAGGTATAGACACTAGATATTCCTGAAGCGAACCTATTTCACCAGTCCCAGCACCTTTTGGGCGGTCTTGTAGTAGACGTTTTCCAAGACCTCTGGCTTGATGCCGTACGTCTCTGCCTCCCAGTCCCCGAAGAGCGTCTGGTACTGGAAGAAGGGGTAGTCAGAGCCGAACATTATCTTATCTTTGACGCGGGTGTTCAGTTCTCGTTTGAAGAGCTCGTGGTGGTACTTGGGCCGCCAGCCGTGCACCTCGCAGTACACGTTGTCCTTATGTATCATCACCGCCGTCATCTCTTCGATGAAGGGCCAGGGATAGTGATGCCCGATGATGGTAAGGCCGGGGAATGCAGCGGCGACATCATCCACGTTAGGGATCGGGTTCTCGGTGGCCAGGCGTATGCCCATTCCTCCACCCTGACCGGCGCCCCCGGCGGTTGCGCCTACCGTAATCTTGATCGGGACCTGTGCCTCCTGGCACATTTCGTAGAAAGGCCACCACGTCTTGTCATTGGCCGGGACTCCGGCCATGCCGGACACGAAAACACCGAAGCTTCCCAGGTCCTTGATGCATCTCTCCACCTCCTTCAGTGCTTTCCAGATGCCCCAGTCGAGGGGAAGGCCGACCCAGAATCCAAGGACGACATCGGGATAGTCCTTCTTCAGTTGGCCCACATAGTTGTGCCTTTCCTGTATCTGCTCCCATTCGACGAAGCCGAAGGGTTTGCCTGTAGCTGTGAGAATTACCACCTGTACACCGGCGTCTCTCCAGTCTTTCGCCTGTTCGTCTTCGGTCTTTATACGCATCCCTGACGTCTTAAAATACTCTTGTAATGCCTCTATCATCGCTGGGTCTCTGCTCACCGCCCCTTCCTTGGTGCTCATCAAGCACTCCATATCAATGGCCTTCATCACTATCCTCCTTCTCCCCGAGGGGGTTGCTAGGCGAACACGCCCTCTTTTGTCAGTTCCTTGATCTCCTTCCTTGACAAGCCCAAGAGCTTGCCGTAGACGTAGTTGTTGTCCTGGCCGACCTTGTGCATAGGCCCAAACAGGACCGGGGTCTCGGAGAACTGGATTGGCTCGGAGAACACCGGCGACCTCCCAGCTACGGGCCACTCTACGCCCGGCCTATTGAAGTCGGCGGAATAGTATTCGGTCTCCTTGTAGAAATCGTGGCTCTGCAGATGCTCGCTTCTGGCCAGGTCCTCTCCCTTGGCCACCATCCCTGCTGGCACCCCTGCCTTCTGCATCCTTGCCATGACCTGCTGGGCGTTGCGCTTCGATGTCCATCCTGCGACCAGGATGTCCAGCTCCTTCGCGTTCTTGACCCTGTCGGCGGCGGTAGCGTACTGCGGCGATTTTGTCCAGGGGGGATTGCCGATGACGGCGCAGAAGGCATTCCATTCCTCTTCCGTAGTGACAGCGATGGTACACCACCTGTCCTCGCCCTTGCACGGATATGCTCCGTGGGGGGCGTAGAAGCGGTGCCTGTTCTCCTTGCGCTCTGGGGTAACTCTGTTTGACTGGTAGTCCAGGAAAGCGGGCCCCACAGTGATGACACCGGATTCATATATCGGGCACTCGATGAGACAACCCTTGCCCGTGCGGCGCCGCCTCTCCAGTGCTCCTATCACTGCCAGAACGTTGAATACCGATGTGTGGTAGTCGGAATAGGAGATGTTGGCTACGCCGAGGTTGTCGGGCGTTCCGGTCAAGCTGGATACGGCGCAGGCGTGCTGCATCAGCCTCCCATACGCCTTGTAGCCTCCATAGGGGCCTGTGCTCCCGAGCCCGGTTTGCCATAGGATGATCAGGTCCTCTTTCAGCGATCGAACATGGGGGAAATCCAGACCATATCTGGTGAGAGCTCCTTCTCCGAGGTTGGTCACGTACACATCGCTCCTCTTGATCAGCTCCTCCATGATCTCCTTGCCCTTGGGCTTGCGCACATCAAGGGTAACGTTGCGCTTGAGCGGCCGGTACTCGAGCTGTAGCGCCCCCGGCGCGTAGAGGGGGCCGAACCATGACATATCGAGAGATGTGAGTGTCTCAACCTTGATAACCTCTGCCCCCATGGAAGCCAGCAGACGTGTGGCCAGGGGCAATGCTATGTAAAGACCGAACTCTATGACTCTAATGCCCTCAAGGGTTTTCTTGGCCATAGCCTTATCCTTCCTTTCACACGATCTCTGATGCTTTAGATTACGCCCGCGGTGCGCAGCACTGCCAGGTCTTCCTTGGAGTATCCCAGCTCGTCGCAGTAGACCCTCTCGTTGTCCTCGCCCAGCAGCGGGGCTGCCTTTCGAGGTGCCCCAATGGCGTCGCTGTATAGCGCGCCCATGGGGTACTTCATCTTGCCCACCGCAGGGTGGTCCAGCTCCACCCAGAAGCCGCGTGCGTTAAGCTGGACGTCGTCGAGGACGGAGGGCACGTCGTTCACCGGCATAACCACCAGCTTCCGCTTCTGGCCCTCGAGGAAGAGTTCTCGCCCTGTGAGCCTGTCGGTGAATTCTATCACCATCACATTCACCATATCGCGCACCGGCATGCGAGAGATCAGGCCGCCTTTGTACTGCTCTTGCAGGACTTCATCGTTGCCCGTAACCTCGTGCATCCACTGCGCCAGCGTATCCCACTCCAGCGGTGTTACCACACACAGCGAAATCCAGCCGTCCTTGCAGGGATACAGGCCGCAGGGCGTGACCATGGCGTCCATTACACCTACCCGTGATATGTTCTGCTTCTCCTTTTTCCACATGGCTACCGGCATCTGCTCATGGTAGAAGGTTATCATGGCCTCTTGCATGGACACGTCCACATGCTGTCCCTTCCCTGAGGCGGCATCCCGGTAGAATAGCGCGGCTACTGTGCCGGCTGCTGCGTACTGCGCCCCGGGATAGAAAGACTGCTCGCCACCGAGCACCAGCGGCTGCTGGTCGGGCTCGCCGACAAGCTGCATGTAGCCGCTCATGGCCATAATGTTGATATCGGTGGCCTTGTAGCCACTCAGGGGCCCTTTCTGTCCGAACGGCGTGATGGAGCTCATCACCAGTCTGGGATTGATTTTTCGTAGCGCGGGATAGCCTAGCCCGAGGCTGCCAAGATACCCCACCGGAAAGCTCTCCACCACTACGTCCGCTTTCTCCACCAGTCTCTTGAAGATAGCCTGGCCGGTGCTGTCCTCGAGGTTCAGCGTGATTGAGCCTTTGCTGGTATTGAAATAGAGGAAGTGCAGGCTCTTCTCGGGATGAACCTCGTTCTTATGAAATGGACCCCGGGACCTCGTTTTGTCCCCCCCTGGGGGCTCAACCTTTATCACATCAGCCCCGAGGTCGCCGAGAAGCTTACCGCAGTAGGCGCCCTTCTCGTCAGCCAGATCTAGAACCCGATATCGAGGAAGAAACCCTGCTTCACTTTCCTTCTCTGGCATCTCTTACCCCTTTTCAGTATTGTATTGGATACTCAGATTCGCTGCTGGTAGCTGGGATTCCTGTAAAAGTCTATCGGCAAACCCTGCGAAAGTCAACAT
>CAZCXP010000145.1:0-6015 GCA_964502665.1 uncultured Dehalococcoidia bacterium | reverse complement strand
TGTCCTGAGCCCTGGCCTTGGCCAGGCCCAAGGCTTGCCGAAGGATGAGGGTGAATTCCCCCTCCCCTTAATCCCCTCCCGCCAGGGGAGGGGAATTACTAAGGAATTTTGTTGGCGACTATGATTTGCGGGAGGGCATATGTACCAAGTGTCAGTGAGGCGGCATTTTGACGCTGCCCATTATCTAAGAGGTTATGGGGGTAAATGTGAGAAGATGCACGGCCATCGCTTTGAGGTTGCAGTTACTCTTGAGTCTGAAGGTCTCAATGACATCGGCATAGCCTTCGACTTCGCCGAACTCAAGAAGCATCTCGACGAAACACTGAAGCGGTTTGATCACGTCTGCCTGAACGAGGTATCACCCTTCGATAGTGTCAATCCTTCCTCGGAGAATATCGCCGTAACTGTCTATCAAGAAGTAGTTGGGCGGTTGAGTGGGGTTGTAATCTCCCGTGTTGAGGTTTGGGAGTCTCCGGAGTCAAAGGTGGCCTATATCCCGTAGTGATGGTTTGAGTCAGTGCTGTTCAGAGGATAAAGCTGGGGTGCTTTGTTCTTCGGGTTGAGGCTTGGGGTTCTCTTCAATGCGGGTAGACGCCATCAGTCGGCCGATAGAGAAACCTATTCCCAAAGCTGCCGAGAAGCCAATGATCACGGGAGCAGCGATTGCCCAGAAGCGCCAGGGCTCACCAGCAACTAGCCCCCATATGAATAGACCGGCAAGAACAAGGCAGCCAACGCTGACGATCGCACCGCCAATTCTAAACTTAGCCATTACGTGTTCTTACCTCCTAACCTTGGTCCTTGAAAGGATCGCGGAAGACGGCTTGCATCGAATTACCTGGGCCTCAATCACGAAGGTCTGGGGGCAGCAGATTAGGGATAGCGTCATTGATCGGATAATTCTCACGGCACTGAGTGCACTTTAGTGATCCCGTGATTACCTCGTTCTCGTCCTCCTCGGTCACCTCGAGCTGAAGGGGCCCTTTGCACATCGGGCAAGCCAGAATATCCATCAACTCTCTCTTCATAGCACCTGTCCTCCGGAAGGTTCTCAATCGTGCCTAATTGTAGTTTACGGTAGGGGAATTGTCAATCAGATGACGAGGTTCAAGTTCTCTGGCTGTGGCTTGATTTTCCTGGAGTCGATATCAAGATGCTGCTGCCAATGGGACGGGAGAGCTGTTTGGAGCACATCCCCAATTACCGATAGGCCAGATGACGAGCCACGCCTTGCCTATTATGTTTCCCCGGGGAATTCCAACAGGGCTGGATACACTCCGAGAATCGAAGCTGTTGAGACGGTTGTCTCCCATGACGAAGTAGTTGTCCTCGGGCACTGTCCAGGTCCCATATTTGTTGCCGGGGTCCGCTGACTCCAAGTACGGTTCATCTAGTTGATCGCCGTCAATATAGACGGTGCCATCCCTTTTTACCTCTATCGTCTCGCCCGGCAGCGCGATTACCCTCTTGATCCGATCGGCCCGAGGCTGATCGGGTGCATGGAAGACGATGACGTCGCCTCTGCTGGGACCGTGCCCAAACCAATAGGCCATCTTGTTAACCAGAACGTACTGACCGCTGTGGAGATTCGGCTCCATGCTCGAGCCTTCGATCCTGAAGTTTTGTATCAGGAAATGTAGGACTAAGAAGACAACAACTGCCAGCAGAACGATCTGGAGGACCTCGCGGAAAACAGGTCTCATGTTTTATCTTTGCCCTGATCACCGGGTTAGAATGCACAAGCCAAACGTGGTAGAATTAACACGGCTTTGCCTGAGCTGAGTTTAGTATAAATAGAAGGTGGCTCTCCAGTCAAGGACAGCCAGGGTTTATCATGCCTCGCAAACGGGGGGTTGATGGAAGAACGGGAATTGGTATCGAGGAGTCGAGCGGGAGATGTCGAGGCTTTCAATCTGCTGGTTGAGCAATATCAACGCTTGGTCTATAACCTTGCCCTGCGGATGCTGGGTAATACTGAGGCAGCCGAGGATGCTACTCAGGATGCATTCCTTTCTGGATATAGAGCCATCGGCAAGTTCAGAGGCGGCAGTTTCAAGACCTGGATTCTGCGCATTACCGCCAACTCCTGTTACGACAAAATGAGGGTGGCTCGGCGTGCGCGTGTTACATCCTTGGATACTCTGCTCGAGGTGTCAGGAGACCTCCCCCTACAGAATGATGCTGAGTCGCCTGAGGATTATGTCGTGCGCCGGGAGCTGGGCCGATTCCTTAACGAGGGCCTAATCCATCTTCCCCAGGACCAACGTCTGGCGGTAATACTCCGTGATATTCAGGGGCTGAGCTACGAGGAGATATGTCATGCCACGCGCAGCTCCCTGGGTACCGTGAAATCACGGCTGAACAGGGGGCGGGCCCGGCTGAGGGATTTTTTGCTCCAGCGCAGGGAACTTTTACCCGCTGAATTCCGTCAACATAAGTAGGAGAGGTTAGGGCAGCCATGTTTCCAGGTGGAAGAAAGAGACGATGCCACAAAGTCCGGGGCATGCTCTCAGAATACATTGATAACCGCCTCGATAGCGAGAACCGGGGTGTAGTTGAGCGTCACCTCGAGATATGCGAGGCTTGCTCCAACGAGCTTGAATCGTTGCAGATGACGGTGCATCTGCTTAACCAGGTGCCACTGGTGCCAGCACCGAGGTCGTTTGCTATAAGAGGGGTTGATACTGGCCGGGTAAGCATATTCCGTCCACAGAGCCTTCGTTGGCTACGCCCGGCAACTGCGCTTGCCACCGTCGCCCTCATAGCACTGCTTATGGTGGATTTCTTGCAGGTTGTCCCACATGACGCTGGTCCTGGCGGGAAAGAGGTCCTTACTGAGCCTGCATATACGACCGAAGCGAGAGGTAATGAGCCCGCGGAGGTCATCCCCGAGCCAGCCCCGACCCTTGCGGAGGAAGCTCCAACAGATGACGCTGGTTCTTATGGGGTTGGGCTGGGGGTTACTTCCGGTGGTGAGGAGGAAATCTCGGGCGAGCCGGCAGCAGGTTGGCCGTTGCGCCAGATCGAGATAGCCATAGGGGTGCTGGTTCTTGTCCTGGTTGCCCTCATGTTCTTCGTCAGGCGGCAACGTCGAAGATGGAGTGCGACATAGCTCGTATAGGAAGACCCCTGCAAGGGGTAGACGATAAATCTAAGAGGGCTGCCTGCGGCAACGCCGCAGGCAGCCCTCTTACACGCTCGTAGTTGCACCGCAATGCGCAAGGTGATAGAATGACCTTTGCGTGATCATTCTGCGCAGGTACTGGTACGAAATCACGCTGAAGACATGTTCACCGGTATTGTTGAGGAAGTAGGCATAGTCACAGCCGTCCAGCCGGGCAGGCTTACTATCTCGGCCACCGAGGTTGTTAAGGGGACGAAGGTGGGCGATAGCATTGCCGTTAATGGCACCTGCCTGACGGTTACTAACATTGGCGGTAATACCTTTTCGGTTGATGTAATGCCTGAGACACTGCGCCGTACCAACCTTGGGTCACTGCTTCCAGGGCAGGGGGTTAATCTGGAGCGGTCGCTGGCGGCAGATGGTCGTTTTGGTGGGCACTTTGTTCAGGGGCATGTGGATGGCACGGGGAAAATAATGTCAATGGTGCCGGAGGGGGAAGCGCTGTTGATGGAGGTTGCTGCGCCGCCGGATATAACGAGGTATCTGGTTGAGAAAGGCTATATTGCTGCGGATGGGGTCAGCCTTACCATCATTCGTTGCGATGCGACCTCCTTCGCGGTCTCCCTGGTTGCGTATACGCAGAAACACACTACATTGGCGGGTAAGCGAGTTGGGGAAGTGGTCAATTTGGAAGTTGACATAATGGCCAAGTATGTGGAAAGAATGGGAGTGGAAAGCAAACAAGGCCTAAGCCTTGAGTTTCTTGGCGAGCACGGTTTCTTGACTACGTAGGTGTTAGAGGGTTTGAAATGGCGCTGGCGACGATACCAGAAGCGGTCGAGGACATAGAAGCTGGGAAGTTCCTGATCGTGGTTGATGACGAAGGGCGGGAGAACGAAGGCGACCTCCTAATAGCTGCCGAGAAGGTCACCCCGGAGGCAATCAACTTCATGGCAAGATATGGCAGAGGGCTGATATGCATAGCCATGACCGGGGAGAGGCTGGATGAATTGAGGATTCCTATGATGGTTCATGATAACACCTCGAAGTTCGCCAGTCCTTTCACCGTATCTGTTGAAGCCAAGCATAACGTGACCACCGGGATATCAGCCCACGATCGCGCAGTCACGATAGAAGCTCTCATTGAGCCTGCCACCAGGCCTGAAGACCTATCCCGTCCCGGTCACATGTTCCCCTTGCGAGCCAGGGAGGGCGGCGTTCTGGTGCGCGCTGGCCATACTGAAGCGGTAGTTGATCTGGCAAAGATAGCTGGGCTGTATCCAGCGGGGGTTATCTGTGAGATCATGAACGAGGATGGCACTATGGCGCGCTTGCCACAGTTGGAGCGAATGGCAGCGGAGCATGGGATCAAGATTGTGAGCGTGGCCCAGATCATCGCCTATCGTCGTCTGCATGAGAAGCTAATCCAGCGGGTAGCTGAGGCTAGCTTGCCCACGAGGTATGGGGATTTCCTTGCTATTGCTTATAAGAGCGCTATCGATCCTGATGAGCACGTGGCTTTGACTAGGGGTGAGCTCGATGGTGAACGGCCAGTGCTGGTCCGTGTGCATAGTGAATGTCTTACAGGTGACGTGTTCCATAGCCTGCGCTGTGATTGCGGGGAGCAGATCGACCTTGCCATGAAAGCTATCGCTGATGAGGGACGGGGTGTATTTCTGTACATGCGTCAGGAGGGGCGGGGCATCGGCCTGCATAATAAGATTCGCGCGTATGCTCTCCAGGACCAGGGCTTGGATACTGTGGAGGCCAATGAGGCGCTGGGTTTTGAGAGCGATATCCGGGATTATGGTATCGGCGCCCAAATCCTGGCCGATCTCGGGGTGCGCAATATCAGATTGCTCACCAACAATCCGCGAAAGGTCATTGGACTTGAGGGGTATGGGCTGCAGGTGGTGGAGACGGTGCCTATCCTTGCTACGCCCAATCCACGAAATCTCAGGTACCTTGAGACCAAGCGCAAGAAGATGGGGCATCTCCTAAAGGTGGACGAATGAAATTAGGAGGAGGTCAATAGTGGCCAAGCGCTATGTGGGCAAGTTGTTGGGAGAGGGGCTAAAGTTTGGGGTGGTGGTCTCGCGCTTCAATGATTTCATCACCAGCAAGCTCTTGGAGGGAGCGGAGGACACATTGTCTCGCCACGGCGTTAGAGATGAAGACATCGACATCGCGTGGACTCCTGGCTCTTTTGAAATACCCCTTATCGCGAAGAAGTTGGCTGAGTCGGGCAGGTATGATGCGGTGGTTTGTCTCGGTGCCGTGATCCGTGGCGGAACACCACACTTCGATTACATTGCTGGTGAGGTTAGCAAGGGGATAGCCAGAGTGGGGTTGGATACCGGGCTGCCGGTTATCTTGGGCGTGGTCACTGCCGATACCCTGGAGCAAGCCATAGAGAGGGCAGGGACGAAGGCAGGAAATTACGGCTCTCAGGCAGCGTTACACGCAATCGAGATGGCAAACTTAGGTAAGGCGATAAAAGGCTCCTAGTATCTGGAAGAACCAGGCTGTAAATGCGCCGTCAATTCCCTGGCTATCCTACTAGGTGATCTTATAGACGTGGTCGCCGGGCCGCACTCGGTTAGGAACCTTGATCCCTATGGAATCCCCTGGGTTGCCCTGCTTAACGTCCACATTGTTGATCTGCATTGACTCCACGGTAAGCTCAAGGTCGGTGGTGTGTCCCTGAATGTGGATTCTGTCCCCGACGTTGAGGGTAGAGGTCAAATCAATGCCTGCCACCACCGGTCGGGCAAAGAACGTGCTTACCCTGCCGACTTGTTCCTCTGGCATTCTCTCACCTCCCATCTATTGGTCTGAATTTGGTTGCTAGTATAAATGTTATCTCGGGGCAAATCAACGTCTATCTCTTG
>CAZCXP010000144.1:0-6126 GCA_964502665.1 uncultured Dehalococcoidia bacterium | reverse complement strand
TCGGCTCCGCTCAGGACCCCGACCCGTCGGGGTCGAACCATGAACGGCCCCCCGCCTACGCGGGGGCTCAGGGCGAACGGAAGAAAATCGATTTTCACAACAGTTGCCAAAGGGAAGGCGAAATAATTTTGCCTTTTGCACTTTGCAATCTTCACTTTTCAAAGTTGTAGTCATGAAGTGGACCATCTTGGGCTCAGGGGGGTGCATGGTCATCCCCAAACCACTCTGCCGATGCCGGGTCTGCCGGGAGGCCAGGAAGAAGGGCGTTCCCTATGCCAGGGCAGGACCATCCGCTTTTCTTCATGACATCGACCTCTTAATCGACACGCCGGCGGAGATCATAAGTTTGCTCAATCGGGCGCGTATCCGCCGCCTCGACTACCTGACCTTTACCCACCTGGACCCTGATCATGTAGAAGGGTTGCGGGTAGTAGAGCAGATCGCGCTCGATTTTCGCACCTGGCGTGCTTATCCGCAAAAGCAGACCTGTTTGCTGCTCCCTGAGCAGCTCAGCGGACCACTGAGGGGGATCCGGTCTCAGTTTGGTCCCCAGATCGACTTCTACCAGGAAAGCGGCTTTGTCAGGCTCATGCTTTTTCAGGACAGGGTCCAGATCGGAGACGTTCGGATCACGGCTATCCCGGTTGACCGGGGTCGTCAGGTGGCCTTCGTTTACGTCTTTGAGAAGTCAGGGCGCAAAGTGGTCTACGCTCCCTGCGATATCAAGCCCTTCCCCGAGCATCGGAACGAGGTTCAAAGAGCTGATCTGCTGATCATCCAGCCAGGGATATTTGAGAAAGGGCTGAAGCATGGTTTCAGGTACCCCGCCGAACATATCTCCAGAAGAACCCTCTACACATTCGAGCAAACCCTGGACCTGGCCAAACGCCTCCAGGCCAAAAAGGTCCTCTTTGTTCATTTGGAGGAATACTGGAACCGGAGCTATGACGATTATCGCGCCTTAGAATCTGATGGTGGAATGATCCGCTTTGCCTACGACGGCATGCAGCTAACGGTTTGAGAACGTTGACATGGCCTCTCTTCTCACTCTACGAGGGCGGCACCAGCTCTGCATATCCGACCCCGGTAACTGCCTCACCGGCCACGTGGCCGGATACAGTAGTCCCTCCCTCCCACAATTGCGAACCGATCTCCGGCTGCTCCGGAAACAGCAGGATCTCCTGTTCAGGATACCGCGCGCTGATCTCCAAGTCTATGTCGTGGTTCTCTTCTTCAAGTCGCCAGAGAAGACCATACTCCTTGCCAGTTTCCGGGGAAACCCATGAATCCAGCATTTCTAAGTCGATATCGACCGTATGGTAGATGGACTCGTCGGGGAAGATCATGGTCAGATCACGAGAATCAATGGAGCCGTCGGGATTGACGATCTGCCAGAAGATGAGCTCCGTATCACTGTCTAACTGAACGGAGAACCAGTTCCATCCTTTATCGGCCATGGATTCCATCCACTGGTGATCCATCCAGCCGATACCTTCAACGTCGATCGTCTTTCCTGCGATCTCGATCTCGCCCTCGACCTGGAGACGCGTGAGCGAGTAGTAGTATGTGCTGCCCTCAGTCCATTCGATGAGCCCGTCCCCGCCTACCAGGAGTGGGTGCTTTCCTGACACCAGGTTCAGATTGAGGCCGACATCTCTACCGCTCGCCTCAAGATGATAGGAAAGCGAATCCGGGTCGGTCCGGTACCAGCGATCGAAGTTGCCCCAGCGAAGGTCAAGCCCTCCTTCCGCGTAGTCGGCCGTCACGGTGAGCATCTCTTGAAGACTCGGCACCTCATGATAGAAGGTCTCCGCCTCCACGTCGGACATTGAGATGATCCTGAGCGGCGGATCGAAGTAGGCCACCATGGCGGTGTACTCACGGCCCTCCGAATCCCTCAGGTTTGAATTCAAATACCACCATTCCACCCCAAACCCTGGGTGCGCCCCCTCATCCTGCGGAAAGTGCACTTGCGGCGGGCCGTACGGTTGGGATTCCTCCTCGCCGCAGCAACTCAGCGATAGGACCCCAGTTGCGAAAACTGAAACCGCTAGCACCAAGGCAAGAATTCGATACTTCAATTCATACCTCCCTGGTCAGATTCGTGTTGCAGCCAATAACATGCCGTGACGATTTGAACGGTGTTGCGCTGCTAATGCCACCTTACCTGGCTTGCCTTCAGTTGTATGTCGGGTATTCTAAGCGCAAAACAGTGGGCTCTATTGCGGCTATGCCATGCTCATGGCGTGGACACAATGTACAACAATTAGTCCCCTTTGAGCTCGGGGGTCACTACTTGTCGTTCTACGAGTCCGTATACCCGCCGTTGCGCCGGTCAATCCAGGTGGAACGCCTCACGGGTTACGCGCTCCCACTCGGCAATGGGGTGCTGGTTCCTCAGCTCCTTGATTTGACTGAACACAGGAAGCCCTGCCTTCTGCTCAGCCTCCCATTCCCTGGCGAAGGCCCCGGACCGAATCTCCTCGAGAACAGCCTGCATGGTCTGGGATATCTGCGGAATCATGTAACGCGCGGAACGGGTCATGGAGCCGTACTGGGAGGTATGGGAGTGGAGATCCATCTGCGGGAAGAATCCCATCTCGACGATCTTCTGCATGGAGTAGGCGAACTCTCCCGAGAGGATCAGTTCGGTCATCACCGCTTCCACCGGATAGCCGGCATCAAGGAGGGTCTGGATGGCCGACATCAGGACCTGGCCGAACGCGGGGCCGAAGCCCTGTTCGGTGAAAAGGTCCAGCTCGGCCTCCTGGGCGAATGTGAGGAGCATGACACCGCTTCTGGTGGAGCCGATCCCCTTGGCGATTGCGAGTGTGGTCTTGAGCGCATCACCGGTTGCGTCCTGTTGGACAGCGATGAAACTGGGGAAGCCCTTTCCCTCCAGGTACCGCTGGCGCACACCGGCCCCTATCATTCGCGGCGCCACCATGACAACATCGACACCGCTCGGCGGCTTGATCAGTTTAAAGGCGACGTTATAGCCGGAGGCGAAGCAGAGAGCCTTCCCTTGGGAAAGCCCCGGCAGAACCTCGGTCTCAAATACTTCCGGCATGACCTCGTCCGGAATGAGCAGCAACAGCACCTGGGCCCGCTTCGCCGTTTCCCCGATCGAGAGCGTATCGAAACCCTCGCCGACAGCCTGCTCGCGCGTCTCGTCGGCGCGGACCCCGACAATAACCTTCAACCCGCTGTCCCTCAAGTTGAGGGCCTGGGCCCGTCCCTGATTGCCGTAGCCGATCACACCGATGGTCTTGTCGCTTAGAAAGTCCAGATCCGCGTCCTGGTCATAGAAGACTTTCGCCATGATTCCAAACCTCCAGGCTGAATAGCATCTTCTTCACTAGCTAACCAGAAAAGCGGAGGCAAGTCAATACCCCCGGGATATGTCGATTCTGAAGAGATCGTCCTGAGAATATTGGGGAGGTCGATTACCTGTCCAGCCTTATCAGGATTAATCTCGTGGCTCGCTCGGCAGCATCAGCGATCAAGCTGGCGGCATCGGCCATAGACTGTTCCAAGCTAATAGGGCCCGGTGCTATGCTAAATACCGCATCTACTCCACTACGGTAGACATCGCTGCCAGCAGCAACCTCACCCACGATAGCCACGGTCGGTATGCGCAACGCCTTTGCCTTAGCAACGACACCCGACACAGTTTTGCCGAACAGCGTTTGGCCGTCTATTCTGCCTTCACCCGTGAAAACCAGCGATGCATCCCCTAGACGGTCTACAAGCCCCACGGACTCGATGACTATGTCTATACCGGGTAGCAGCTCAGCTCCTAAAAAGGCCACCAACCCCGCCCCCAGCCCCCCCGCAGCCCCCGCCCCGGGCAGGTCCATAACCTCAATACCCAGATCAGCCTTGATTACCCCGGCATAATGCCATAGTGCCTCGTCCAAACGTCGGCACATCTCCTCTGAGGCCCCCTTCTGGGGGCCATAGACTGCCGAGGCCCCCCACTCACCACACAGGGGGTTGGTGACATCACATGCCGATACAACCTGGCATTCGGCTAGGCGATGGTCAAGCCCAGAGACATCTATCCTGTCCAACCTGGCCAGCGCAGCCCCACCCCTGGGCAACTCCTTCCCTCTGTTATCCAGCAACCTCACCCCAAGGGCCTGGGCCATCCCGGCACCACCATCGTTGGTAGCGGTGTCACCGATCCCGACGATCAACTTGCGGCATCCAGCATTAAGGGCCGCCCGAATCAGTTCTCCTGTCCCGTATGTTGTCGTAATAAGGGGATTCAGCTTCCCTCGCGGTACCAGTGTTATACCTGAGGCAGCCGCTGCCTCTATGATACCGGTAACCATATCACCCAGAATCCCCCACTCAGCCGTGATACCGTCCCCCAAAGGTCCTGTCACATCCGTGGTGATAATCTGTCCACGTGTAGCATCGACCAGGGCCTCCACTGTCCCCGCCCCACCATCGGCCATGGGCACCGTGACCGTTTCGGCATCAGGAAGAACACGTTTAATCCCCAGAGCCATAGCCTGAGCCACTTCCAGCGCGCTAAGGCTTCCCTTAAAAGATTGAGGCGCAATTACTATCTTCAATTACAGACTCCTCATCAGCCAGGGTTCATTGTCTCAGCCTTTGACGAAGCTGTACGCCCAGCACCCTATCTCCGTGTGGCAAATGATAACACGCCGCTTTGAGCTGTCAAGGTATGCTGAGTTCGAACTTGTTTCCTGCTCCTGTCCTCGTCTATAATATAATGGAAGATGCTATCAGCTAGAGCCACGACATAGGATCGCCAGTAGCTGGTACTAAATAGTCACCTTACTTGGGACGTAAGTGGGATTGAACACGCTAGGCCCAGAAGACTAGACTCTTTTTATCAAGGTGAGTGACCGTGAATGCGGAGATGTACGAAGGTATCGCTCCGCTTGTTGGCCTTTTGATCAACGAGACGAGGAAGTTTGTGGAACAACGTGAGGAAATCACGACGGACCCCTTGCCCCACAACCCTTCGAAGGAGCAGCAACCGCCGGGCTTGTCTGAGTCCGTGTCGCCGACGGAGATTGCGCATGAGCTGGTGAATCGTGTGTTGCAGGAGCACGGCATACACCGAGCACATGCCCCGATGGGAACCGTGAACGGTTCAAATGACATCAAGGGCTCGGCGCTTCCAAAGAGAACCCGTATGCTGATGGTGTTCAGAGATGATTTGCGATGGCTAAGAAGGACGGTTATACGTTTGTAGCACTTGAGTGACGACTGCGCATTGTTTCCAAGGAGCGCAATTGGGATGCTGGAAATCCTCCACCCTTTCTGCTATTTCCGTGCCGCCAACCGAACGCATTTGGCCGGCTCCTGGCATGCAGTGGTCTTGAGTGTATCCGCATAGTCGGCCCAATGCTAGCCAAACCGAGCAATCCACCAAGCATAGGCTTGAGCAACAATCCGACCAACGCGCTCTGTAACATATTCCCCAAACGACCGCTTCTTCTGAACGTCCAGTCTTGCTTCCAAACGATTCCTCACTCCTAGGCAATATTAGGATCTGGGGTGCACAAGCCTTCTGCGAACCAAATGGCCCAGAATGCCTGTTACGAGGGTCTGCCCCTCAGTGGGAGCAGAGCGAAATGCGAGCAATAGATTGCTCTGGATTAAGAGCCGACTAGCCCCCGCCCTGCGGGGGAGTACGTGGTGAGCGAGTGCGTCCGCGTCTATACTAAATACAACTCGGTTCCGTCAACTTATCATATCTTCCCTTAAGCTGACTATTCCTCCAAACCTGCATGAGTTTTCCACGTTATGTTGGGCAGGTTATCCACATGCCCAGCTAGGTTTTCCACACCTTTTCCACGACCTTATACTACGTTTGTCAAGAGATGTCAATACCGCGGGCAGAGCTTCGGGGCCAAGTTGGCCAAGGTGAAGAAAACGGGGCAATGCAAGCTCACGACAGGGCTGTTTGACATATTGCAAAGAACGGCAGTGAATATGGGGTCGGAGACCATTGCCATAAATGGCTCCATTCCCGTCAGTCCCCTTTCTGCGCCTCTTGAGGCTCTACCGGCCTCGCTTCCAAAAGGATACCCCGGCCCACCCCCTCGCGCATACGGCCGTACTCGGCGCTGAGTTCCGCTCCCA
>CAZCXP010000143.1:0-6315 GCA_964502665.1 uncultured Dehalococcoidia bacterium | reverse complement strand
TCACCCTCACCTAGCCTCTCCCTTCGAGGGAGAGGGATTTGTGGGCTTGGCGCTCACCTTCGAGGGAGAGGGAATTCACACTCCTCCCTCCCCTGGCGGGAGGGAGTTAGAGGGAGGGGGATTCAGTCTCACCCTCACCTAACCTCTCCCTTCGAGGGAGAGGGATTTGTGAGCTTGTTGCTTCCATTGGAGGGAGAGGGATTTGCGGGCTTGGCGCTCACCTTCGAGGGAGAGGGATTTGCGGGCTTGGCGCTCACCTTCGAGGGAGAGGGATTTGGCGAAGATTCTTAGAGGATACTGTAACAAGGGAAGCCAATGAAGAACGCGGCGATTGCTCAGGTGTTTCAGGATATGGCTGACCTCCTCGAGCTCAAGGAGGAGAACCCCTTTAAGATCAGGGCCTACCAGCGCGCTGCCCACACTATTGTCGACCTGCCTGTGGAGCTGGGGCAGGTGATGAGGGAGGACAAGCTCCGCGAAATCCCCGGCATCGGCGAGGCCATCGCTAAGAAGATAACCGAGCTTCTGACTACCGGGCGCCTGGAGGCCTATGAGAAGCTACGCTCCGAGTTCCCCGAGGGTATCAGCTCCCTGCTTGCTATCACCGGCGTGGGCCCCAAGACGGTGATGCGTCTCTACAAGGAGCTGGGTATCTCCACCGTGGATGACCTGGAGAAGGCGATCGTGGAGGGGCAGGTAGCCGCCGTGTACCGCCTGGGAGACAAGACTGCTGAGAATATCCTGCGCCATATTCAGAGGCTGCGCCGCAAGGACCTGCGCGTGCCCCTGGGCGAGGCGCTGCCCGTGGTGGAGGAGATTCTAGGCGACCTTAACGAAATCGCCGGCGTGCGTAACCTGATCCCTGCAGGCAGCCTGCGCCGCTTCAAGGAGACCATCGGCGATGTCGACATCATGGGCACCGCCGATGACCCTGAGAGCGTCCTTCAGGCCTTTGTCCAGCTTCCCCAGGTGGAGGAGATTCTGGTGCAAGGGACAACAAAGGCCAGCGTGATCGTCAGGGACGGGCTTCAGGTGGACCTGAGGATGGTGGAGCACGACTGCTTCGGCTCGCTGCTTCAGTATTTCACCGGCAGCAAGGACCATAATATCGCCCTCAGAGATAGAGCGCTCCGCCAGGGGCTGAGCTTGAGCGAATACGGCATCACTTCGCTGAAGAGCGGTGAGATAGAGAAATTCGCTTCGGAGGAAGCCTTCTACGAAAGGATCGGCCTTGAGTACATTCCGCCGGAGCTGCGTGAGGGGCGGAACGAGATCGAGGAAGCGGAAAAGGGGGCTCTGCCCAAGCTGATCGAGGTCTCTGATATCAGGGGTGATCTTCACGTACACACCGAGTGGAGCGATGGACATGACTCCATTGAAGCGATGGCCGCTGCCGCCAGAGGTCGAGGCTATGAGTATCTGGCGATCACCGATCATTCGGTGGGCAGGGGCATCGCCCACGGGCTCAGTGAAGAGCGAGTAAGGCAGCAGGTGGCGGAGATAAGGGCGCTCAATGGGAGGCTGGATGGCTTGCGCCTGTTTGCGGGAACCGAGGTGGATATACGTGCCGATGGCACTCTCGATTACCCCGACGAGGTGCTGGGCGAGCTCGATGTCGTGATCGCTGCCGTTCACTCTGCCATGGGACAGGATTCGGAGAGGATGACGGGAAGGATTATCCGTGCGCTGGAGAACCCCAATGTGCGTATTCTGGCCCATCCCACCTGCAGGCTTCTTGGCATACGGGAGCCGATAGATGTTGACCTTGAGGAGGTATTTCGCGCGGCAGCCAGGACAAACACGGCGCTGGAGATAAATGCCATGCCCGATAGGCTTGATCTCAAGGATATTCATGTGCTGAGGGCGAGGGAGCTGGGGGTGAAACTGGTGATCGGCACCGATGCCCATAGTGTCGGCGGCCTGGACCTGATGCGCTTTGGGGTTGGGGTGGCGCGGCGGGGGTGGTGCCAGTCGGAGCACATCTTGAATACGCGACCGGCGGGAGAGGTAGAGGCATTCCTGAAGCAAGGTAGGGGCAGACGCCGCCGGTGAATGATGAGAAGTGATATGCCATATGCCGTTCGTGGTGAGCTTGTCGAACCATGAACGGCCCCGCGCGTACGCGGGGGCTCAGGGCGAACGGATTGGGTTCTATTTTCGGAATAAGGTAAGGGCGGCCATGGCTGAAAACGAGTCCCAGGAGGTCAGGCAGGTGTACGAGCGGGCGGAGAGGATAGTGGCGGAGAAAATCGGCTTTCTGCGACATCTGATCATATACGTGGTGGTAAACGCTGTGCTGTTCGCCATCAATATGCTGACCTCAAGCGGGTTCCTTTGGTTTCTGATACCCCTTGGCGGATGGGGGATCGTGCTCTTGGCCCATTTCCTGAGTGTATTTACCTTCAGAGGGGACAGATTTGAGCGCTGGCGAAAAAGGCAGATAGAGAGGGAGATGGAGAGACTGAGGAGGAAGGATTAGCCTCTATCCCCTGTTGGGAGTTTGTTAAATGTCAGGCGATGACTCTAGCCTCAATCGTGTGACTTCCGTTGAGCATGATGAGGCGATCCGGTATCTTAGGCAGGCTATCGCTGGTGGCAAGCCGTGGCATATTGCACTGCTTGAAGCTATAGGGCTCTGGACCTGTCCTGAGGAGAACCATAACGGGCAGTTTTACTGCTACCTGATTGATGGTGAGGCTTTTGACTGGCTGCTACTCGCGGAGCGCCTTTGCCAGGAAATAGCTGATTTTATTCCGGAAGAGGAGCTGCTTGCCCTCCTCTTTTTCGGCAGGCTGCCCGAAGAGCTGTCGGAAGAAGAGTTCAAGGAGCTCATAGGTGGTGCCAAATATCATGCCCATCTCAACTACCTTTACGGGGTCACCGTTGAGAAGTTCGTGCTTCTTGCAATAGAGGAGGAGATTCATAAAGAGCGCCAGGGCCAGGTCTTTTCTGCCCGGGATGGCGGTTTTGATGATAGCTATCGGCGGCTATACGGCGCCAGCCAGGAAACTCTTCTGCGGCGCTTTAGAGACGAGAAGGGCTATCCCCGGAGCGATGATATTATGCTCGACCAGCTACAAGAGTTTACGTACTGGTTGTTCAAGTATCGGCTTAGTAATTGCGACAAGGCACGTGTAGCCAGCGATACCAGGAAAGGCGTGGAGTATCTCAAGCGCCATAGTCTGCACAGGGGGCTTGGTGTTCCCCAGAGCAATCCCTCTGACGTTGTCGAAAACAGCCTTTAGGCAGCGCCTGGGCAGGCTAAAACATATGGCAAGTGTTCAGCCATCGGCACTCAGCTTTCGAAAGGTTCTACGTTCTAAGTTCTACGTTCTAGGTTAACCTTGAACTTAGAACTTAGAACCTAGAACCCCAAAAACTCGAACAGGGTCGTAAAATCCCCCTTAGTGCCCCTTTAGGAAAGGGGGATTTAGGGGGATTTGCTGAACGCTTATAGCATATGTTGTAACCTGAAGCCCACTCCGCTATAATAGCGCTCACGCTGGAGTTACGTCTTCTGGCTGGCAATGAGGGGTTCCGTTTCTTGTCAGGGGCCGGTTGGCGTGAGATGAGGGTAACATGCTGTTGGCAATCGACATAGGGAACACAAATATAGTTGTAGGCGTCTTCGAGGACGAGACGCTAAGGGCCACCTGGAGGCTGGGTACTGACTTCCACAAGCTTGAAGACGAATATGCAACAGTCTTTCTTAACCTGCTGTCACTGAAGGGCCTTGATTTCGCAGATATTGACCATGCTATCATCTCAAGCTCAGTGCCACCACTGGTGACGGTTTTCGAGAAATTATGCCAGCGTTACTTCCAGGTCTCACCTATGGTAGTTGGCCCCGGTGTAAAGACCGGTGTTCGTATCTCAATTGATAATCCACGTGAGGTTGGAGCTGACCGCGTGGCCAATGCAGCAGCAGCGCACAGGCTGTACGGCGGCCCCTTGATAGTCATTGATTTCGGCACTGCTACCACCCTGGATGCAGTATCGGAAGAGGGGGATTATCTTGGGGGAGCTATCGCCCCTG
Organism: uncultured Dehalococcoidia bacterium; assembly: GCA_964502665.1. Taxonomy (GTDB): domain Bacteria; phylum Chloroflexota; class Dehalococcoidia; order SZUA-161; family SZUA-161; genus SOKG01. The sequence continues at coordinate 2,279 of CAZCXP010000143.1, read as the reverse complement.
GCATCGGGATTTCGGCGGAGGCGCTCTTCGAGCATGCCGCCAAACTGCCGCGTGTGGAGCTAGTTCGGCCTCAGAAGGCTATAGGTAGAAACAGCGTATCCGCGATGCAGTCTGGCATTATCTTTGGCTACGTGGGGCTAATAGAGGGCATTGTTGTACGCATGCGAAAAGAGCTGGGGGGCACTGCCAAAGTGATCGCCACGGGAGGTCTGGCCGATATTATATGCAGGGAGACCGATGCCGTGGACGCCGTGGAGCCGGATTTGACGCTGGTGGGACTGAGGCTGGTACACGAGCTAAACTGCGGACGATAGTCAACTTCAGGGAGGGAGCGTGTTTGAGGGAAAGAACGTAGTTCTGGGGGTGACTGGCAGCATCTCTGCTTATAAGGCTGTCGATATCGCCAGCAAGCTAACTCAAGGGGGGCTGGCTGTCGATGTAGTGATGACCAGGGCGTCCATGTAGTTCGTGACAGCTCTATCATTCTGCAGCGTAACCCACAGGCCGGTAGTAACTGATATGTGGGAGCTCTCCTCTGAGTTCAGCGTGGAGCATGTTGCCCTTGCTGAGCGTGCGGATGTGGTGGTTATTGCTCCTGCCACCGCTAATACCATCGCTAAAATAGCTGCAGGCATCGCTGATGAGATGTTGAGCTGCACTGTGCTTGCTACCAAGGCGCCGGTGATCCTGGCACCAGCCATGGACGCCGGTATGTACAGCAACGCTGTAACACAGGAGAACCTGGCCAAGTTGCGCTCCCGGGGCTTCACCATTGTGGGTCCGGGGTATGGTCGTCTGGCTTCGGGACTGGTGGGCATGGGACGCTTGGCGGAGACTGATGAAATAGTGGGCGCCGTTTTCCAGGTCCTGGGTAGGAAGGGCGATCTGGCCGAGAGGCAGATCGTAGTCAGCGCCGGAGGCACCCGGGAACCCGTTGATCTGGTGCGCTACATAGGCAATCGCTCCTCGGGTAAGATGGGCTACGCGGTTGCCGAGGCTGCCCGGGACCGGGGCGCGATAGTAACCCTGGTGACCAGCGTTGAAGAGATCCCTGCTCCGGCAGGCGTCGAGGTGATGGCCGTGGAGACTGCTCTCGAGATGCGAGACGCTGTGCTCAAGGCTTCAGCCGCAGCGGACGTCCTCATAATGGCCGCAGCGGTTGCCGATTACCGGCCAGCCGATGTGGTTCCAAAAAAGATAAAGAGGGAATCTGAGACGCTGAGTCTCGATCTGGTGAAGACGGCGGATATTCTGAGCGAGGTAGGTGGGGATATTGTCAAGGTGGGCTTCGCTGCCGAAAGCGAGGATTTGATAGCCAGGGCAACCGATAAGCTTACAAGGAAGAAGCTTGACCTTATCGCGGTCAATGATATTACCGCCGAGGATAGCGGTTTTGGCGCAGATACCAACCGGGTGACTCTGATCGATCGCGAGGGGAAGGTTGAGCAGCTTCCGCTGATGCATAAGTACGAGGTTGCCCACCGCATCCTGGACAAAGTAGTGGCGCTGCTCTCGCCTTTGCCAGATTGACGGTGCCTCGGGCAGCGTGCTATCATAATCGCGTGGCAGCGTAGCTCAGAGGTTAGAGCAGGGGACTCATAAGCCCAAGGTCGTCGGTTCGACTCCGACCGCTGCCACCAGCCAAGCCAGAGACACGGTCAGAGACCGTGGCACTCACCGAAAACCCCAAAGCTGCACAGCTTCATCCGTTGCCTAGGCGGCTTTTCTAAAGCAAGCTCTTGATAGCTTCCTTCTGTCCTGCAGAGTAGAGGGCAAAGACACCCAATAACCAGATAAGGTGGTGGGTTTTGCTGCGGGGCACCCACCCTACTGCTGAGCCCCCGGCCCCGGGTAGATTGGCCGACGTCGGCCAACTTACCGGCTAACGCTGTTGCCGCAACAACTGAGTTTGGGATGCCGTTCGTGGTGAGCTTGTCGAACCATGAACGGCCCTTTGACAGGCCTGTCCCGAGTTAATCGAGGGGCTCAGGGCGAACGGGCCAGAGTGTGTTTTCGCAACGGCAGCTGCGCCCACCCTACGGTTGCTATTGTCATTCCTGCGAAAGCAGGAATCCAGACAGGGCGGATGTGGATTCCCGCGTGCGCGGGAATGACAAGGAAGAAGGGCTTGGCTAGGCATATGAAGAGTCTATTTTTGCAGTAATAACGGCAGGGCTGGTGGGTTTTGCTGCGCTGCACCCACTCTACCGCTGAGACCCCGGCTCCGGGTAGATTGGCCGACGTCGGCCAACTTACCGGCTAACGCTGTTGCCGCAACA
>CAZCXP010000142.1:0-6365 GCA_964502665.1 uncultured Dehalococcoidia bacterium | reverse complement strand
TTCAATTGCCTCTTTGACGGGAAAGTCAAGCATGTTGCCAAAGGGATAAAAGGGATGTAGGATAGCAGCGAGTTTGAAGTAGACCGGCAGGTTCGGGGGAAATCGTGATACACAGGATAGGCGTAAGCACCAGGGCGAGAGTAGAGTTTAGAGACATTACCGAAGAAGTTCAGGCTACGGTGAAATCCAGCGGTATCGAAAGTGGCATTTGCCATGTTCTCGTCCCACATACCACAGCCGCAATTACAGTAAATGAGAACGCCGACCCCAGCGTAGCGGCAGACATTACAACGCAGCTTGAGGCCATAGTACCCAGAGACGGTGTCTACCGCCACTTGGAAGGCAATGCTCCTGCCCATATCAAGGCTAGCCTGGTAGGCAACTCCGAGACGCTGCTGGTAGAAGGCGGAAAACTGGTTTTGGGGACGTGGCAGGGCATCTTCCTTTGCGAGTTTGATGGCCCCAGGAACCGCACTATTCTGATCAAGACTGTGCCGGACAAGCCTTGACCTCAGCTACTAATGGGGAGCTCACCAGGCCGGAGTGAAGATAAAGCCAGTAGGCATGGTTGGCCGTCCACCATGTACCACTATCTACCCGCTCAATCCAGACTCAGGTATAAATATCTCTTAGTTGGACCCATGATTCTGGACATCGCGCCGAGCCAGCCTTCCCAGACTAAGCACGTTGTGCCCGAAACTTGCGTTGAATTTTGTCAGAATTTCCTCTACAATTCTCACGGCGTGGCTCCTCGATGATGTCAAAACTGCAGGTCATCTCAGCCCGGCCAGAGCGCTCGCAGCTTTACTGCGGGGAGATATTGCAGGCCACGTATTCGTAAACCGCCTCTGGGGTTCGAGCGCTGGCTGTATCTTTGGGGGAGAGTATACACATGAGAAAGGTCGCCGTTATCACCGATAGCACATGTTGCCTGCCGAGCGAGTTGGTGGAGAAGTACGACATCCGTCTGGTGCCCATGTTCATAGTCTATAAAGGTGAGAGCTACCGCGATGGAATCGATATGAGCCCGGGCGAGGTCTATAAGATTATGCGGAGAAGAAAGGACCTCCCCACCACCTCAACCCCATCAGCGGGCGATTTCCTGGAAGCCTACCGCCAGTTAAGCCAGGAGGCAGAGAGCATACTTTGCATAACCCTCACCGGCCTGCAGAGCAAGACCTTCGAAGCTGCAGTGATCGCCAAGGAGAACGCTAAGGAGGTAATTCCAGATACCGCTATCGAGGTAGTCGACAGCCGTGCCGTGGCCGGTGCATTAGGATTTGTCGTCCTTGAGGCGGCTCGCGTTGCCAGCCAGGGGGCAGAGCTGGCGCAGGTTGCCGATGCTGCACGGAGTATGATCAGCAAGGTAAATGTCCTAATCATGTTGGACACGCTGTACTATCTCGCTAAAACCGGTCGCATTGGCAGGGCGGCAGCCTGGGCCGGGGCAGTATTGAATATGAAGCCTGTAGTCGAGCATTCCACCTCAATAGGAGAAACAACCCCCGTGGCACGTCCGAGAACGAAGGCAAAGGCGCTAAAGCTCATGCTGAAGCTAATGGCGGAAAGAGTTGGGGACTCCACCGTGCACGTAATGGTGCACCACGCCGATGAACTGGAGGAAGGAGAGAAGCTCAAGGCAGAGATCGGCTCGAGATTCAGCTGTGCCGAGCTTTATTTCACCGAGTTCACCCCCGCCATGGGAGTCCATGCCGGACCTGGCGTCCTTGGTTTCTCATTTTACGCCGATTAAGATGTCTATCCCTAAGCGTCCAGCCGCCAGCTTTCAGCAAATTGAAAGAACCGAGTGTCAGTAGCCGAACACTTGCGCAAACCCTCTAGCGTCCCCACTTGATCTCGTTAGCGACCTGTTGGGTCTGCTCCAACAGAGAATAGATGCTCACGTCGGCCAATCCACGGGAAAGCACACTAACAATGCTGTCTTGGACTTCCACACTCTTGAAGACATCCAGCAGGCTATCGGTGTCCTCACCATCTTTAGGGCTGTCCGCCGGCACTGCGACCGGTGTCGCAGCTTCGTGGCCAGCGCCCTCTACAGCTTGGGGGTTGTTGTTGTCAGTCATTCCCAGCCCACTCCTTCCTCAATGAAGCAGGGCAAGACTTCTAATGACTAAGCATAGTCTATAGCGGCGGCCTTGTGAATAGCCCATCAGTTCGAATTTGGTTAGGTAATCGTACCTGAGAGAATCGTAGCTGACTGAATTGTGTTGTCCTACAATGCCGGGAGGGCAGGTCTCTTGCCGATCTCCAAATTGGGGCCGTATAGACAAGATCAGCTCCGCCTCTGCCGACAAGTGCCGCGGCTTGACACCAGACCAGGCAGGAAGTTATGCTACTCCTTGGAACATCAGGCTCCCCACGGCTGCGATTATTAGAATCGTATGTAGCTATGAATTCGATCGCTGGCCTGCTGATTTAGCTGAAATGCAAGGAAGCAAAAAGGGGGAACATGAGCAAGCTTTTGGATAAGCTAGAGCGAATCTCTGAGGGAAGAGCCCAGCCTCTGGGTTTCGGGGCCGCGGTGGCCAGGGGGAAAAGCTTACCCATGGTCATTGTCGCCAGCGTACCTTTGGGAGATGCCAAGCTAGCGGCCATCGCTGCAAAGTCGGGCGCCGATGCCATATTGATGCCCGTTGAGCATCAGCAGAAGACTGAAGAAGCCCTGGCCAAACTCAGCAGCGCTAAGACCGATGTTCCCTGGGGGGTATCCCTGAATGCAGTAACCAAGGAAGAGGTGGAGCAACTCATTGAGATGGATTGTGACTTCGTGATCTTCGCCCCAGACAGGACCCCGGCAGCAGTCCTGGGGGCGGAGAAAATCGGCAAGGTCCTTCAAGTAGACCCTTCGTTGAGCGACAGCCTGGCCAAGGCCATAAATCGCTTGCCCGTTGACGCCGTGCTCCTCTGCCCGGTTAGCGAGGACGAATCCCCCCTTACTGTGCACCAGCTAATGGTATACGAGCGACTAGCCGCTGGAGCGGGAAAGCACCTCCTGGCAGCCGTGCCCCCTGGTCTGCCAATTGACGATATCGAAAGCCTTTGGGGACTGGGAGTGCGGGGAGTAGTGGTGGACCTGGCAGTCAAGGACCCCGAACAGAGGCTATCTCAGGTAAAGGAAGCGATTGAGAAGCTGCCGACCACCAGGAAGAAATCTGGAGAGAAAATCAGCGCTTTGCTGCCTCTTTCAAGGGAGTGGTCAGAGACGAGGCCACCCGAGGAAGAGGAAGAGGAAGAGGAGTAGGTTCAGCCCAGCACGAAAGTCAGCACGATTAGGATGATGATCATCATCCCAGCCAGAATACCGATCCTCTTCAGGTCAGCCCTCACGTATTGATAAGCGGCGGCCGCTCGCTTTGGCTGCGGTTGCGTCCTTGGCGCAGCCCTTAAGACCGGGCTCTTGATCGGCCTGGGCTCAGATATCTCCTGAGATTCGGGCGCAGAAATCGTTCCCGTTTGAAGAGAAGGTTTAGCCCGCTGTTTCCTCCTCTTTGCCCTGCTCAACTCCGAGTACTTCGCCGCTACCTTGCGTGATTTCTTGGCCATCTTTCTTCCCGTCCTTTTGAAAAACGAGCTTCTGGATTCCCGCTCCCGGCTACTCAGGTCTCCACCTAATTCTAGCCCTTCGGCATTGCTTTGGCAAGAGCACCACAGAAACCCGGCAACCAGATAGACATAACCCCCACGATGTGATAGACTTTCGCTTACCTTGGATGTGGGCTACGAGATCGGGCAAAAAGGAGGGGAGGGCCATGATTAGGAGTCCGGTTGTCGCGGGTCAGTTCTACCCAGCAACGCCTTCTTCGCTAGAAGCGCAGATTAGGGGACTTGTCGATGAAAAGGCGCCGAAAGAAGAGGTGATTGGGCTGGTCTCCCCTCACGCTGGATACGCCTACTCCGGAGCAGTGGCTGGCGCAGTCATGTCCAGAATCCGGTTCAAAGATACCTTCATCATCCTCGGCCCCAGCCATACAGGGGCTGGCAGGCCCTTCAGCATCATGACCGAGGGCTCGTGGCAAACACCCCTGGGCGAAGTAGCAATCGACTCGCGACTGGGCAAAGAGATCTTAACCAGCTCCAAGCACCTGGAAGAAGATCACGTGGCGCATTTATACGAGCACTCTATTGAGGTTCAGATACCGTTTCTGCAATACTTCAAACGGGACGTCAAGATTGTGCCTATCGTACTCTCCCACGCTGCCCCTTCCGTCTACAAGGACATCGGCAAGGAGATAGCCGGGGCAATCAAGGAGCTGAGGGCAGAGACAGTAATCATCGCCAGCAGCGACATGACTCATTACGAGTCCCAGGAATCAGCGAGGAGGAAGGATACCGAGGCTATAAACGCGATAGTGGAGCTAGATGAAGACGAGCTCATGAGGCGGATACGAGACCTGAACATAACAATGTGCGGGTATGCGCCAACGGTAGCCCTCATCTCAGCCGCCAAGGAATTGGGGGCAAAACGGGCGGAATTGGTCAGGTATGAAACGAGCGGTGACGTAACGGGTGATTACAGCGCTGTAGTGGGCTATGCCGGGATAATAATAGCCAGTTGAAGGGAGGGGAAAATGGGACCTGAGGAGATGCATCCGCTGGCGAGGCTGGCCAAGGAGACCGTGGAGGGCTATGTCCGAGAGGGAACGCTTCCCCACCCGGGGGAGCTAACGCCGGAGATGAGGGAAAAGGCAGGGGTTTTCGTCACCCTCAAGAAGCACGGTCAACTGAGGGGCTGCATCGGCACCTTCGAGCCATCGCAGCCCAACGTAGCCGAGGAGATAATCAACAACGCGGTAAGCTCGTCAACCAGGGACCCCCGCTTCCTGCCGGTGACCGCTGATGAGCTGCCCGATGTTACCTACAGCGTCGATGTCCTCACCAGGCCGGTGCCGGTGGAGAGCGAGGAAGGTCTTGACCCCAGGAGGTACGGCGTAATCGTGGAGTCTGGGGGGCGGCGGGGTCTGCTGCTCCCCGACCTCGAAGGCGTGGACACCGTGGCCCACCAGATAGACATCTGCCGCCAGAAAGCGGGGATACTCCCCGACGAGCCAGTAAAGCTCTACAGCTTCGAGGTGAAGAGGTATAGGTAGCTCCATCAGCGGGCAACCTCTACTACACAAAGCAATCGAACAGCCACCTCCGAAACGTCGGTAATTGATGACATAATGGCATATATATGTTATAATATATACTCAAGCAGCCCGTGATAGGAGCAAGCGATGAAAAAGACAATGGTCTACTTGCCCGAAGAAACCCACGAGGGGCTTAGAAGATTGGCTTTCGAGGCGAAAACGTCAATTGCTGAGCTGATCCGCAGAGCTGTCGACCGGGCCTACAGTGAGGATTTGGAAGACATTCGGGATATGGAAAATGAGCTTGCCTACTATCGTTCCCATCCTGAGTCGGCAATCAACTATGAGGAGTATCGTCGGCAACGCCTAGGCGATGTACAGGATTGAGATAACCCTTGCTCAAGGGGGATGTTCTTCATCCCCCGCAAACGGCGAGCAGGGTTGGGGATGATAACATCCCCAACGAGCGATGAATACTCCCCGACGAGCCCGTAAAGCTCTACAGCTTTGAGGGGAAGAGGCATAGGTGAGGGAGGCACTATCTGAATGCCGCCGTTTGCATGGGCGCTCGCCATAATAGGTGCTCTCGGTGCAGTCATCGGAATCTACTGGTTTATAGAGAGCCGACGCACGAAAGCTGCTGACCCAGCCATCGTACAGGAGATCAGGGAGGAGGTGCACGAGGTCAAGGCTCAGCTTGGCCAGATCGCGGAATATCTAGACGGCCTACCCAAGGCTCCGCCAAAGATAAAAGACCCTTTCATTGAGGGCATGGCCCATAAGGAGAAGTACGAATACGGGGAAGCTGTAAGGCTGTTCAGGCTCGCTCTGGCGCAGGGGCCAACGGGAAGCCAGAAAGCAGCCCTCTTAGGACTCATCGGCAACTGCTTCTATGAGCAGGCCAAGCTTTCGGAGGCCGAAGGCCACTACAAAGAGGCCGAGGCGGTAGCCATAGGGGTAGAAGACCAAAAAGCTCTGGCCACAATCTATAACAACATCGGAAGCGTCTATTGCCGCCGCGGCGACTACCACCAGGCTCTCCAGTGGTACGCCAAGAGCCTCAAGATAAAAGAGGAAATCAGCGACCGAGCTGGCCTAGCCACTACCTACAACAACATCGGAAGCGTCTACTACTCCCGCGGTGACTACGACCAGGCTCTGGAGTGGTACCACAAGAGCCTCAAGATAAGAGAGGACATCGGCGACCGCGCCGGCCTCGCCTATACCTACAACAACATCGGCAGCGTCTACGACTCCCGCGGCGACTACGACCAG
>CAZCXP010000141.1:0-6423 GCA_964502665.1 uncultured Dehalococcoidia bacterium | reverse complement strand
TGGTGCCCCGCTATCGAGCTATGTTCGCCTACAACATCGCCCGCAACCTGCAAAAGGGCCCTGAGGCCGTATTCAAATGGGCCGATGAGCTGATGCGCTCCTTGAGTGGACGTCGAGAGAGCGAGCGAATGCACCATTTGGGTCTGGTAGCCACTTATCTGCTTTTTTACAAGCGCGAAACAGCCGAAAGTTGATCAGGCTTTTTTAAGAAGGGAGGATTTCCAATGACTGATCGTATCACCGGCACCGTGAAGTGGTTCGATGCAAGTAGAGAATATGGCTTCCTCACTCGTTCTGATGGAAAAGGCGATGTCTTCGTCCACATCTCCGATGTGCGGGACAGTGGTCTAGATAACCTGCAGGAGGGACAGTACATCAGCTTCGATTTGAGAAAGACGGCAAAGGGTTGGAACGCTATCAACCTCGCTCTGGAGACTGGCGTGCCATCCATGTCCGTCCGCACTGGTGGCTGGCCCGCAGGCTATCTGGAGGGCGGATACTTCGACGAAAAGGGCAACATCAAGCCTGCCGTGGTGGACACTTGGGCTGAGCAGGTAGTCCAAATCTTAGGGAGGTCAGGAATAACTTCCCATCAGCTACGTCGTTTCTTTAACCAACTGCGGGCTATTGAAGCTAAGCTAGACACCGAGGACTTTAGCGCAGTTAGAAGTGATATTTATACCCTCAAGAGAGACGCGGCTTATGCTGTCGGGCGAGGTGTCATCAAGGAAAACTTCAAAGAGTTCATTGACCGCAACGTTGAGTTGGCCGTTCAGGATGAAGCTAGTTTTCGCAAAGGTTTCATTGAGCACTTCCAGAGCGTGCTGGCTTATTTCACATATCACTTCCGTAACAGATGACTGCTTTTATAAGGCATTCAAAGCCGTAATGCCGCTAGGAGGAGGTCAGTAGCAGTGCTTGAAGAACATCCCTTGCTCCTTGAGACCATTTGTGAGAAACGCTGTGTCCTTTTTCTAGGAGCCGCCGTTTCCTCATACGACCCAAATGGATTGCCGACAGGTGCACAGTTGGCACGCGACTTGGCACTTAGGGGGAGACTCTGTGCAATTAGGGAATGTAAGTGGTACTCAGACAACGAGTGCAGCCAAGGGGAGTGCTGTTGGCCACTCCAGCGGATCGCTCAGTATTATAGGGATAAGGAAGGACCTGAGAGCTTAATTCACTATGTTGAACAGGTATTTGTCCAAGTAAAGGAGCCATTGAAGGCCCATAGGATTATTGCTGAGCTCTATCAGTACTTCCCTAGGATCATAACTACTAACTATGACAGGTTGTTAGAAAGCGCTTACCCTAAGGAACGAATTGAGGTGCTCACAAAGGATAAGACAAGGATATCGAAAGATGCCTCGGTATGCATTATCAAGATGCATGGCTGTATCTCGAAGAGTAGTGACGTTGTGATAACTGAGGATGACTATTACCAGCAAATTCGCTTTCTTGGCGAAGATTCGTTGATGGCAGATGCATTGAGGACTTATTTACGCGATTATACGGTCATATTCATAGGCTATAGCCTTGAAGATAGCACGTTCAGAGTTCTCTACAACGGAATCAGAAATTACTTGGGACCTTTCCAAAAGCGAGCTTATGCAATTCAAGACAAAGTAGATCTGTTAGAAAAAAGCTACTGGGAAAAAAGGCATAACGTGGAGCTTCTAGAGGGAGACTTGCTGAAATTTTTGGAGGAGGTGAATGAATGGGTCAACTCTGATTTAGAAAAAGCGCGGGGGAAGCTCAGAGAGGGATTAGAGGTTTGGAAAGCTACAGGTATATTGCTGACGATAGAGAACTATCAGCTAATTAACAGCCAGAGAGAAGCCCTTGAGGATGAGATGGGGGATGATGCAAAGGAACTAATGCTGCGGAGTGGGATGGCCCTCTTCTATGATGAGCCTGAGTTTGCGCATTGGATTGATGAGCTTAGAGACAAGACGCAAGCTACATCTGTTGCTAGGAGTTTGTTAGGCAGTGATAGGGCTTGTGCCAGGTACAATTCTATAAAGCTACTCTCAGAATTTGGATTTACTGAAGCCGACTTGCTGCAGTTGTTTGGATCGCTTAAGGACGCCAACATAGATGTGAGACTTGCTGCCTCTGAAGCCATTATAGCCTTGGATCCGGCAATTGTTGTGGATTACCTCTTTGATCAACTCAAAGAGTGCACCCGTATAGAGACTGCTGAAGAAATATCTAAAAACATTGTGACTACTTTGTGCAGATTGAAACCACCCGATACAGTAGCACAGGTATTTGGAGCGAGGCTGACTGCAGAGGAGGAAGTAGCTCAGGAGACCATCTTGGAGCATTTCCGGGGCATCCCGGTAGGATGCGCTTCCCAGTGCGTAGCAGAAGCCTTCAAATTAAGGATAGTTGTTAACCGAGCGATTGATGTACTAGCTACAATAGGGGACGAGATAGCTGTAACTGCTCTTGAACAAGTGGCGATGGATGCTCATTCGCCGATAAGAATACGTGCAATCCAATATCTAGGCGACATTAGGACGACACGAGCAATTCAAGCTCTTGGCAAGATTTTACAAGATGAAGATCCAAGAATCAGGGAGGAGGCAATCTACGCTTTAAGTGATATTGTTTCAGCAGACTCTACTAGAGCTACTGGCGGCGCATATGCTGAAGCTGAAAGAGCAAGGTATTCGGCAGTACAAGTTCTTATGAATGTGTCAGAACTCCCTGGTGTAAGAATGCACGCGCTAACGTTAGCACTGGAAGACTTGGAAGCCGATGAAGAAGCACGATTGATGGCCTTGGAGGGAATCGAGTATTTTTGCCCCAATGATGAATTATTGCCAATTCTTGGAGCGCGTCTTACTGATAACTGCGAAAGAATCCAATTGCGTGCAGCTCAGATGTTAGCAGACTCTTTTGGAATAGAAAGCCTGACTCGCTCTCTGAAATCGCTTGTGGAGAACCGGGATTTCGAAACGGTGACCAATATTATCCTGGGCATTGATCTCTACCAGGAAACTGATGAACATGCCTATGTGAAGGCACTCTACGCCGACGTCAAGGCAATGCGAGGGGAAAAAAAGCTGCGTGAACTTCAAGGGGAACTGAGAAGGCTTCACGAGATTCTAAGGCTCAAAGAGAAACAACTAAGGAGGTCAAACAATGTCTAAAAAACTCACTGATTACCGGCTCATCAAGGGTACCATCACTTGTGAGACGGGCCTACGCATCGGGGGCTCGCAGGAGAACATTGAGATAGGTGGGATGGAGAACCCCATCATCCGCCATCCGATCACTGACGAGCCTTATATCCCCGGCTCCTCCCTCAAAGGCAAGGTCCGTTCGCTCTTGGAGCTAAAGCACGGGAGGGTGAGCCCCACTGGGGAGCCCTGCGGCTGCGGCCAGTGCCCGATCTGCCGGGTCTTTGGCCCTCACAAGAATCCTCGTCACAAACTGGGTCCCACCCGCATCCTCGTGCGCGATGCCGCTCTCACCGACGAATCGAAGGCCTGGCTGGAAAAGGCGCGGGAGGATAGGGGCCTCTTCTACGCCGAGGTCAAGACCGAGAACATCGTCAACCGTCTCACGGGCACGGCGGAGCATCCCCGCACCATTGAGCGCGTCCCGGCTGATACCAAGTTCAAGTTCGAGATAGCGGTGCGCCTCTTTGAGGACGACAATGAGGGCCAGATCATGTCGCTCATTGAAGAGGGCCTAGACTTGCTCCAGCAGGATTACCTGGGCAGCTCCGGCAGCCGGGGCTACGGCAAGGTGAAGCTGGAATACGAGGTTAGCTGAACAATGAAAACATACCGAGTGAGGCTCAGCCTCGACTCGGCCTCCCTCTCCGCCTGGCAGTCGGATACTATCTTTGGGCACCTGTGTTGGACGGTGCGCTACGACGAGGGTGAGGAGGCGTTGGGCCAGTTTCTGGCGCCTTTCCTGGCCGGAGAGCCGCCGCTGATCCTGTCCAACGGTTTCCCTGGCGACCTGTTGCCCCGTCCGGTGCTGCCACCCGAATTGCCTCCGGGCCTGGAGACGCCCAAGCGGGATCAAGTGGCCGCCATGCGTAGGGTGCGACAGGGCAGGGGCATCCATCACGTGGATCTGGAAGAGTTCAACGCCATTTGCCGGGGCGAGAGGGTGCTGCTGAGGCCAAAGGAGGCCAGAGTCGAGGACCGTACAGTCCTCAAAAACCTGATCAACCGCCTGACGGGCACCACTGCTGGCTCGGAAGCCGAAGAAGCAGCCGCTGGGAATCTGTACGACCTTGAAGAGATCGTTTACCTTAAAAAAGATCCGCTAGGAAAGAAGACGCCTGTGCCGATCTCTATCTACCTCAAGGCCGCGGATGACGCCTGGGCGGAGCGCGCCAGCCAGCTCTTCGAGCGGATGGCCCTGGCGGGCTTCGGGGCCAAGAAATCGGCGGGGTATGGACGATTCAAGGTAGAGAGCTTCGAGCCGTTTGACGACTTTGCCGCGCCCGATGGCGCCAACGGTTTCGTCAGCCTCTCCAACTTCGTACCGGCCCAGGCTGACCCTCTTGAAGGTCACTACAAGACGCTGGTCAAGTATGGCAAGTTGGGGGAGGAGTTTGCCTCCAGCAGCGCTATCTCGCCGTTCAAGTTTCCTTTGCTGATGCTGGCCGCCGGCGCAACCTTCCGCGATGACCATCCCAGGGATTTCTATGGGCGGATGGTAGAGGGTATCCACCCCCAGCACGAGGACATCGTGCAGTACGGCTACGCCTTTGCTGTACCAATCGTTCTGCCGTCGGGTGGCGGTAACAATATGGGCCTTTAGGATTTTGCGTGGTCAGTCATAGACCCTAAAGGTTTTTGTGCAGAATTTGGCGAAAAAGGGCCATTATTAGCGCAAAAACGCTGTTTACACAATCTTGAGCGAAACCTTTAGTACCTTAACGATCAAATTCTTGCACAACGAGCAAGGACTTCGGAATGCACTTTTTCTCTGCCACGAATTTCACGAATTAACACGAAAAGAAGAAAAATTAGTGAAAATTCGTGTAATTCGTGGCAAAAAGCCTTTTGGTTCTGGCTTGTCCAGGTTAGGGTCTTGCCCTGCGAAATCACAGAGAGCCGACAATATCTGAGGAGGGAGCCTGTGCAAGCAAAGACATTCATCAGCTACAGTCGCCAGAACCTGGATGAAGTCATCACATTGGCTGGGGAGCTGAAAGCGCGGGGACTTCGCTTGTGGCAAGACGTGAGTGACCTGGCTCCAGGACGGCCGACCGAGGAGCAAATCCGAGCAGCCCTCGCGGAGGAGTGTGAATCTTTCTTGGTCTACCTGACGCCGGAAAGCCTGCAATCTGAGTATGTCATGCGCGTGGAGCTCCAAGCGGCCCTGGATCAATGGAGATGGGATCGTCAGTTTACCATCATTCCAGTTTTTCGAGGAGTAGCCATACCCCAGGTCGGCGCGGCCACCATGTCCCAGACCGGGCGTGACATTACGATCTTTCATGGTGTTATGATTCCGGCCGATATATCAGGAGACTCCGAAGAGTTTAGAACTTCATTGGGCAGCGCGGCTCGCCAGGTGTTGGAGGGTTCGCTGGAACGTCGGGCACCTATGTTCAAAGCCGATCCGAGTCGTCAGCCAGTTCTCGATCTACATACTCGCCAGTATACGGCTCGCCCAACAGAAGCAGACTTGGATTTGGATTGGCGTCCCTTTTTCAAGGGGCGGATTGCGCCTTCCGCCTTGGATTGCTCCGCGACCTTATTGCCTGCCTTGAAAAGTATAAGGGAAACCGTAGCATCTAAATGGGGGCTGCGATCGGTACACGTTCGTGCCAAGGCCCATATCTCGGCAGGGCTTGCCCTCGGTTTTGCTTTTAGAGACCCAACCGGTTTTCAACTCACGGTGGAACAGAATGGAGAGGTGTGGGGTACGGAAGTGATTCCTGCATCTGACAACCCTTTGACAGTTGCGGAGACAGGTGGTTCGATAGGATCGGAAGACCTGGCGGTGCAACTGTCTGTTGCCCATGACATTTCCCGTGACGTGGATCGTTTTGTGCAAGCGCGTGGGGAAGCGTTCCGGGCTCGCGTCACTCTGCAACCTCGCGTGGGGTGTGGGCGGGAGAGTGTCGCCGATGCCCAACAGGCGTTGAGCATGGCGGTTCAGGCGGCAAAGGCAATTCGGTGCATTCGGGATGAGCGGCGTGCCTTGCGGACCCATCTGTTTGCTGCTGTGCCAATAGGCTTGGCCGTTCTATTGGGACATCAGCTCAACGCCTGTGGCCCGATACAGTTGTATGAGTATGACAAGGAGCGCTTGACATACGTACCCTCTTTTATGCTGGTGTGACCATCATCATTCCAAACAGTACCCTTGACCTGATTGGATAAGAAAGCCATGCTCGACAAACTCCGCATCGCCAAATACCACTTCACACTGGAGGCAGTG
>CAZCXP010000140.1:0-6631 GCA_964502665.1 uncultured Dehalococcoidia bacterium | reverse complement strand
AGTCCTATTCTAACAGTTGAGCAGCAAGTCAGTCAACAATATGTACCCACGCAGTGGAGGCTCTTTACAATTGAGGAGAATTCGGTTATAATAGTCAGCTAATAATCGAGGGCAGGTGACCAAGCGTTAGCCGGCGCTCGGTCTTTTTTAGTTGGTAGGAGGAAGAGGGAGATGGCACAGAAGGAAACCTTTCTTACGCTTGAGGGGTTGGAGAAGCTGAAGGCAGAACTGGAGCACCTGGAGACCGTGCGGCGTCCACAGGTTGCTGAGCAGATTAGCAGGGCAAAAGAGTTAGGTGGTACCGTTGATAATGCCGAGTATGATGATGCCAAGAACGAGCAGGCCTTTGTCGAGGGACGGATTCTCACCCTGGAAAGTATGCTTAAAAACGCCACGCTAATCAAGGAGGAGAAGTCCCCCTCATCATTTGTTAGGCTTGGTTCAAAGGTCAGGGTTCGCAATCAAGACGGGGAAGAGGAGAACTATACCATCGTTGGCAGTGCGGAGGCCAGTCCCAGCGACGGGAAGATCTCCAACGAGTCCCCGGTGGGGAGCGCCTTGCTGGGCAAGCGGGTGGGTGATGAGGTTGAAGCCCAGGCTCCGGCGGGCACGCTCAAGCTGAAGGTGATCGCAATAGAGTAAGGGCAAGGAAAGGCAAACCTTGGCCATTGTAATCAGGCTCATGAGATGGCGGACAGGAAAGAAGCGATAACCGAGCAACGCCTGGCCAAGCTCAGCAGCATTCGCAGCCACAACATTGACCCCTATCCCCACCGCTACCGCCGCAGCCACACCACCGAGGAGGCGGCAACTCTTTTCCAAGAACAGGAAAGAAGCAACACGGAAGGCCCTGAGGTACGGGTTGCTGGCCGCATCATTGCCCTTCGGGCCATGGGGAAGGCGACCTTCCTCGATCTCAGAGATGGCTCGGGCAAAATCCAGGCGTATTTCCGCGAGAAGTCCCTGGGTAACGAGAAATATCAGTATCTGCATGACTTGGATATCGGCGATATCATCGGGGTCAGTGGCAAGGTTTTCAGGACACGCAGCGGCGAGGTTACTATTGAGGCCTCCGATTTCGTTATGCTCTCCAAGTCGCTTCAGCCGTTGCCTGAGAAATGGCACGGGCTCACGGATGTGGAGAAGCGCTATCGCCAAAGGTATTTGGACCTCATCTCCAGTGAGGAAGCCAGACATATCTTCGTCATACGCAGCCGCTTGATCGCCGCCATACGGCGCTTTCTTGATGGGCGTGGGTTCATTGAGGTGGAGACGCCTGTGTTGCTGCCTGTAGCCGCTGGTGCAATGGCCCGCCCCTTCTCCACTCATCATCATGCCCTGGAGCAGAACCTGTACCTGCGCATTGCCACCGAGCTGTATCTCAAGCGCTTGATCATCGGCGGGCTGGACAAGGTCTACGAGATCGGTCGCATCTTCCGCAACGAGGGCGTCTCCATCAAACACAACCCCGAATTTACCATGCTCGAGAGTTATGAGGCTTACGCCGACTACAACGATGTCATGGAAATGGTGGAGCAAATGGTGTACCACGTCGCCCAGGAGGTTCTGGGCAGCCATGAGGTATCTTTCGGCGGAGACATCATCGATCTTTCCTCTCCCTGGCGCAGGGTTAACCTTCGGGATGACCTGCTTGAGAAATGCGGCCTTGATTTCCTCGACGAGAGGTATCGCGATTTGCCCTCCCTGCGGGAGGAGGCCAGGAGGTTGGGCGTAGAGGTGGAGGACAACATGAGCTGGGGGCGGCTGGTTGATAAACTCCTGTCCACGTTTGTCGAGCCCACCTTGATTCAGCCTACCTTCGTTCTCGACTACCCCGTTGAGATATCTCCACTGGCAAAGACCAAGCCCGGTGACCCGCGGCTGGTGGAGAGGTTCGAGTGTTTTATCGGGGGGATAGAGGTAGCCAATGCTTTCACCGAGCTCAACGATCCTGTAGAGCAGAGGAAGCGCTTCGAGGAACAGGAGCAACTGCGCAGCTTGATGGGGGACGAGGAGGTGGAGAGGCTGGATGAGGATTTCCTCACTGCCTTGGAGCACGGCATGCCGCCCACAGGGGGGTTGGGGGTAGGCATCGATCGCCTGGTGATGGTCCTGACCAACCAGCAGTCGATAAGAGAGGTCATCCTGTTCCCGCAGCTAAGAGCTAAAGAGAAATAACGATCATGCTTAGCCTGCAGTTCATTCGCCAGAACCCAGACCTTGTGCGAGAGTCCCTGGCCAAGCGCGGCGAGGATGCGGACCTTGATGCAATCCTCCGTCTTGATGAGGAGAGACGTCGGCTGCTCCAGGAGGTGGAGGGTCTCAGGGCAAGGCGAAAGCAGGCCACCAAGGACATCGGCCAGATGAAGGAGAAACCCGCCGAGCTTCTTGCTGCGATGAGGGATGCAGGAGAGCAGATTAAGTCTCTGGACCGTGAGATCAGCCGCAATGAGGCGGAGCTGAACGACCTGCTGCTACAAATCCCTAACCTGGTACATCTCAGTGTTCCTGTCGGCAGGGACGGAAGCGATAATGTCGCAGTGCGCACCTGGGGCACGGCAAAGAGCTTCAGCTTCGCCCCCGTCCCCCACTGGGATATCGGGCCAAGGCTGGGCATCATAGATTTCGAGCGGGGGGTGAAGATATCGGGGAGTCGCTTCTATGTGCTCAGGGGCCTGGGGGCTAAGCTCCAAAGGGCACTCATCGCCTTTATGCTTGACCTCCACATAAGTGAGCATGGCTATACCGAGGTCTATCCCCCGTTTGTGGTGAAGCAGGAGTGTATGGTGGGCTCAGGAAATCTGCCCAAATTCGCCGACAACCTCTATCACGATGCCGAGGATGACCTCTGGTTGGTGCCCACCGCTGAGGTGCCGGTGACCAATCTACACCGCGATGAAATCCTGGAGCCGGGCACGTTGCCCCTGTATTACGTCGCTTACACCGCCTGCTTCCGCCGCGAGAGGATGTCGGCGGGCAAGGACACCAGAGGAATCAAGAGGGGACATCAATTCGACAAGGTGGAGCTCTACAAGTTCACTGAGCCCCATAGCTCGGATGAGGAGCTGGAGAGGATGGTGGGGGATGCGGAGGGGGTCTGCCAGAAGCTGGGCCTGCCCTATCGGGTGCTGCAGCTTTGTAGCGGCGACCTGGGATTTGCCTCCACCAAGTCCTATGACATCGAGATGTGGGCTCCCGGGTGTGCCGAGTGGCTCGAGGTGAGCTCCTGCAGCAATTGCAGCGATTTTCAGGCCCGGCGGGCCAATATCCGCTACCGGCCCCAGTCAGGCGAAAAGCCCCAGTTTGTCCACACCCTGAATGGCTCTGGACTGGCCTTGCCCCGTGTCCTCATCGCTATCTTGGAGAACTACCAGCAGCCCGATGGCAGCGTGGCGGTTCCCGAAGCCTTGCGCCCCTACATGGGCGTAGAGGCAATTGTATAGGGTGTATGGAGCCTCTAGCCCTTCTACACTATCGAGTTTCGCGCTGTTGAAGCTTCGCTACAGCTTCCTGACGTCGCACAGGAACGCTCTGTACTCGGGGATACCGGTATTGGGATCGCCGATGCGGGCAGTGAGCAGATTGGCGCTATCCCCCTGGGACAGCCCGATGTACCCCCAATTCCAGGGCACGCTGATGTAGTGGACGGTAGTGCCATTCACCTGGAGAGGCTTAAGGCGGGCAGTGACCACAGCTTTTGCCTCTACACCATGGCCGCGGGCTGAGTCCAGGATAACGGTGTCGCCGTTGGCAATCCCTTTGGCGCTCGCCAGCTCCTGGCTGATTTCGACAAACATCTCGGGCGTTAACTCCACCAGCCAGGGCAGGCGCCTGGTTACCGTCCCGGTATGCAAATGATCGACCAGACGATGCGTAGTCGCCACGATGGGATAGCCTGCGGCAGTTCCCCCGGCGGCAGTTTCCCAGATCACGATAGCCGGGTTGTTCTGTTGAGGTGACATAGGATTGGACACCGGGCTCTCCCAGGGCTCGTAGTGTTCGGGGAAGGGGCCGTCGGGTCTGCCGGGGCCGAAGAGGTATCCCCGGCCCTCGGGCTTCATGACGAAGGGATATTTGCCGCTGCTATTTACGGGCGGCCAGCCCCCGTCGGGAACATCCCCCGCCCAAGCTGCGCCATCCCATGAGATGACAGGGCGACCGGCATCCCAGGGTTCGCCTTCTATATCCACCGAGGCGCGATTGTACATGATGCGCCTGTTTAGCGGCCAGGCCCATCCCCACTCGGGAAAGAGACCAATGCCTGACGGATCGGTGACGCCCCGCCTCTGTGCCATGTTGCCTGCTTCTGTGTACATCCCGCACCACAGCCAGTTGCCGCAACTGGTGGTGCCGTCGCTCTTGAGAGCCCCAGGGCTTGACAGCAGCTTGCCTGTGGTCAAGTCGTAGCCGTTCATCTCCTTGGTCACCTCCAGCACATCGGGGGGGTCACCGTAATTCCAGGTCAGTCCGGTGATGGCTGCGGCATTCTTTTCGGTCTGCCCTGCATAGAGTTCTTTGAGTTCTGACATCAGCTTGCTTATTATCCACAGGTCGCTTCTGGCGGAACCAGGAGGATCGGCTCCCTTGTAGCGCCACTGATTCCAGCGGCAGGTATTGCACACGCTTCCCTCCTTCTCCAGCGGGTGTGCCGCTGGCAGGAGAAAGACCTCGGTATCGCAGTCCGCCAACTGCCACACCGCAGCGGTCTCCGTTTCCCAGAGGTCGATCACCACCATCCAGTCCAGCTTTCTCAGGGACTGGCGCGCCGCCGCGCTGTTTGGCCCGCTCACGGCGGGATTGATTCCCCAGCAGATAAGCCCTTTTATTGTGCCGTCGTCTATCGCTTTGAACAGGGGCTGCCAGGAATAGTTGCCATCCGTCTTGGGTAAATAGCTGAAGCTGGTATCGTGGTCTGTGTCACCGTACCATGCCTTGAGAATGCTGGCGAACCGAGCCTGGTCTTTACCGTAGGCGGAAAGGGTCTGTTCGCCGCTGTTGGGCATTCGCACACTCCCTCCCCCTGGACCCCAGTGATAGACCAGACCCTGCAAGGTACAGCCCAGACCGTTTACCGCGCCGGTGATGCCGTTTAGCCCACCGCCAGCCACTCCCATGTTACCCAGTAGGAGCTGCAATATACCGAATGCCCGTACAGTCTGGGTTCCTGTACTGCGCTGACAGGCATTGGAGGAGAACACGAAGGCTCCTGCCTTCCCTGTTTCCCCTGTAGCGGCATAGGTTTGGCAGATTCTCTGGAAGGTCGCCTTATCCGTGCCTGTGATTTCGACTACTTTGTCGTCAGTGTAGCGTGCGAAGTGCTTCTTCAGAAGCTGGAAGACGCAGTTGGTATCGCTGAGCGCGGGGTCCTTCTTTATTTTGTCAGGCTCGTTCTCGTCCTGCTGGTAGGACCAGGTTGTCTTATCATACTTGCTGCCATCCCAACCTGAGAACAACCCGTCCAGCGTATCAGCCGGGCCGGTGAAAGCGGGGGCAACGAGATAGGAGGCATTGGTATATTCCCTCACGTATTCCATGTTGTAATTGCCTGGATTCGCTTCCATATCATCAATAACGTACCTTATGATGCCGCCGACAAAGGCAAGATCGGTGCCGGGTCTCACCCTGGCATACAGGTCAGCCTTGGCTGAGGTGCGGGTGAAGCGGGGATCTACGTGGATAACGGTAGCTCCTTTTTCTTTGGCCCGAGTAACCCACTTAAAGGCAACAGGGAAGGACTCGGCCATGTTACCGCCGATGATCATGATGCAATCGCTATAGGCCAGGTCTATCCAGTGATTCGACATCGGCCCTCTACCAACGGTTTCTTCGTCAGCGGCTACTGCGCTCGAGACGCATATCCGGGCTTCATTCTCGATGTAGACCAGACCCAGGGCACGCGTCATCTTGCTCATCAGATATGCCTCTTCGCTATTGGGGAATACGCTACCCAGCGAGGCAACACCCAGGGTGCGATTAACAGTGTTGTTACTGTCGTTTTTCTCCTGAAAAGTGCTGTCCCTGGTCTCCTTGATCCTGGTGGCAATCGCCGCTATCGCATCGTCCCAGCCCATATTCGTCCAGGTTGCAGCCCCTGCGGCGCGGTACTTGATCGTGGTCAAACGGTCTTCGTTGTTGGCTACCTGGTACAGTGAGGCACCCTTGGGGCAGAGAGAACCCTCGCTAACCGGATGATCTGGGTCGCCCTCGATGTTATCGATCTTTCCGCTCTCCACCGCCATTAGGACACCGCAGCCGACACCACAGTAGGGACAGATTGTGGTCTTCTCCCCGAACTGCTTTCTCAGCGGTATTTGCCGCGGGGCAGCTTTGGCCTTGTCTTTTCCCCAGATGCCGTACAAGGCAAGGACGCCAGCAGTAGCTCCAGATGCTTTTAGGAAATCCCTTCGGGTTAGTTCCATACCGTGGTACCCCCTTTACATCTTAGACCTGACATATAAGGCCATATGTGATAAGATTTGTCACAAGATTAGATCCGCTAGAACGCGAGTCGGCGAGTATTATACCCTATGGGGGTAGGGCAAATCAAGCCCCTGAAGCGAGAACTGTGGGGGGATACATGACAGAAGAAATGATATCACAAGAGGTGCTGCTCAAGCGCTTGAAAAGGATC
>CAZCXP010000139.1:0-6638 GCA_964502665.1 uncultured Dehalococcoidia bacterium | reverse complement strand
TATTTCCTCAGAAAGCGCTCTGCGGTATTTACGGCGTCCTCAGCGAAACGAATAGGTGGCATTGTTCACCCCCTTTAATTTCGATTATAAAAAACGCTACTTGCGCGAACTTGGCGATGAAAGGATTGTACCACATAAGAGAAATTGAAGTATAGTGTTTTAAAAGATATCTAAATGTCGCTGCGATGCCTACATAAGAATGCAAGAATCTTACTGTTGAATTATGAATAGGGCTAAATTGACGATAAATCGTTCAGGCAATGCCTTTGGAATACGTTTAAAAGAATCATATTGGTCAGTGCCTTGTGAATAAAGACGCGGGGAATGTGGATATCAAAAAAATAATGCCAGGAATCAGGAATAAGGTAATTTTTAAAGTAGCGGTTTCTCAGAAGATTAACTTCTGTTTGTTATTAGACATTCGTCAAATGCTCTGGCAGCTGCTTCCTGTAGCCCCGGCACTAGGTGGGGCTTCCGTTTGACTAGGTTCGCCATCCTTCAGCAGAGGCAAAGTGGGGGTATACACGGTGCGTTGTTTCGCTGCAGGCGATTGACCCTTCGACTGGAATAGCTCTCGGCCGACAACCTGCTACTATACCTTCCGGGTGCTGATTCGAAAAGGGATGTAGAGGGGACACCATCCTACCAGGCTGGTCGCGAAGAGGACCGCTCCTATGACCCCTACCGCGATACCGGCACCCCCACCCATCGCACCGAACCCTACACCCATCATCACCACCCCGATGATGAACCTAACGGCCCGGTCCATGTTTCCCATGTTGCGCCTCATTGCAGCACCTCCTGGCTATTATCGGCTGTTGAATCCCGTTCGCTCTCAGTCCGCTCGGCCATCTCAGTTCTCGGCGTATATATACTCAGGTCTGTCAAGTTCATCACCCACCCGCAGCTCATCTGGAGAAACACTGTGCACCTCAAACCCAAGTTTTTGGAGGTATTCGACGATATCCGCGACCGATTGGCCTAATTGGCGCAGGAAATCGTGGTGAAGTTCACAGAATATCTTGACTTTGTTTGTTCGCAGGGTCTTTTCAGCTCCCCTGAGGACCAATAATTCGCTACCCTCACAATCCATATTGACTACATCTATACCCTGCACCTTCTGTTCATTCAAGAACTTGTCGATGGTAGTGCTGGCTACCTCTAGCTTTTGCGCGCCTTCTTCAAAAGCGATTCCGCTAGAAAGCTCCTTTTGATAGAAATCAATCTTTCCGGCACGGTCTGTCAGCGCGACTTCTAACGCCTTCACGTTATTCAATTGATTGGAGGATAAGTTTTCCTTCAGGATTTTGAAATACCGAGGGTGTGGCTCAAAAGCATATACCTCGCCGTCCTCTCCGACCTCCTTTGCCATTGCCACGGCTGTGATGCCTATGCTAGCTCCAACATCTACTGCCCTCATCCCTTCTTTCACTATCGATTGTAAGAACTTGACCTCTGCGGCTTCGTGAGGGTGGTCTCTCAAAAAGGCCTCGAAAGCCTGCGAATCGTAAAGAAAGTACTCCATTGGCCCCTAATTATGCCTGTTTTCGGCCCAGCTCAAACCTGGAGACCCACTTAAGCAAACCAGGATATGTTTGTACGCATCCTGGCTTGACTATCTGGCCTCGGAGTATGCCTGGCTCCACGAGCAGGCTCTTGAGGCCAGCCCGCAGGGTGTCGGGCCCGGCAATGAGTCCGGCGGCACCACCCCCTGACATGATTACTTCGTGCTCGACCATGATGCAGATAACGATCCCTTTCCTGGACAGCCCTGAGAAGCTCTAGACCACCGCTGGCGTCTCGCCCGGGTGTAACCTTTGCCACTTTGCGAGCAGTTGCTCACGAGTTTCAACATGATCTGGGTCGGGCTCACAGGCATCTACTGGGCATGTCTCCACACACTTGGGTGATTCGAAATTACCTACGCATTCTGTGCACTTATCATGGTCGATCACATAGATCTCTTCCCCCTCCGAGATTGCTTCGTTAGCGCAGTCCGCTTCACAGGCGCCGCAACTGATGCAATCATCCGTAATTCTGTATGCCATTTCTGCCCTCCTGATTGCTACATCGGTGGAAGCCCGCATGTCCCGGAGCTACAGGTGGGATAACTATCCTGCGACGAAGTCATTCCCCTGCCTGAACCCATGCTAAAAACGAAGGAGGACAGAAGCCTCCGTGGGTTGGGGGCCTGGCACTTGGGGCAGCTCAGGCGGGAGCCGTCCTCCCCAAAAGACTGGCGAGCCTCGAACTTCTCGCCGCACTGCGCGCACTGGTACTCGTAAATGGGCATCTCGTTCACCTCCTCTTCTATCGCTTGGTTTGGCCCAGTGTCTTGGGTTGCCGCCTATCGTGGTCTTCTTCACCCAAGACCTTTCCAGCTCTCCTGCTCCATAGCTAAGAAAGCCTGCCGCTCCTCATCGTTCATCTCCGCTACCTCGACCTCGAATTCGACACCCAACCCCACCACTGCGTTGCGCAGGCTGTTCACAAGGTGATCCCTGATGTAGACGGGGATACCCAAGATGGGAAGTGCCAGGGTGAGCGTCACCTTGCCATGGTCCAGAGCTATATCTTTGACCATTCCCAGCTCAACCAGACTCCGACTGATCGCCGGGTGCATCACCTGCCCTAGTGCCCGATAGACATCTTCTTTGGAAACATCCTTGGTCACTACAAGCTTCCTCCTTTCCCTTCGAATCCGGAGCCTACTCTTCCTTCAGAGGGTAAACCTTGGTAGTTCACCTCCGCTGGTTCCAATGGCAGCTCACTCACATACTATGCCAAGATTCCACCTCACCCCATCCGGTTCGCGCTTAATCAACCTGCCTGTTCTCGCGTTGCAGCGTGTCGCCGTTGCTGGCCGGTTGAGACTCGATTCCCCCCTTGGCCTCTGCATCCCACCTGGCCATCCGTCTCTCTCCTGCCAGTTGCCTCAAGGCAGTGGCCAACTCATCCCTCACTATTCTCTGCATATCGTTGGAGTGTCCTGAGGACACATGATAGGAGGACGCTATACTTTGCACTGATGCCTGATAGGCCCTTTCGATGTTGCCGATCACGCCCTGCCAGAAGGCTATCAGGTCATCCCAGGACGAGTGCAGGAATCTTGTTCTGATCTCTCTAGCTACAGCCTCTATCTCTCCTTGTGTCATAGTGCCCACCTTTAATCTCTAAAGTCGCCTGCCGGGTTTGATCCTCGGACGTACGTCCTTAACCCAATTAGGCACGAAGTGTACGCTACCCAAGCATTGCCAGATACTCATCGGCGTACTTACCGTTCTTAGCCCCCTCAAACATTTCACCCCTCTTTACTTTTTCCAGGGCAAGATACTCGCTGGCGGCCATACCGGCCGAGGCTCCTTGAGAAGCAGACGTGATAAGGTGCCGGTCGCAGCCGGTTATCTCGCCGCAGGCAAATACCGCAGGCTTGTTGGTCATCATTTGCCCACCGACCTTTACGAAGCTCTCCACCATCTCGATCCCCGCTCCACGCGCTAGCTCTGTATCCGGCTCCGTCCCCACGCAGATTACCACCCAGTCAACTGCTATCTCCCTTTCCTCACCCGTCTTGTTGTTTACCAGCACCGCTGCCTCGACTTTGTCGCTGCCCCCTATCTCCTTCACCTCGGTGTTGTACCAGACCTGAATGCCCTCTTTTTGCAGCCTCTTCACCATAGCTGGATATGCCCTAAGTGACTCCCTGCGGTGCACCAGGATGACCTCGCTGGCCTTGCCCTTGGCCACAAGCGCGCTTTTTGCCGTAGTGTTCCCACCGCCGACCACCAGAACCTTCTTCCCGGCGAACTTCCCGGCGTCGAGCTTGGCGTAGTAGGACACACCGTTGCCCGGAGATCTCTCCTCCCCGGGTATGCCGAGTCTCTGCATGGTGCTGCCAGTGGCCAGGATAACAGCGCTGGCCCTGTACTGGTTCACGTCGGTGGCCACAACCAGGTTCTCAGCATCGAGGCTCAACACCTTCTCGCGCTTCAACTGTGCCCCCACGCCAGCGGGCGGTGGTGACGTCACCTGTTTCTCCATGTTGTCCACTAATATGGTGCCGTCGCCGGGCGGGAAACCGGGGTAGTTGCTCACCGTGTAGGCGATAGCGCCCTGCCCGCCAGCCCAGCTGCGTTCCAAGACCAGCGTGCGCCAGCCGTCAAGCTGGGTGAAAATCGCTGCTGAAAGCCCGGCAGGCCCAGCTCCAACGACGACGACATCCCATTCTTCCATGACATGCCTCCCTATTTGTTGGCTCAATCGGTTGCTGATTCCAGCGGCTCCCAGACAACCAGCAATTTGCCCGCTGTGCCCTGTCTTTGGTGCTGCACCGAACACCGGCTCAAGAACTTCATAATCTCCGGGAACAATTTAGCCTCATCGGCCATTACTGTGGCGCCGGTGTTCCAACCACAAAGCTGACAAGATATGTGGCAGGTGACCTCTTTCTCCGCCATTTCCTCCTCCTTTCATCCATTTACGCCCAGTCCCGGTAGCCATTGTATGGCTCAAAGCATCCTGATCGCTTTCAGGGGACATGCTTGCGCGCACTTGGCGCAGCCGTGGCACCATTTGGCCGGGTTGACTTCGGGCGCTTCGTAGGCACTTTCCTGTATTAGATTTCCGTGCTCGCATTCAAGCGCGGCAAGGCATATTCCATGATCACATTTGTCAGGGTAGCACCTCTGATAGTCCACCATAGCTACCTTTTTGGGCATCAGCTTTCCTTCCCTGCCTTTTTCGCTTTCTCCAGCTTCTCCTCCAGCTCCTCAAGCTCCTGAAGCATGCCTGGCGGAATCGAATGGGGCGGTATGCGGCGCTTGATCTCCGCTATCTTACTCTCAAGCTCTGCAACGCTCTCAGTGCTCATTTAGCCAGCAGCGCCTCAACCTTCGGCCGGATCATGCTCTCGGGAACTGCCCCCAGGCTCTCGTCCACTTTCTGGCCACCTTGGAAAAACAGCAGCAACGGTATGCTCATAACCTGGTATTTCATAGCCGTCTGAGGGTTCTCGTCCACATTCAGCTTACAGCACTTGAGTTTGCCATCAAATTCCCGCGAGAACTTCTCAACCAGGGGGCTAATCCTCAGGCACGGGCCACACCAGGGTGCCCAGAAATCTACCACGACGGGTAAGTCGGATTTCAGGACTTCGTCTTCGAAGTTTTGATCCATGACATCTTCTACCATTGTGGTTCCCTCCTGCGTCCAATCTGTGGAGAATGCTAGCTTCTTTCTATAAGTTTGTCCAGCCGGTGCCTTAGTTACCCTTTACACTTACCATGATCTTGCGCCTCTGCATATCCCACCTGATGGAAAGCGGCAGAACGGTTCCGCACCACGCACCGGAATGCTCTATGTAAGGTAGGATTCAACGCCTCAGCCTTTCAATCCTTTCCAGCAGGGCGTCCGTCTGCTGCTTCAAGTTAGCAACCGTCGCCGTCAGCTCCTCCGCGGAAACCGGTATCCTGGTAGTGACTTCCATGTTGAGTTTCTTGGCCTGTCGTTCATCTGCCCACCTTCAGGGCGCGGGATGATAACGTTTCCCTTTCGCAAGCCAGATCTCAAAAGAATCACTGCCCCTTTGCCTCATCTTTGCATTCCGGGCAGTAACCTTCCAAGCGGAGAACAGCTCTGGTGACAGAAAAGCCGCTGTTGCGCTGCACCTCGTCCACCAGTTGGCTAACCGCAGGGCTCTCGAATTCCGTAACCTTCCCACACATTGTGCACACCAGATGATAGTGTTCGCTTGACCTCTTTATTTCATAATAGCAGTGGGCCCTATCCAAACGTGTCTCGTCCACCAATCCGAGGTCTTCAAAGAGACGCAGGTTGCGGTAAACTGTAGCCAGGCTGATGTGCGGATCTCTCTTAGCAGCTTCCTGAAAAAGCTCCTTGGCATCCAGATGGCGCTCAGCCTCACGCAGGATGTCGAGGAGCAATTGCCGATGCGCCGTCGCGAATCTAACCTTCATGGCAAAAAACGAGAATGATTCTTATTCTTACCACGATTCTAGTCCGTCCTCCGCACGATGTCAACCCCATCGATGTACCTTCTGAATCACTCCCGCATGTACTGGAATCCGAGCCTAGAGCCTTTGTCTTAGCCTGCTCAGCCGCCTACCCTTCTCCATAGAGAGACGATATATAGCACGCCAAGTAGCAGAAATATGCCCAGGATTGGGCCAAAAGCCACCCAGACGTTGAAGGGTGCCTTTCCCACGGGTCCAGGATTTGGAGCCGGGGTAGGCGTCGGTGTAGGCGCAGGAGCAGGCGTCAGCGTAGGTGTGGGGGTCGGCGCAGGCGTGGGTGTTGCTGCTGGGGTAGGTGTCGGGGGTGGTATGGGTGTCGGCGTCGATGTAGGTAAAAGCGTCGGCGTCGGTGTTGCCGGCGCAGGCGTAGGAGTTGGCGCTGCCGGCAGTACCCACCCACCTCCACCAGGTGTTGGCGTCGGCGTCGGTGTGGGTGTCGGCGTCGGCGTTGGCGTGGGTGTGGGTGTCGGCGTCGGCGTCGGTGTGGGTGTCGGCGTCGGCGTTGGCGTGGGTGTCGGTGTCGGTGTCGGTGTAGGCGTAGGCGTTGGTGTAGGCGTTGGTGTAGGCGTGGGCGTGGGCGTGGGCGTGGGTGTGGGTGTGGGTGTA
>CAZCXP010000138.1:0-6683 GCA_964502665.1 uncultured Dehalococcoidia bacterium | reverse complement strand
ATTCCACCACCTCGGCATGGCAGGGGTGGCAGGATTCGAACCCACGACCAACGGTTTTGGAGACCGCCGCTCTACCTGACTGAGCTACACCCCTGTTTGAACCTGAACAAATCTGTTCTCAGCTTCTATCTTCTGCGAGCATATTTTGAGGGAAATTGGGTCAAAAGTCAACCCAGCATCGCACCCGTTGACTCGCCTGGTTGCAGCGGTGATGATCGCCTGAGCGGTTTTGTTCCTGAATGTCTGGTTGCTTGGCTGTTCTTGCCTAGCCTGAGCACCACAGGTTCCTGACCCAGGTTCTCCTTTGCCTGACCCTTGACCCCCTTCGCACGCATATTGGGTTGGATGCCTGATTGTTGGTATAATATCAAAAACAGATGACGGGAAAACATCACTCGAGACTCAATATGGAAGTGTATCTGGTACAGCACGGGGAAGCTAAGCCAGAGCCGGAGGATGCCGAGCGGCCCTTGACAGACAATGGTAGGACTGAAGTAGAATCAATAGCGCGTTATGTTGCCGGTTTGGGAGTAGAGGTCTCCCGGATTCTGCATTCTGGCAGGCTCAGGGCGAAACAAACGGCGGAGATCCTTGCTCAGCATCTGGTGCCTCCCGAAGGGGTGTCGGAGCAGGCCGGTCTCGGTCCTATGGACGATCCTGAGGAGGCGAAGCGACTAATACAGCAGGCGGGGAAGCCGCTCATGCTCGTGGGGCATCTCCCCCATTTGAGCAGGTTAACGGCTTTGCTTATCTTGGGCGACCCCGAGAAGGAAGTGGTTAGATTTAGCATGGGTGGGGTAGTGTACCTTGGCAAGAGGGATGGCGGGTGGTCAATAGGCTGGGCGCTTGTTCCTCGGCTTGTTCGACAAACGGGTGAGCCTGGCAAACGCACTAGTAGGACGTAGAGGGAGGAGGAGCAATGGGGATCAGGCTTTATGAGGAACCTAAGCTTAAGAACCCTGTTCTGATAGCCAGTTGGCCAGGGATTGGAAACATCGGGATAATAGCGGTTAATTATTTGAGACAAATGGTAAACGCCCGAGAATTCGGTGAAATAGAACCGTGGGATTTTTTTGACCCTCGGAGAGTTCTGATCGAAGGAGGCTTATTGAAGGAGTTGGAGTTCCCCAGCAGCAAATTCTACTTTCAACGAACTCAAAATCGAGACTTGATATTTTTCGTTGGAGAACAGCAACCCACCGAAACCGGAACACCATATCCTGGGGGGCGAAAGGTTCTCGAGATAGCCAATCTTGTTTTGGATGTGGCCCTCAAGTTTGGGTGTCGCAGAGTTTATGTTTCAGGAGCAGCTCTTGCTCCCATTCATCACACGGCGAGGCCAAGGGTTTGGGCGGTGCCCAATAGCGAAAGTTTGGTCAGTGAAGTGAGAGGCTATGAGAATACCATACTGATGTCAGATGTGGAGGGGAGAGGCGGGCAAGGCAATATCACTGGTTTGAACGGGCTTCTGCTGGGAGTTGCCAGGAAGAGGGGTCTGGAGGCTGTCTGCATGCTGGGTGAGATACCATTCTATCTTCAAGGACTGTCAATGGTCTACCCAGAAGCTTCGAAATCGGTCTTAGAGGTTCTGTCTAAGATTCTGGGAATTGAGATTGACTTCAGCGTTTTGGATAAGATGGTAGCGCAGGTAGACCAAGGCATTGGACGTCTTGAGGCACAATTCTATGAACAGGCACCGCCGGAAATGGCCGAACGGATAAGAAACTGGCTGGAAAGTTTCAAATACAAACCCACTGAATCCAGACTAATCACTGAAGAAGACCAGAAATGGATCAAGGAACATATCGATGAGCTCTTCAAGAGGGGAGGGGAGGAAGGTGACAGACCTCTTTAGGTTTCACAGACAGCCCCAGCTCCAAAACCCATCTTTGATTGTGGGTTTCTCAGAAGATGCCGGCAAATTGGCACCCAGGGTGATTGACTATTTGAATGAGAAGATCAAAGCCGAGAGTTTTTGCGAAATTGAGCCGTCAGAATTTTTCCCTTTAGGTGGAGTTGCAGTTGAAAACGATATTGCTCAGTTTCCGGAGAGTAAATTCTATTGCGGTGAAAGAAAGGATCTGGTGATATTCAAGGGCAGCGAACCTCGATTTGGACGGTATCAATTCTTGCAGACAATCTTGGATGTTGTCGAACAGCATTGCAAGATAAAAGAGTTGTATACCATTAGTGGGACTATTTCTTCAGTCGCCCACACCACCCCTCGAAGCATATTAACCGTTTTCAATCAGCCAGAATTCCAGAAGAGGCTCCGAGGTTACGGGCTTGAGAATATGAATTGGGAGGGATGGCCAGCTCTTAACAGTTTTCTCTTGTGGGTAGCTGAAAGAAGGAATATTCCGGGGGTAAGTCTCTGGCCAGTCGTCCCATTCTATCTGGCAGCAGTGGATGACTGGGAAGCCCAAAAAAGAGTCCTTGAGTTTCTCGACAAAAGATTTGGTTTGGGCATCGATTTCAGTGATATCAATGACGATGCGGCAAAACAGAATGAAAAGATGGCTGAGCTGAGAACTCGTTCCCCCGAGGTCGACAATTATGTCCAGAGGTTGGAGAGTAACCTCACCCTAACTGAAGAGGAGAACGAGAGACTGGCTAGGGAAGTTGAAGAATTCCTGGGGGGAAAAGACTGAAGTTGAAGGCGGTGGCTTTAGGAACCCTCCCGCGCTGTAGCGGCTCGCCACAACCTGTCGGCAAGGTCCGATATGTAATCCCGGTTCTCGAGCTGTCTTTGCCACTCGGAAGGAAGAGCGTCGACTCCCAGATAGGCGCCGGAAATGGCTCCAGCCATTGATGCTATGGTGTCAGTATCTCCTCCCAGGCTGACTGCGTAGATTACTGTCGAGGCGAAGTGCTGGGAACGGGCCAGGAAGGCAAATATCGCGGTGGGAACGGAGTTGAAAGCTTCAATTCCATGCCCCAGTTGATCTACCACCGTCTCTCTGTCACTGGGATTCTCCAAAAGAACGCTGAACTTGCCTATTTTGGCGCGGTAGACATCCTCTGTGGTGAAGTCCAAAAGGCGAGATGCGAAGGATGACGTGTCGAGGGGCTTATCAGGGTTTTGCGCAACGGCAAGCGCTACCGCCATAGCCTGTAAAGCTGCTCCCTCCATGCCGAGGACATGAGAGTGCGTGATGAGACTCGACAGATGTGCCGCCTCTCTAAGCTCGGCAAGCCGGCTCCAGAAGAAAAGACCTATTGGTGCCACTCGCATGGCTGCTCCATTTCCATAAGAGCCACCACCATACATATGGGCCGCTGCCTTATCCCACGGCTCACCGCTTCTTATCAGCTTGAATACTCGCGGCGGGCCGGGACCATAGCCCCGCCATGGCTCCTGCAAATAGTTGCTGACAAAACGTTCAGCCATATGGGGTCCATCGAGGCCGCCGCACTCTGCCAACGACTGAGCCACGCCGATAGTCATGTGGGTGTCATCGGTATAAGTTAAGGGGTGGGAAACCTCAGCTATAAGCTCGATTTCATGCTCAGCGGCCATTCGATGCCCTTCCCAAGATGCGCCGATAGCGTCTCCCAGAGCGGCCCCCAGGAGCGAGCCAAGGAATTTCTTTCTGACTTGTTCGCTATCAACCATTTCCGTCATGGCTTCCCCACAATTGGGTAGGTTGCCCGACGTCGGGCAACCTACCCCCAAATCCTTTGCAAGCCCCGCAGCTATTCCTCATCCTTTTTCCTTCTCAGGAAATCCTCGACCTCTCTGATGATGTCCTTGGCTAGGGGCTCGCCTGCCTGATACATGCCTTTGCTGTACTCCTCTTCAAGCCTTCTCACATAATCTTCGAGCTCCGGCTTCTGTTTAATCGCCCTGCTTACCTGGTCATCCAGATACTCGCCCGCTTTCTTGAGGTCCTCAAGGTCAACAGCTATCCCTACCATCCTGGTCAGCTTGCTGAGTATGCTGTAGCAGACCTTGGCATTCGGCACCTGGATATAACTGGGGACATGCCCCCATAGGCTCGCTGCCTCGAGCTCTCTCTTCCCCGCTGAGACGACGAGCATAGTGTGTATACTCGATGGTCCCTTATAGTCGATCAACCCTATCCCATATTCCCTCATCTCATCTTTCAAGCCGGCATCGTTAAGCACTGCGCTTATCATCGGCTCTACGGTGTGGGGCACTGTGTCATAGGTTCCGCCTACGGTGTAAAGCCTGTGCACACCGAACTCCTGGGCGAGGTCGAGAACCAGGTCAACGTAATTGTTCCATCTCAGCTCGGGTTCCATGCCAAGCGAAATGATCAGGTCGTGAGCGGACCTGTCGTTCTTGTAGAACCAGAACGTGGTTGAAGGCAGGCTGAGCCCCTTAACCAGGCCGTCTTCTATATCAGTGAGAGGCCGCCTTACCTCAAGACCGGGAGATTGAAACACGTAGAAATCATCAGCTTTGACCTCAGCAAACTTCCTGGCCTCCAGCTTATCCCTTAGTTGACCAACGACACCGGAGGAGACCCTTCCTGCGTCGGGCCAGCCTTCAAATCCCATGACCAGATAGGGCTGAACAAGGTCTGGTCTTTCGTAGATGATAAGGCTTTGCATCTCCATGGATTCAATCCCGGTCAGGCTATTTCCATGAGTTCCTTCAACTGATCGACTGCTGGGGCCAGGGCCTCACCTATTCCTTCCCAGAAGCGCAGGTGAGCGAGTCGGTCAAATGGGGTTTCCCCCTGATTGATGATTACCAGTCGAGCCCCAGATTCAAGTGCTACTGCCGGCATATCAGCCGCCGGGTGGACAACGAGGCTGGAGCCAGCGACGACGAAAAGGTCGCAGTTTTGTGAATGCCAATAGGAATCAGCGAGTTCTTTCTGAGGCAAGGGCTGGCCGAAGTTGACCACGCTGGAAACCAGCTTGCCCCCGCAGGAGCACCTATCCCGGCCGCTGGACTTGTCCACCTGGGCCTGACAGCGACTGCACCGCAGCCTGGCTATGTTGCCATGTAGCTCTGCCAGCAACTCCGGACGGATGCCCGACCTCAGGTGAAGGTTGTCCACGTTCTGCGAGATGAGGAAGCTAAGTTTGCCCAGCTTCTGCAGCTCGGCAATAGCCATGTGGCCCGCATTGGGCTCCACCGAGGAGAAGTCTCGCCCTTTTGGGGGGAGGCCACGTGCCTGGCGGGTCCAGATGCCATCGGGGCCCCGGAAGTCAGGGAGACCCGATTCGGTGCTGATCCCGGCGCCTGTGAACACCACCAGGTGCTTTGCCTCAAACATCCAGTGAGCCAGGGTCTTAAGCCGCTCATCTAAGTCCAAGGAAACCCCCACCCTGCGCCTCGCCTCCATTATACGGCGACAAGCGTCTGTCAACAAGGTGGAAGGTCTGACATGAGGGGCAGAGTAGTGGCTGAACGGCCCGGCAGCGCCACAGGGTTTAGAGGCTATTTGCTATCCACGGGGGCGGTTATCTGGCGGTAGAGGCCCCCTCCGATGGCCATCACCAGTTCGCTCATGCGGCCTTCCTTCGCTTTCGCGTTGAGCTGCTCGCTGAATTTCGCCATTGTCTGCCCTATGTCGTCGGTTTCGATCTCGTACGTGGCCAGGAACTTCCCCTGGCCTTCACCTGGATTGGTGTTCTCATACCTGGCAGCGCGCACAAACCCGGGCGTCTCGAGGAGGTCTGGCAGGTGAACCCTGTCATACCAGTCGTTAAATTCCTTCTCCCTCGAAGGGTCAGAGCAGTTGCTTTCCACGGTGAAGAGCCATCTCTCCATTTCTCCTCCTAACACTTTGGAGTACCTGTTCAGGCCGAAGCCTGCAAGCCAGGTCTATGCGTTGAGCAATTCAAAGGTCTGCCTCCAGCCGGTGGCGTCTGCGGTCGTTAGTATAGCGCAAATCACCGTGCTGTGCACCAGCGGACTTTTTTGCGACCGGTGGCGAGTTCTGCTACACTGTTCGGCGGGCATTCCGCGCAATACTCAACAACAAGTATGATAAGGCGCTAACTTGACGGGGGTGAAGATGAAACTTGAAGGTAAGGTTGCCATAGTTACCGGGGCGAGCCGGGGAATCGGCAAAGCAATCGCCATCGCTCTGGCCAAGGAGGGCGCTGACCTGGTTGTTGCCGCGCGCACAGAGGAGGAAAAGGGCCCTCTTCCCGGAACCATCCATAAGACCGCCGACGAAATACGCGGCTTAGGAAGGCGTGCCCTCGCTATAAAGACCGATGTCACCAGGGAAGAGGAAGTTGCACAGATGGCAAAGAGGACGTTGGAGCAGTTCGGCGTTATAGACATCCTCGTCAATAACGCCGGGATAAATGTCCCCAGCAGGGCGCTCGATATGCCCGTAAAGCGATGGGACCTTGTCATGGCGGTGAATCTGCGGGGCACCTTCCTTTGCACCAGGGCGGTCCTGCCCACCATGGTGGAGAGGAGGCGTGGTAGCATTATTAACCTCTCTTCAGTCGTCGGTAGCAGGATAACCTCGGTCGACATAGGCTATGGGGTGGCTAAGGCGGCCATCGAGCGGTTCACATACGGGCTGGCGGGGGAGCTCAAGGAGTACAATATCGCGGTCAATGCTTTGTGCCCCAGCGCCACCGATACCGAGGGGTTCAGGGTGTGGACCCCGGATGCCGACAGGTCGGGCTGGCAGACACCGGAGATGTGGGGCAGGTATGCCGTTTTCCTGGCCACCCAGGATGCA
>CAZCXP010000137.1:0-6799 GCA_964502665.1 uncultured Dehalococcoidia bacterium | reverse complement strand
AAGTGAGCGAGAGCATCAAAAGGTGGATGAGTGCAGGTCTTCTGAAATATGAAGTACAGAGTAAGCATCTGGTCTGGAGGTGGAGCTAGCCCCACCCAGCTCGGGCGTCCTCACGAAAAGCCCTGCGGTCGCGCCGTTGGAAGCGAGATAATCGCCGATTTCCCTGGGTTGCCGTTTAAGGGTTGCCTCTAGCGCCGGAACCTGGCAATGTCCCTGTCTACCTCCTCGAGCCCGAATCTGGCCAGTGTTTCCCCAGTGGGTATGCCATTGCGGTCCCAGCCCCTGGCATCATAGTATTCATCTATGATGGTATCCGGCTTTCTTATTACCTCGCCGTCGCGCACTCCTCCCTTCAAGGGCTCGGTGAACATTCGCTTGGGCAGGGTATCGTCCTTTCTGGTAAAGCCCTCCCGGATGTTGAAGCATCGCTCAAGGTTGTATACCTTCTCTCCCACGTGCCATAGATAATCCTCGCTTCCAAACCGGGGCACCCCCAGCGCTGCCACCAGCATCTTACCCAGGAGCTCCAAGCCGAAGAACTCCAGGTCGTGGGAGGGGAATGTACACGCGTTGGCTAATTCAAGGGCAGCCACGAAATCATGATTGTATTTCACGATATCTCCTATGCCCTCGTCGGCGACAGGGTCCAAGAGCCGCGGATGCGGGTTGCCGATCGCCTGAAGGGCATAGCCATAGCAGTGGTTTGCCCCCACATTGCTCAAAGCGTAGTTCATGCCCGTCGCTTTCAGTGCTCGTGGCTCGTACCCCGGCATTTCCTGGCCCTTAACATGCATGGCGTATTGCTCAGCCCCCTGGCCAATGCGGTCAGCCGCTCTCTTCACCCCCTCTGCAAGGATGTCGCCCAGTCCCTCACGTCGGCCGATCTTCTCTATGAGCTTGAGCATGGGCTCGTGGTCTCCGTAGTTCAAAACAAGGCCATCCGTATCCTTGGTGGTCAGGATGCCCTTCTCGAACAGCTCGTAGGCAAAGCCAATCGCACCACCTGTGCTGATAGTGTCCAGACCGAGCTCCCAACACAGGTGGTCTGCTACCACCGTCGCCTCAAGGTTGCTGCATCCCGTCGGTCCGGTAAATGCCCACACCGTTTCGTAATGCGGGCCCTCGGTGGTGATTCCTGCGTAGGGGCCGCTGGGTATCTTCCTGATCTTTCCGCACTTGAGCATGCAGGCATAGCAACCAGAGTGTTTTTGCGTGATCGGGGCAAACTGCAGGAATGAAATCTTCTCCCCGCCCTCCAGCTCACCCATGCGAAAATTCCGTACTGGAAAAGAGCCGCAGGCAAAACCGGGATAGTCTACGCCCATAACGGTCCCGTATTCAACGAATACATCGTAGCCCAGCCCTTCTTTGTAGCCCTTCACCTGCTGCCTGACGAGCCTCTTGAACTCCTCCGGATTCGCCAGGGTTTCACTCCGGTCCGCCTCAACCACCACAGCTTTGAGGTTCTTGGAAGCCATTACAGTTCCGGTACCGCCTCGTCCGGCAGCACGATGGCCACTGAAGATCCCCGCGAAACGAACCAGCTTTTCGGCGGCAGGTCCGATGCAGACCATCCGCGCCTTGGCCCCATGCTCTTTCCTGACATATGCCTGGGCTTGGCCGGTGGTCTTTCCCCAAATAGCACCGGCGTCGCGGATTTCGCACCTGCCATCCTTGATATGGAGATAGACAGGGGTTGCTGCTTTATCCTCAATAACCATGAGCTCAAAGCCAGCCCACTTCAGCCAGGCTCCGAAATCGCCGCCCCCAAAGCTGCGAGTATATGTGCCTGTAAGCGGGCTCTTGGTGGCAACCATCCACTTGGAGAGTGACTGCGCGCTCGTTCCCGCCAGGGGCCCCGTTCCAAGCAGCAGCTTGTTCCCCCGGCCTAGAGGATCTGTACCTGGTGGAATCTCATCATAAACGTATTTGCTGGCGAAGCCACGCCCTCCCACAAAAGCTTCAGCCACCTCGCTGGGGATTTCCTCTTCCTTTGTAACACCGCTGGAGAGATTGACTCGTAGAAGCCTGCGCATGATTTCCTCCTTACCTCTCTTCGCCTAGAGGTGCCTCGAGATTAAGAGCGAACATGTATTAGAACTCTTTCGCATAGGGGGAAGGCCGCTCGATAAGCCTTATCAGAAGACATACCGATGACGCGTTATCGAGGGTAGTGCTATATCACGTGTAACCGGTCGCGTCCCCTGGATGGTCAGGTCGGATGGTATCCAATTGTCGCTGATTTGTCAAGGGATGGAATTACATCATAATTACTGTTGAGGCGTGGTACCGTGGCATTATTCATCTGGGGGTTCACCAGCAATCTCATCAGACTGCCTGAGAACTGGGGGCTCTTCCCTATCTGTCCGATCTGTGCGACGCCTCTTCGGCAATTTGAAGAATAGAAACCAACTCATCAGCAAAAATGCAAACATAAAGAACCCTACGTCAGCCCACAGCTCCCCAAATCTGTTGAAGTGAATCATCAAGGCGTGGCCCGGCGAAAACACGGCTCCCAGCGCCAAGCCCAGAAGCAGCCCGGTATATACCCAGCCCAACGTCACCGCCAAATATTGAACCCTGCTTTTTCTGCGCATGCTGCACTTACCTTCTTGGAGCAAACGGTTTGTCTCTGCTGGGATGGAAGTGGCCCCTACTCTTGCCGTCTCAGTCCTCAGATGGAGATTAGCATGGGTATTATCAGGTATACAATGACCCTTTTTGGTATTTATAGGTGGAGGATAGTACCCCCTGTAGCTGAAAAAAGAGGGGGCCCAAGGGCTTGGGGCCTGGCGACCGTTTGCCTGTTATGTCCCTCTCACTGACATTCATCTGACCTGAAATGTAATGCACTTGTAAGCTCTCTGTAATCTCGCCTTTATATCCTTAATCCCTTTTTAACCATAGGTGCGTACACTGGTACACAATCAGATACGACTCCGTGGCCAGCGGCTTTTACATCCTCTTCATCTGCAGGCTTGGCGGGTACGCTCGGGGCGGAGTCCACCCCAAAGAGAAGGGCCGCGACGGCCCAGGGCTAGACTACGACCATGCCCAGAGTAGCCCAGCCACCCGCAGCGTTCTGTGTTCTGGGGTTGGAGGGCGAAGCTGAAGCTGGTTTCATCAGCTTCACTTAGATGTAGGACGACAACAAACATAATGAACCGGGAGTGATGGATTCTTTGTCGCAACAGCCGGCTCGCCTGGTAGAAAGGCTATGCCTTGTGGCCATCCTGGTTCTGGCCTTCTTTATGGCGAGCATTCCTCACTGGCAATACCTGTATCCACTTCACATTGACGAGTGGTGGCACTATGGTGATGCCCAGAGTTTGATAGAGACCGGGCGTATCCCGTTTCCCGATCCTTTTGACTCCGGGACGCTCCTCTCCCCCGATAAAGAACTGGGCTTCCATCTTTTCCTGGGTGAGTTCAAGCTGATAACCGGGTGCTCCTGGCTCAGCCTGGTTCGCTTTCTGCCCGGGATCATCTTCGCCTTGCTTGCCTTCCTAACCTACGCCTTCGGCAAGAGGAAAGGGTTCGGCCTGGGTGCTGCCTTCCTGGTTGCACTCATACCCACGACCGCTAGATTTCTGGGTCCAGCGTTCCTGGTACCGGTAGCCCTGGGACTCACTTTCATCCCGCTTACGCTCTTCATTCTGCACCGCCTCATGTTTGACCTCAGAGGGCCGGTGGTTCTTTTCATCATATTCGTCTCACTGCTGTTCATTCATCCCCCGACCCTGGCTGTGATTTCGGTTATAGCCGTGATTCATTTCATCCTCTTTCTTCTCCCCGGCGGGGAAAGGGCCAGGGGCCGCGCCTGGCAATCAGTCATCGCTCTGGCCCTCTTGCTCTCGGTCTATGGCCTTATGTTCTGCTGGGCGCCTTCTCACCTGGACTTCATAGTGAAGGAGGCGATGGATCCTGAGGCTCACCTGGCCGTTCCCCCTATTTGGGATGCGCTGCCCAAATTCGGATACATTCCAGTGGCTCTGTTCGTTATGGGAGCAGGCATCCTGATTTACCGTGGGAAGCGGCATAATTGGGCCTTGGTGCTATCGGCAGCCGGGCTCCTTGCTTTCGAGCAGCTATATCCCCGGTTCTATATCGGTCCCGACATCGTATATGAAAGGGGTTGGCTTTATACCTATGTGATGATGGCACTGCTCGGTGGGGTCGCCCTGAGAGAGCTTGGGCAGTGGATCAGAACAGCGCCGAAGCGCAGGCCCGCTACACTCGCTGCTGCCAGCTATGCCCTTATAGGTGTCATCGTGGTTTCGGCCCTCACCGTGAGCATGCGCAGCCATCTCTCCGAGCCATACTACCATGTGATCGATGATGCCACCTATCAGGATTTCCTCTGGGTCAAGGAATATGTGCCCGACCAGTATGGTATCGGTGTCCTTCACACCAGTGTGGCCTGGCCTTTCGCCTCGGTATCAGGGAAGTTCGCCTACACTGCTGAGGTAGCGCCCAATTTCCATGCCAAAGGTCGTTCAGCTATGGAATTCCTCCAGGACGGTGCCAGCGATACCTCATGGCTGAAGGAAAGAGGAATAGCCATCGTTTATACACCACAGGCGATCGAGGATAGCGAACTGATAAAGGTCCACAACAATGTGTATCTTCTTGTTGAGTAAAAGGGTGATTCTCAACCGATGACGAAGCTTGGGCTAGGCTCAGTGAAGCAGGAATTCGCCTCCCAGACTGTTTTTCTGCTGATAGCCACCACAATGGGATATGCTTTCGGTTACCTGTATCTGGTCTTAATGGGTCGGGCACTGGGCCCGGAGGTTTTCGGCATCCTCGGCTCTTTGGTCGGCATCTTCTACATCGCCTGCCTTGTCGGCCAGGCCTTGAGAGAAGCTACCGCCAGGAGTTTGGCCGAAATAAGGGCAAAGTCTGGAGAAGCAGCTGCCACCGGCACCTTTCTAAAGCTAGGGACAAAGCTCGGTCTGCTGTGTCCTCTGCCCGCACTGGTCTTCATCCTCGCCTCTCAACAGATTGCCGCTTTCTTCCACCTGGACTCCGTAACACCGGTCCTCCTCCTCGGATTTTCCCTGTCCACGGCTTTGATACTGGAAGTAATCTCAGGATACTTGCAGGGGCTGCAGCGATTCAGGATGCTTGGCATAATCTCATATCTAGTATCGCAGGGATTGAAGTTGTCTTTCGGCGTTGCCTTCGTCTGGGCAGGATGGGGTTTGCAGGGAGCTGTTGCGGCCCTCTTAGCCTCCACTGCGATAGCCCTAATGGCAGGGCTGGTTCTAACAATGAAACCCCTGGCCGGAGGGGTCCACCGCCAGGCTGAGAATGACCCAAGACTGGGTCCAATTCTCATCCCCACTCTAATCCTCGCTATCTTCATGGCTATGCCCACCAGCGTGGATGTGATGCTGGTCACCCATTTCTTTGGTGCCACAGACGCAGGGCTATACAACTCTGTGGCAACCCTGGGGAAGGTGGCCATCTTCTTGCCGATGGCGGTGTCCTTTGTGCTATTGCCCAAGGCGACTGAGAATCACACCTTGGGTCTGGGCTCAAGGAGAATTCTGCTTCAAAGCCTTCTTTATGCCTTCGTCCTCTCCGGGGGGGTGGCCCTCCTTTACTGGCTTCTACCTGATACAATCATCAGGCTCTTCTTTGGCCCGGATTATGTTGAGGCGGGAAATCTAGTCGGCTGGTATGGGGTGGCTATGCTTCTCTTCTCTCTGAACTTCGTCCTGATACACTACAGCCTGGCTATTCACAGCATAGGGCTGATGCTTCTGGCTGACTTCGTTACCCTGGCTGAGGTGTCAGCTATCGCCCTGATGCACCAGTCCCTCTCACAGATTATTCTGATATTGCTCTTTGGCAACCTGCTGATTTTCTTGTGCAGCTTCCCCATCCTCATCGCCCCCAGGAGGCTCTGATACTGCAGACACAGCGTTGAGGGCCAAATCGTAGGGCAACTCGGGGTGCAGACCGTGCCGCTTCAAGCGATTCCACCTGATGACGTACTCAACGATTGAGAAAGCCCGCCTGAAGAGTCGGCCCTGTCTATGGAGGTAGACCAGGTCAAGCACCATATGGAGCAGCAATCCCCATAGTATTGCCTCTATTGCCGCTACGCCAGTCAATGCCGCGACGGCGTACACAAGCAGAAGAAACTCCACCGTATGCATGACGCTAAGTCCAAGAAAAACTGTGTCGCTGGTCCTCTGGTACAGAAAATCGTGAAAGGCGAACATCCGTTTAACGCTGAAGTCAGTGAAGTTGTTGCGATAGACATAGTCGAGATAGTGATCGAAGTCTATCAGCACTGAAGAGGCAAAAAAGGCCGCACTGTTGACACCAAGCACGGGAATAAGCGCAGCGGATGCCACCCCCCCGGCCACCACATGGTACTCAGCTTTCATGATCGCACGGCCGATTATAACTTGGGGCACAGATCGAGGCAAATCATTTGTACCCTATATTTATTGACCTACATCTGATTACATCCGTCTGGCCTAGATTGTAATCCACTTGTAAGCTCTTTGTAATTTTCTCTTTATTTCCTTAATCGGTTGTTAATCGCATCTCCGTACACTTGTATACAATCAGATGCGATGCTGCAGATAGGGAAATTCCAAATACTAATTCCTAAGACCCGTAGGGTGGGTGCAGCAAAGCGGAACCCACCAGCTCTAAAAGGTGGGTTGCGTTCCACTCCACCCACCCTACTGTGCTAAGCACTGAACAAGTTCAAATATCAAAATGCAAAAGAAAAAGACCCGTAGCGTCGTGACTCCTGTCACGACGAACAATTCGTTGC
>CAZCXP010000136.1:0-6878 GCA_964502665.1 uncultured Dehalococcoidia bacterium | reverse complement strand
TTGCCATTATATCATGGGATATCTAATCCAAGCTACTACCACGGCGTCTCCGTGGTCGCAGCTACAGAGGTTCATATCTATTTGGGATTGGCAAGGTCTCAAGAGAAGGACCAAACTCAAGCTACAACCTGTGAGCAGAAACCGGTGGGAAAGTGAGGGGGTGAGGCACAGGTGAAAGGAGGTGGTTTGATGCCTACGTATGCAACACTAGTCAAGTTCATATCGCAAGGACTAGGCGGCATTGGTGACCCTGAAAAGGCGTACAATGAAGGGATTAAGATGGTTGCACAAATGGGAATCAAGACAATTGGTGCATACGCAACATTGGGGCCATATGACCTGATGTTACTTTACGAAGCTCCCGACGAGAAAGTCACTGCAGGTCACAACCGCCGCCTAAGAACCCTGCCCATAGATAATGAGCTGATGAGGAACTATGCCGGACTTCCGCTGTCCTTTTTGCAATTTGGGTGATGTGTATGTGATTTCTATGTGATGCGTTTTGTTCGCCGAGCTTGGTCGCTGCTAGCACAATTGGGTGGTCAAACCTCACAACGCACCGACATATCCTTTGCCTTTTTCTGGGATGGAGAACGGGACTATATTTCTTGCTGTAAATCACACGTTTCTAACAAAGTCTCTTCATAAAGATGACTTTATCATCACCAGGACTATAGAAGTCGGCAATCCGGCAAGCCAATTCGTAGCCTTGTGATTGGTGAAAACGCCTCGTATTCTCATATTCTTGCCTGGATGATGTCTCAATTAGCGCCAGTCTTCCCCGGGCCTCCACGATCTCGCGCTCAGCGAAGGCAACCAGAGACTTTCCTATACCCCGCCCACGCTTTTGGGGAACAACCGCTGCCCAGTATAAGTCCCAGGTTCCCTCGGTTAGAGGAGTGGGGCCGTAGGCCAGATAGCCCACAACATGCCCGCCGTCCTCCGCCACAATGACATAGTAGCCCGACCCGGCTGGATCACGTAGGTAGCCGTCTATTACCTCCTCTGCGACAACCACTTCGGCTGGCTTGAACTCCGGTGTATGTCGCAGTATCTTCATTACAGCCGGTTTGTCCCCAGCAGCCATAGGTCTGATGTTGGCCGTCATGACTGTTCCCTCCCAAAAGGAAGAAGGGCGATCCTTTCGATAAACTGGGTGTATGTCATTCCCGCAGCTCCGGCCTGACGGGCAGCTCCAGAGCTGGGGGATATGTCGCAATTGGGGTTTGCCTCCAAGACCAAAGGCCTCCCCTGAGCATCCAGCCGGAAATCCACCCTAGCGTAACCAGAGCAGCCGAGAAGGCTAAAAACGGTTATGGCGGCATCTGAGATTCGGTCGTGCAAATCAGGCCCTATTTCGGCGGGGCAAACCGGTCTCGCGAGGCGGAAATAGAGACTCTCCGGCTCCCACTTGGCGGAGAAGGTGAGGGTCCTGGGCATTCCAGGAGGCAGGGAGTAGACTATCTCCGAGATAGGCAGAACCTCAGGGGCTTTGTTCCCCAATATCGTGGCGTTGAATTCACGCCCCTCCATATACTCCTCTACAAGCGCTCTCCCACCAAAAGCGTCAGTTACCCAGGCTACCTGCCTTGCCAGCGTTGCTGGATCGCTCACTACGCTATCTTCTGATATTCCATGGCTTGCGTCCTCTGCGCACGGTTTTACAATGCACGGATAGTTGAGATGAAATGCGTCCAGGGTCTCGCCATCGAGCAACTGATATCTGGGCGTGTCCACACCCGCTTCTTTCAGTATTGATTTGGCTCTACCCTTATCCAGGGCAATCGACAGCGCATCACCCTGACAACCAGTGTAGGTTAACCCCAGGTCAGATAGGAGATAAGCCACGCTGGCTTCTGCTTCCGGGCAGCCATCGAAGCCTTCGAAGAGGTTGAAGACCAGTTCCCCATCCAGGCCCGCAAGCTTCCCCCTGACATTCTCCAGGGGTGGCAGCAGGGGCACTCGAACTACCGAGTACCCGAGTTCAGCTAGTGCTTGGTGCACTGCCTCCACGGCTTCAAGCACACCGAGCACTGCTGTTTTCTCTCCCAAAGTGTCGTAGCGACCTGGAATAGGCTCGTTGTATATAACGGCTACTTTGCTACGCATTGTGGGTGTCTCTCCAGGGCAGCACCCAGTATCTCCGATATCAGCTCT
Organism: uncultured Dehalococcoidia bacterium; assembly: GCA_964502665.1. Classification (GTDB taxonomy): domain Bacteria; phylum Chloroflexota; class Dehalococcoidia; order SZUA-161; family SZUA-161; genus SOKG01. Next base: position 4,721 of record CAZCXP010000136.1, on the reverse strand, counting down.
TGGAAATCCAGCCCCATCTTACATGCCATAATGGGTAAATCGCTACCGGGGTTGAGCCCTGGCAGAGGATTTATCTCCAGGAAGTAGGGAACTCCCTCGGCGCTCACCCTGAAGTCAATCCTGGCAAAGTCACGACAGCCCAGGACGGTGAAGATTTTCAGACTGGCATCCATTGTTCTTTGAACGGTGATACCGTCAAGCTGAGCAGGGCACTCATATTCTACGAGTCGCTCCCAATCCCGCTTTACTTCAAGGGAATAGATGAAGTCCTCTCTCCTTATTTTGGGCAGGACTCTCATTATGCCTACGATCTTAGGAGGTGAGTTCCCCAACACTCCCACCGTGACCTCATCGCCAGCGATGAATTCCTCCACCATCACTGGCTGCCGGTAGCGATCTAGCAGCTCTGCTACCAGGTCGACAGTCTGTCCCATATGCTCGACTCTGTTGCCGATACGAATGCCTTTGCTTGATCCTTCGTGGCTTGGCTTAACCACGGCGGGAAAAGGAAACCCATTCCAGGTTATTTCATGCAGCTGCTCAATATCTGTGATGACCAGCCATCGAGGGGTGCTGACTCCTTCGGCTGCCGCTAGCTTCTTGGCCAGAGGTTTGTCCAGGCAGATCGCCAGACACTGGGGATCGGACCCGCTATAGGGCATGTCAAGCATCTCGAGTACACAGGGGACCTGTGCTTCCCTGCTTCGGAAATCACCTCGACCCTCAGCAATGTTGAACACTACATCAACTCGCTCCTTAAGGATGTTGGTGAGGAACTCCTTTCCTCCACCTAGCCAGACTGTTGTATGCCCCAGTGCCTTAAGCGCTGCGGCAATAGCCTCTAAGGTTTCCACTGAGTCATATTCTTCAAGAGCGTCCTCTGGCAGGTCTTGTCTGATTCGCACCGTTTCCTTAAGATCGTACGAGAGTCCTATTCTCATTGTCTGCTCCCTTTGATAAAGACATTGTCGTTGCTTGCACCACAGGACTGCGGGTTGTATCGTTGCTACGCTTGCCATTCCTATGCCCGTTAAGCCGGGCACCATTACCGCCGGGATTCCGGTAACGGAAAAGGTTGTATTTGTAGTTTCTTAATATCAACTCGTCCTTTTTCTGTGAGATCACATAGTTAGGCTGCAGAGGCACCTTGCCACCGCCACGGGGCAAGTCTACTACAAATGTCGGAATTGCCAAGCCGGAGGTGTGCCCCCGCATACCCTCTATGATGCTTATCCCGGTTTCTACGGGTGTGCGAAGGTGCTCTGTTCCCTGTACCTCGTCGCATTGGTAAAGATAGTAGGGACGGACTTTGATTTTCAGCAGTCCGTGGCATAGTTTCGTCTGGGCTTGCACGGTGTCGTTCACCCCTCGAAGAAGCACTGACTGATTATTGACGGGCACTCCCGACCGCAGCAGCCGATCGCAGGCCTGAGCTGACTCCTGTGTTACCTCGCGCGCATGGTTGAAATGCGTATTGAGCCATATCGGTCCGTATCTCGACAGCATGGTGCAGAGTTCTTCATCTATGCGCTGGGGAAGCACCACAGGGAGCCTTGTCCCAATGCGTATTATCTCCACATGCTCTATCTGCCTCAGACCGGAGATTACCTCCTCCAAACGGTGTGTTGAAAGTGTAAGTGGGTCGCCCCCGGAGATGATTACGTCTCTAACGTTTTCATTGCTGCGTATATAGTCCAGCATTGCTTTGATCTCATCAGAGGTACAAACCCAACCACCGTGGCGCCATTCCCTTTTACGTGTGCAGTGTCGGCAAAGCACCGGACACAGGTTAGTCAGCACCATCAAAACCCGATCCGGGTAGCGATGGACCAGTCCGGAGACAACAGAATCCTTCTTTTCTTCGAGGGGGTCCTCAACTCCCATGCCAGCAAGGGCTAGTTCTTGAAAAGAGGGTACTGCCTGTTTCCTTATCGGATCATTTGGATCGTCGGTGTTGATGAGGCAGAGATAATATGGAGTTATTGAAAGGGGGAATTTGGCGGTCACCAGTTCCAGTTGAGCTTTCTCTTTGGCCGAAAGAGGGATAAACCTTGATAGTCCTTCAACTGTTGCGATTCTGTTTCTGAATTGCCACTTCCAGTCGTTCCAGCTTTCATCTGTTACATCGCCAAAGAATCTGTTCTTGTTTGCTGCAGCTATCTTACTTGGAGGCTCATCCTCCTTGTCGCTGGTAATGCTCTGACAACCCGGAGGTTCCTCTTCCCGTGACCCAGCCACCTCGGTCTTCGTAGCCGGGGCTGAATTTTTCACCTAATGCTTCCTCCTTTTTTGTTTAATGACCTGTAACATGAATGGTATAGCATGAAAAACGCTACATTACTATCATAATTATCACGAATTGCTGACTATGTCAATAGGCTCTCTTCACCTTTTCTGGCACCAGCTGATGATTCCAGCCGGTGTACAAAGCCGTCGCCAAAATAGTGCCTTAATTCACTCTTCTGAGCCTCGAAGACAGATATCCCCTGATCAGCGCAGGGTAATTCATCCAGGTAATTGCTTACGAAGAGTCGTCCGTTTTCCCAAGTTACGGGAAATAGCGAGCAGACCATGGGCTTCAGCAAGTGGTGATCGATGCCTTCTTTGATAGCGAAAGTGTGAAGTGTGCATCCGCGGGATTTGTGATTATAGAAAACACACTTGCCAGCATAGACCTTGGTTCTTGTAAACTCACCCGATGGGTAGTCAGTGTCGCTTACCAGGCCATCATTGAACCATTGGTATGATGGGATACCTACGATGGGTTCCAGTTTCTTTTCATAGGCAAGAATTGTATGCATTTCTGCACGGTCTACCTGGCACCCATAGCTGCAACATGCGTCCTTACAGAAATGGCAAGCCAAGCAGCCGGCGAAGTACTTCCTGAAAAATAGGCTTTTCTCGACCTCAGTGATCCTGATACTTGTGGAGTCACATCCTTCTCGAATCATGATTTCCCCTCTGCTCTCTCAATTGCTATCGATCGATGATTGTGGTCTCATCTTAACTCTTTTCTCCTCAGTGATACTGGTTTTTACCACTGGATCATAGTCAGACCTCGCCAGTCTTTGCCCACGTAAGAGCTCGTACCGCAGTATGCCGTTTATGGTATGAAGGTCCGATTGCTCAAAACAACCATAACGTCCGATGAGCCCACACTTCGCCATCTCTCTAACATCGTCAGCTGTTATTCTACGATGAGCTCCTGGAAATAATGAATTGAATCGCGTCGCCAATTTCGCTGCATGCCCTTCCATTACCAGACATCCTCCTTCCTCCCTACCCACCGCCACCCAGAGAAGAATGTGCTCATTCCCAATCCTTGTCGATAGTGTGACGCGATGGCCAACCCGCACCGGGTCCATACGACGCCAATTTTGCCTTAGGTAGCACCTTTGCGGTCTTATCCCCATTTCCCCCGTTGCAGGAACCCGACGCTGCATCACAGTTGTGTTTCCTTTGTATAGGTGAGCGGCGATCAGCTATATAGACCTGTCCCTTTCGGTCAATGTAGCCCTCGAATTGTAAAACCTGTGGATGCTTGTCTAAATCTGAGCGTTTTCTTATCGTTAGACCTAGAGTACCGGCCAAAAAGGGGTCGAAAATTCGGATTTGCATGACCGGTTCTCCGCGGAATGTTCCTTCATGCTCAAAACACCTTAGACCGCTGATATAAAGGGTGGGAAGCAAGAAACGCTGTCTCACATACTGCAATACTGGTTCCGGCACTCTCTTGGTTTCATTGTTTTTCCAGAAACGGAATAGATTCACCTTGGCTCTCCTGACTTGCGTTTGCGTGCCCTTAGGTTTCTATTCGAGAGACCTGGCAGGGAGCCTCTGTCTGTTCCTATCTGAAGCGAGAGACTGCAATACCAGCTCACGCTTGTTTTCATCTTTGGTGAGGCTATAGAGCGTCAAACCGCTCTCGATGTATGCGTCAATTAACCCTGTCTTAACCAATTCCTCTAATGCTTTCTTCACTTTAATCTTCCTGTAGTCCAAAGCACACGAGATGGTACTTACCAGAAATTTCCCATTTGGATGCCTGTTCCAAAATGCGAGTAATTCTCTCTTTAGGGGGGCGTTTCCCTGCTCGTTGTAAAGCGGAGATAATCGTACTTGGCTTACTAGATCGTTAGTCTTCATTTCATTGCCCACTCCACTGGCTATATATTTTGAAGCAGGGGTTGCCAATCCACCCCTGCTTGTGTTACAAATAGAAGAGCGATGAACGCTGATGCATGTGCGCCGAATCATGTTGTGTTTTGCATGTAGTATACGTCATGCCTAGTACATTGTCAATACCTTTCCAATAACTTTGGGAGTAATAGTATTCTAGTTAGGAGTAGGTTCAATGGCTGAATGGACTTTACTTACGAACCATGGTTTAGTATTGAGCTACATCGCCCGCCACCCCAGCATGACCGCCCTGGAAATAGGACTTGCTGTTGGGATTACCGAGAGGACCACACGGAAGATAATCGCAGACCTCTTAGAAGCAGGGTACATCAGCAAGAAAAGAGTGGGAAGGCGCAACCGATATCGAATCAATCCTGACCTGCCTATGCGCCATCCAAGCCACGGGGAGACCGCTGTAGGAGACCTTCTTAGAGCTTTGGGCTGGAAGAGAAGAGGTCGTCGCTCAGTTGAACATTCGTGAGCCGTTAGGTGTAATCCCTCGCTAATAACAACGTGTTGACTGCTGCAGTAATACTGGCCAT
>CAZCXP010000135.1:0-6951 GCA_964502665.1 uncultured Dehalococcoidia bacterium | reverse complement strand
GTCTGCAGCAGTCTAACTAAATTATAGCAAAACTTAGCAAGTGGTGGGCGATAGTAGGCTCAAACTTTTTAAAGCCTTTTAAGCAGGTGGAGACACGCTGGCTTTCTTGAGTATATCCAGTGTGACCTCGGCGGCCTTCTTTCCTGAGAGGAGCATGGCGCCGAAGGTGGGGCCCATGCGCGGCAGACCGTATACTGCACCCACCGCCATGCCTGTCACCACCAGGCCCGGGTGGACTTCCCCGGTGTGCTCCACCACGGCATCCTCTGATTTGTCAATCCACAAGGCTCCCTCACCTTCAAGCTTGAGCAAGTTTCTCTGCGCGAGCTTCTTCGCCACTACAGCATCGTGACCGGTTGCGTCGATCACCACCCTGCATTCCAGCGGCACCGGGTCGAGGGCGGAGACCTCCTTGGGGAGGTGGGCAATCGCGCTCCAGTTGACCACTACCCCGGCTACCCGATTGTTCTCGTGGAGTATCACGTCCTCCAGGAGGGTCAGGGAGAAGAACTTCACCCCGGCATCGCAAGCAGCGGCGATGAGCCTTGCGCAGGCGTGTGGGGCGTCTGCCACGTACAATCCAGCGGTAGCCTTCTCATAGGGCACCCCCAGCTCATCGAGAACCTCCTGAGCTGGCTCTCGCAGCGTAAACTTGTTCATAAAGTAGCCGCCGATCCAGAAGCCGCCGCCGAGGTAGTTGTTCCTCTCTACTACAGCGACCTTGAGCCCGGTCTTGGCCAGCTCCTTCCCTGCTATCAACCCGCTGGGCCCGCCGCCAACGATGACGACATCGCTCTCAGCGTACTCCTCAAGCTGGTGTAGAAAGCTGCTGACGATGGCACGGGTGACATCACTTTCTCTCACAGGATGGAACAATGGCATTTTCTATTTCCCTCCAGTATTGGCAAACTAGCAGCGTCCTGGGCTGGTGCTGAGATAATTGGCGATTAGCTCCATGGCACAGTATTGGCCACACATGCTGCAGCCAGATCCCGAGGTGCCATGCTGGGCCCGAACCTTCCTTGCCCTGGTCGGGTCCAGGGAGAGCTCGATCTGTTCTTGCCAGTCAAGGTTTTTGCGGGCGAGGGACATCTTCAGATCCCAGTCCAGAGCGCCCTTCACCCCCTTTACGATGTCGCCGGCGTGGGCGGCGAGGCGGGTGGCGACCACACCCTCCCTCACGTCGTCTGAGTTGGGGAGGGACAGGTGCTCTGAGGGGGTGACATAGCACAGGTAGTCTGCGCCGGCTGAGGCAGCAATAGCCCCGCCGATTGCGGCGCTGATGTGGTCATAGCCGGCGGCGATGTCGGTCACCAATGGGCCCAGAACATAGAATGGTGCTCCCTTGCAGACTATCTTCTCCAGTTGTACGTTGGCTGCGATCTGATCCAGGGGCATGTGCCCTGGCCCCTCGACCATCACCTGTACCCCTGCTGCCCGACTTCGCTCCACCAGCTCTCCGATGGTGAGCAGCTCCTCCATCTGGGAGCGGTCTGAGGCGTCTGCCAGGCTTCCGGGTCGGAGCCCGTCGCCCAGGCTGAGCGTGACGTCATACTTACGCGCGATCTCCAGCAGGCGGTCGTAGTGCTCATATAGAGGGTTCTCCATCTCGTTATGAAGCATCCAGCCGATGACGAAGGCACCGCCGCGGGAGACGACGTCTGTTACTCTCGGCGATTCTCTCAGACGGCCCACTGCTTTCTGAGTCACGCCGCAGTGGACTGTCATGAAATCGACCCCATCCTCTGCCTGCTCCTGGATCACGGCGAAGAGATGGTCAACCGGCATAGCCACTATCGCTCCCCACCTGTCGATGGCCTCGATCCCTGCCTGGTAGAGGGGAACAGTGCCCAGGGGAAGAGAAGTCGAGGCGATGATAGCACGCCGGATGGCGTTGATATCGCCGCCGGTGCTCAAGTCCATTACTGTGTCAGCCTGGCCGGAGGCCGCCGCCTGCAGCTTCTCCAGCTCGGTATTGACATCGCCGTAGTCGGAAGAAGTGCCGATGTTGGCGTTGACCTTTGTGCGCAGCCCCTTCCCGATTCCCAGGGGCTCCACTCCCTTGTGATTTATGTTGGCCGGGATCACGATAGAGCCATCGGCTACCCCTGAGCGCACGGACTCCGGTTCGACTCCCTCCTTCTCGGCGATAGCCCTCATCGCCGCTGACAGAGTACCCTCTCGTGCCAATTCTAGTTGAGTCATTCCCCTCCTCCCAGAAAAACGAAGGACCACGAACCTAGGTTCGCGGCCTCTCTTACTCTGTAGCATCCGCTTTCCTACGCTCGGATTACCGAGATCAGGTTCCAAGGGTTGGTGGCATCGCCACCTCTCAGCCTCTGAGCTCCCCCAGCGGTTCCATATTCACTTTTGCGTAAGTATACATCGAATTCTGTCAGAATGCAAGCAACCTTGTTCGGGGGTAGTGTATCATTTTGAACTAAGCGAGTATTAGATTGACTGGGGATGAGATTGTCGCACTATTTGTGGTCGCTTTAATAGTTATCGGAAGTATTTTCATACCAGGTGCATTTTAAGCATATCCGTGTACTTTTCTTTGCGAGATTATCTTTTATGGCTATGCTTCTGTTGTACTAATGAGATAATAAAAATAGCCTATTACTAAACTCATTAAAAAGATGATGTGCCAATCGTAAAATAACCAATCCCAAAAATCTTTGTATTTCTTGTTTGGATAATTATTATCAATTCTCATGGTTGAAACTCCTACGGATGATAACTTCAATCATTATAATCCTACAATTTCCTCTATCGTCCAGATATGGTTAGCTACACCTGCTGCCATTGCGGGTGTTCTAGAATAGGGAGCGAAGCCCCCGCTAGCGGTAAGGGCAAATGCTTCTCAAACAACATCGATCGCAGAGAGGTGCCTTCTTGCATACCTCCTTACCGTGGCGGACGAGGAGAGCGTGGTATTCGTTGAACAGCTTCTCTTCGGTGGGTAAGTTTTCCATGAATAGCTCTTGGAAAGCGGAGTAGTCGTTTCCTGGTGGGCTGAGCCCGAGTCGGGAGAGTATGCGTCTGGTGTAGGCGTCGATAACGAATACCGGCTTGTGTGCAGCATAGAGGATTATCGAGTCTGCCGTTTCCGGGCCTATGCCGTGGATGCTGAGAAGCTCTCTACGGAGGCTGGGAACATCGGGGGAGAACAGTCTTTCCAGAGAGTCCTGGTGAGCATCCCACAGGTGTTCGACGAACGATTTGATCTTTAGCGCCTTGGCATTGTAGTAACCGGCTGGGTAGACGAGTCCCGCGAGTTCGTTGAGGGGAAGCTTGCGAAGGGAGACAGGGGTTAAGGCTCCTGCCTGTTTAAGGTTGAGAATAGCCTTCTCCACATTTCCCCAGGCCGCAGATTGAGTGAGGATAGCGCCTACGATAACCTCGAAGGGGTCATCTGCTGGCCACCAGTGCTGCGGTCCGTAGCGATTGATGAGGAGACGGTAGACCTCAGCCAGTTGTCGCCCCAGAGGGCGATCGTTGCCTTCGCTAACATCTGATTCCGGGTATTCCAGACTAGCCATAACCGCTCCAAACCCAGATGGTCACTTTCGAGGTAAACCCCCATGGGCGGTTGCCTGTCATCGAATGATGAAAACAGTGCGTGTGTCTGCCCAAGGGTAGGTCGCCCGACGTCGGGCGACCTACCCAGCCGTTCGTGGTTCGACAAGCTCACCATGAACGGCCCTTCGACTAGCTCAGGGCGAACGGATTAGACTTTATTCTTGAACCAAGCTAACGCAGTTTCTGTACCCAATCGGGCGTTCTGGCTTGGGCAGCTAGGTCGCTGGGAAGATAGGGCTTGATATCCACCACCGGTGTGCCATCAATGGCATCGAGCCCGATAACCTTGAGCATGTTACCTCTTCGCTCCAGCAGCCTCACCACTCTCATCCCCAACGGGTTGGGCCTGACTGGACTACGGGTGGCTAGCACCCCAACCAGAGGCAGGTCTGGCCTCATTTGTGGGTGAGTCTTGGACATGGAACGTTCCCAAGCCGGGGACCGATGCATCCAGTAAAGCACTACTATGTGGGAGAAATCCTCTAAGCCATCCATAGCGTCCTCGAAGCTGGGATCGAACACAAGCTCGGACACTACCTCGGCCCAGCCGCGCTTTCCTATCTCCCTGACGCTGTTCTTGACGGTGGCGATGGGTTTTAACACTATCGGTGCCTGGTCTTCTCTTTCTGGGCTCAACTCACTCTCCTGGTTGGTTTGATGGTGTGTGCTAACCTGAGAAAGCCCCTGCTTTATTAGATTGGTGTAAAGGTCTAATCATACCGTGCAGCAGCCATATAGGTTTTATTCGTATCTCAATGCCTCGATGGGGTCGAGCCTGGAAGCTCGATGGGCTGGATAAAGCGCAGCCGCGAGGGCGATTATGGTGCTCAGAGCGATGACCCCCACTATCAGCCACCACGGGAAAGCGGAGATATTAAAGGTCTGGAAATCCTTGAGGAAGGTGGCGTGGGAAATACGGTTGATGGCAAGGCCAAGGGCGTAGCCGATGCCCACGCCAATAGCTCCTCCTAGAAAACCGATGATCATCCCTTCCGTTGTGAACAGCAGACGAATTGCACTTCTGGACGCTCCCACTGCCTTCATCACCCCGATCTCCCTGGTGCGCTCGTAGATGGCCATAATCAGTGTGTTGATGACCCCCAGTGAGGCGACTCCCAACGCGATCAGCCCGAAGGCGCTGAGAACTGCTTGAATGATAATGAAGATGGTGCCAATAAGCCCCAACACCTCTTTGGACGTAATTGCCCCCAGACCGAGGTCTTCGACTGCCTGAGCCACCTGGTCAGCATACTGGCTGTCCTCGAGCTTCACTTGCAGAGTGGCGGGAGGTATATCATCGGTATACCAGTCGGGGTTATCCGCCCAGAAGCGGGACAATTCCTTGCCGTCCTCGATGGATATTATGATCTGAGTTGATGTCAGCGTTTTCTCAGTTACTCCCACTATCTCAAAGTTGTAGTCCTTCGTTTCGCTGGGAAGCCCGATGAAGCTACTCCATTGCCTGACTCGTATTATTACATCCTGACCTAGAGCATCCTCCGGCTGCTCTAAACCAAAGGAGTCGAGGTACTGATTGGCAATAATGCACTCCCCCCGGGACTGCTCTGTGAGATGCCTTCCCGCCACAAGATCCGTACTTTCGACCTGATACTGTGGCATGGCCCTGAGGCTGGTTCGGAAACGCTTGTCTGAACCCTGCAATTTGACCGACTCTGCCCTCAGTGTTACGCGCGGGTCTATCCTTTCGACGTGATCAAGCGCCCGAACAGCCTCGATATCTTGCAGCGTCAACGGCTCCAGCGAAAGAGGGCTGCCTTCGTCATCGGATACTTCCTGCGGACTGCCGCCGAAGCCTATGCCGCCGAGACCTATCTCAAAACGGTTGGGGTCGGAGGCAACCATCACTACGTCAGGGGGCATCATGGCCTTGATCTGGGCCGTGAGAAATTGCTGCGCGCCGATTCCCAGTGAGACCAGCAGTGATACCAGGGATGCTCCGATGACCACAGCGAAGATGGTCAGAAAACTGCGCAGCTTCCTGCGCCGCAGGTTGGAAAAGGCGGTGCGTAGAAGGTCCAATAAGCTCACAGCGCTTGCCTTCTATCAACGGCCTCGGCTATCTGGCCATCGAGCATGCGCAGCATGCGGTCAGCGTAGCCAGCGGTTTCCAGGTCATGGGTAACCAGCAGCAGAGTTATCCCTCTCTCCTTATTCATATGGGTCAAGAGTTCCATGATTTGTTCGCTGGTCTTGCTGTCCAGGTTTCCCGTAGGCTCGTCGGCGAGCAGGATCTTGGGGTCGTTTACCAGGGCACGGGCGATGGCAACCCGCTGTCTCTCTCCCCCTGAAAGCTGATTCGGCTTATGCCTTAGTCGGTCTGATAGCTCTACTGTTTCCATGACCCCCCTGGCTATCCGCTTGCGCCTCCATAAAGGGACTTTGGCAAACACCAGGGGTAGAGACACATTTTCTAGGGCAGTATAAGTGGGCTGCAGATTGAAGGTTTGAAAAATGAAGCCTACCTTCTTGTTGCGGTATAGAGAGAGCTCTCTGTCGCTGGCTTTGCTCAGGTCCTGCCCATCGACTTCGATTCTCCCGACGGTGGGGGCATCGAGGCCTCCGATAATGTTAAGCAGAGTGCTCTTGCCCGATCCCGAGGGGCCGACGATGGCTACAAATTCCCCCTGGCTGACCTTCAGGTCGATGCCAGCCAGGGCGTTGATACTCTCTCCTCCCATGCGGTACAGCCGCCAGACATCGTGCAGTTCGATCATGGAGCTCTTGTCCCTGGGCGCGGTGATGGACTCTATTATATCATGTCGGCGATATCGGGAAGAATTTGGGTGGGGGGAGGTGGCTATAAAGGGGTGACACAGTTCTGCGCCCGAGGGCCTGGCAGAACCGGCAGGAATAAGAGCCTTAGGTCTGGGAGCCGGGCTCTTCTTCCGCTCCCCAACCCTGCATCATCCTCTTGATCCGCTCTGCAAGTTTGGGGCTGGCCCTCAGCCTTTGGATGAAGACGGGGCAGCCCTCGAGGAGGAAGTTCTGCGTCGCTGCCGCGAGTTCAGCAAAATACCTGGACATGGTGGCATCATCGCCAGCGAAGGGCGAACTTGGCAACTGCCTTCTGATGTCGTCCAGGGTGAACCTCATTGGCATTACGCAGGATTTATACCACGGGCACTCCTTGCACTGCACCACGGCAGCAGCTTCGTCCAATATGTCGCTCATATGCCACCTTATTCAATTATTGGTAGCGCATAGGGGATTCGAACCCCTGATCTCCGCCTTGAGAGGGCGGTGTCCTGGGCCGCTAGACGAATGCGCCATTGTTACACTACCACAGGGCTTCTATGGCTGGGGATCCAGGATTCGAACCTGGGCCCACGGATCCAGAGTCCGTTGTCC
>CAZCXP010000134.1:0-6974 GCA_964502665.1 uncultured Dehalococcoidia bacterium | reverse complement strand
AAGGCGGGGGTCTGCAAAACCCCTATTCACCGGTTCGAATCCGGTCGTCGCCTCTTACTAATCGGTGACACTGTGGCAACCAACCTCGACCGCTGATGCCTCTCCGACATCCCTCATCAGGCAAAATACCTCAGCCCTTCACGATGGCCTTCAGTCAATCTTGATTTAGCTGATCGGTTACATCAATGAACTTGTATGGGTATTGATCCGAGTAAGAGACATAGCTCCTGTCGGGCAACAACTCAAAATCGGCATCAAAGTAAAGTTTGAAAACTGCTCGAAACGAATTCACCGGCGTTATCGACGGATACAAAAGACCGTTATCAACGTCGGGTAGGTAATACGCGTTCAATATCCCCATCTTCTCCCTGAGTTCCGCTTGTGTTGCCTCTTCCCACCTGAAATTCTCCCCATCAAGCTCGTATCTCAGCGGGTACGGACCTTCGTCCGCCTGCAAGATGATAATTGGGGGCACCTCTGAGCTTGACAGCAATTCATCGACCAGTGCCTTGACCTTGCTGTTGGCAAAAATCAACTGGTCCACGTAATTGACCGTTCTACTCCTTTCATCAGCTTCCTCCAGTGTCAGGTAATTACCGTCCCTATCGAACACGTACGGCGGGTGGGGAATAAATATATGAGCAAAAACAAATTTGGGTCCTTCCATACCTGGTACTTCAGCCAGCTTTTCAAAGTTGAACAGAACGCTGTTGTGGTGCATCTCGCGGAACTCCGCTACAAAAGGCGATGTCATCCAATCAGGAAGTCCGGAACTCTCCTGCACAATAGGATAGACCATGGTGGTTTCGAGAAGGTGCATCGAGAATTCGGGTACCTGACAATGATTAATATTCACATCCGCATTCTTGTTTTCCCTCGTCGGCTCCCACCAGGAACCGATATGTATGAACTGATATCCCCTCGATTTCAGAAAACGCCACACTTCGTAATCCTGTAACATCGCGTATATCGGGCCCAGGTCATCCGATTCTTCACCCACCTGTTCACCCAGGTAATTGATGTATTCCATGTTCAGAGATGATGCCAGGGAGGAAGCAGTCTTTGGATAGTTGGCTCTACTTTCGGACGCGACATAGAATCCTTTATCAGATAGATAATCGATGAACTCACTATTGTCGAAATCATAAACTTCTTTGAGTGTGCTTGCGCTGGCATATCTATCCAGAATGATGTAGTAAATATCTGGAAGGGCATCCATTTCCCCCAAATCCACCGCGTTGGTTTCCATGCTTTCTGCCGTATTGACATCGTATGAAGCAGCCCTTGTCTCATGAACTACGATGTTGACTGTAGGAATTATGACCAGGGTGAGAGCTATTACATTTAGAATACTCGTCAGCTTGTGTAGATCCCTGCGTGTCTTTATAGCGAGATAGGCACCAAAAATAATGAGTAGGCTCCAGAGAGGCAATAAGACCTTGTAGTCAATACCCCAGCCCTCCACCGCGTTTGCAACATGCCCATAGGAAAAGAACAGAACCAAGAAGATGGATACAACGATTCCGGCTTTCCTGAGATTTCTGAGGATGAACCCGCACAGCAATAGCAGCAGAACCGTAGAGCCGAGCACGATCGTTGTTGGCAGCACAATTTCAGAAGGTGAGACCTCCGCCACATTGTAAGCATAGAGGGCCAGAATGGGAAACACCGCAAAAAGCAGCGGGTGAACAACAAACAGTTTCCTCATGCTTCACACCGTTTCATTAGGTACAAGACCCTGTCGGACTCCCTGATTCTCACAGAACTCAAGAGCGTGAAGTACTTCCCGAACCCTTGCTCAAAGACAGGTTGTGTATAATCGGGGAAGATATCCTCTCTCGTTGATAGAAGCCTTTGCACTTGCCAGTCATTTTTGGGGACGAATTCAATAATGAGCGAGTTACAAATACTGCCAAAGAAATCAGCAATTCTGGCCAATGGCACATTGTTAGAAATCGCCAGATGATGAACTAAAGCAAGAGCAAGCACTGTGTCCGCAGGACCACGGTCTTGAATAGACATTCTTTCCTCATTCTCCCAACCAATGCTGGGACTTGGATTGGTCAAATCGAGCAATAGAGGAAGAATACTGGTTTCGCCCCTTGCAACGCATTCCAGATAATTTCTCTCAACAGCAGCGGGGTCGATATCAAAAGAGATAGTCTCTATTCCTTTGTCGCTAGCGATACGGCTGAATATTCCTACGTTTGCGCCAAGATCCCACACGTTCTTTGGCTTGACCCGCTCTAAGAATTCAGACACAAGCTCTTTCTTGTGTTGAAGGGCATCCGACGAATAGTTCGTTTCTTTGTAGTACTCAGCCCATTCAGTCCCTAATGGTCGCCATTTCAATCTCTTGACAGCGGATTCCAGATGGTCAATAAGGCCAATGAAACGAAAACGGCCCATTCTATAACGACTTATATCCACAGATTTATCGGCAAAGTGCTTCTGACTTCTGGCGTGAAGGTGAATGTGCGACAACAAGGAGAATAGGAAACGGGTTCGAAATGGGAGAAGTGAGCTGGCTAAGTCCAGAGGTACTCCGTCTATGTAGACCCGGAACAACTGGCCCAGCCGAACATCCCTGTAGCTCATCAGTGCCAGAGGTGCCAGAAAATGCTGGCAGAACTGCTTATATGCAACCCATGGTTGTCCCTCACGGTACCTCTCGAAGGAAAGTGTGTCCACGAGCAAAGGCTGGCCCCTCACGAACTGTATGTTGTAAGCGCTACAGTCTTTGAGGGACATCCCGAAATCGAGCGATATCTTCTGAATTCTAAGGGTAATGATGGCTGCGTGCTTCAGCTGGCTGAAACTCCATTCGTACGGATATGATACGAAAGGTATCGACTCTGGCTTGATTAATTTGTAGGCACCATCAAGTCTTGAACCCTCTATAGCGACTTCCTCGTGGGGAATCAATAGTTTATCACCCACAAGGGTTTCATAGAGGCCAGAGTTCATCAGATGATCATAGTTTTCCCTGTAGGTGATGTTTACTTGGCGATAGATTGAGCCTTCTCGACGGAAGAGGAACCCACTGGGATCTCGAAACGAGCTTGGGATAATTCCGTTACTTTTCAGACCTTTCAATTTCGCTCCCCCCGGAAAAAAGGCTCCTCAAAAAGGATTTGATCCTGTGCCAGAATAGCTTGACGGTAAACAGTCCTCCGACTGTAAGAGCTATAACTACCTGAATGATGATACTGCCGCTTCCGGGATCGAGATAGTGACCATTGGTTGTCTGAGGAAAGGGTAAATAGAAGAAGGCGAAGACAACAGGTGGCATTGCCAAGCGTGAGAAATGTTTCATCGTGATTCTCTCCTCCCTAAATTGAGCGGATTCAGAGGCTTGTGATAGGAATTCGGTGAAAAGCACGCTCGAATGCTGACCTCTCGTTCCCCATCCTTGCCTTCGCTCCAAATCCGCCTGACTGACATCGGCTGACCCGGCAAACCCGATACCCCTTGAGGTATTCCCTTGCGCTATTCATACTACCACAAGGTCTCGATAGCGTAAAGCCACTTTTTCATGCTGTGGGCAGTTTGGGATACATAGCAGACTCTGGCATATGATCAGATACTGATTCCAAGTCTTTCCTTCAGTTCCCCTTTCAGATAATCTACAACCTTGCCATTCAGATGAATCTCGTCCGCCGCATACTCCCTCAACATGAAACCATTCTCATCGGAAAACCTGGAATGCACATCGATATACGCATAGCCGGTCTCTTCGCAGAATTCCTTCAGCCTTTCATTAAACATCGTGTTAATCTGGCTATGTATTTCTGGAGGAGCATAAAACGGATAGCGATACTCGTTTCTCACCTTTGTAGCCGGAGGCACCCCATATACAAGAAAATTGACACCTGCCTCTCGTAACTTCTCTAAGGCTCGACCGTAGCTTAAAACTGTGTCATCAATCAGCTCACCTATCGCCCTGCTCTCGTTGTTTTTCTTGTACTGGTAGTATATGTGTACCCTACAATCGATTTCACCAAAAACCAGGACCACGACGTCCTTCCGACCGATCTTATCAATTATGTTAAATAGCTTTCTGTTGGAGTTTGTGGTGCTGGTAGGGTTTCCCAAGTTATGTGCCGTGGCTGCCCCGAGATGATGTACAACAAACATCCGATTTCTGCGGAACATCTTCACATGACTGTCCCCTATCATATGAATGAGCGGCTTATTACATGCTCTCGAATACAAAACAGAACAGCAATCGAAAAGGAACCTGCCAAGGCCCCTAGCTCTGAAACTGCAAAGATACCAGACAGCGTGAACAACTCCCTTCTCTTTCAAGATCACCCTAGCTACAGAGAGGGAGTCTGCCCATATTTTGAAAACACCGCTATGGTACATCTTCCTACACAGTCTGGAAAACCAGCTCGCTAAATTAATATAACACCACAGCAAGTCTATGGCAAAATACGCCAACAATAACGTCTTTGGCCAAGACTCCATCGTGGAGGCTTGTATCCCCTCTTGACATTGACTTCATTTGATTGTATCCTGCTTCCCAAGATGGCTGACACAGTCAATTGCCCCACATGCGGCAGATCCACCCCTAATGCGAGTTTCTGCCAGTACTGCTCGAAGCCTTTGTACTCCTGCAAAGCCTGCCGCGCTCCGATTCTCAAGGAGGCCGTGTTTTGCTCGGAGTGTGGGGCACTGGTCTCCGCAGAGAAAAGGGAGATGCTATCCCGGGAGCGTGTGTCCTGGGCCTGGTGGTTGCTTCCCCTACTCTCCCCCATACTGCTCACCCAACCCTGGGTGGGCGGTCTCGTTGCCTGGGCCTTCAATAGATACAGGAACCCACGGGTAGCCACAAACATTCTATGGCTGGGTATATCGCTGACTGTGATCATCGTCATCGTCTTATCGATAGTGAGATATACATAGGGGTGAAGAGACCGATACAGATGCTTTCGGCACATGCTCCAAGTCATATCTGCGATTACCGCCGATGTCCCCACCCACTACCCCGCCACCAAGTGGAAGCCACCGCTAAGGCGTTGACTGAAATCCGTTGCACTGCTACACTAAGCTGTACCAAAGAGTGAGTCAGTTTTGCCACCAGGGCTAGTTCACCGAAGTACAGCTTTTCCAGAGCCGAGGTGGCGGAATGGGCAGACGCGACGGACTTAAAATCCGTTGGACTTCGGTCCATGCGGGTTCAAATCCCGCCCTCGGCACCACAGTTTGCTAACGTTTTGCTGGCGAACTCAGCGACATTAGACAGGACAAGAGAGTGCGAAACGCAATATAGACGGGCGGTTTCAGCTACAAAATAACACCAGCCTACACACGGCAACACATGATTGGACGCAACTTCAGAACCAAGGGAAAGCACCCATAGCAATTGACTTCATTCGGACTTGCGCGGTAGCATAGGGAAGAACAACTGCGTGCCGCTCACCCCGCAGGGAGGTAAACCTATGGAAGACCCTCTCTCTTTGATCGACGGGATCATTGAAGACCATAAGCAGATTATGAAAGAGACTCGGGCTCTGGAACACGACCTGGATGCCGCATTAGAGCTTGAAAAAGCCGCCGACGATTTCGTGCCAGCAAGTTTTGACCCAGCAAGACGAAGCCTACAGAGCTTGCGCGACACGCTGGATAGCATCGATAGGGCACTTGATGCGCACTTCAGACGCGAAGAGACGGCTCTCCTAAGGGCCATCATGGACCAGGGGAGCGCAACACTCGCATCGAGTTTGCGCGAATTACTCCATGAGCATCAGCAACTCAGGGACCGGATTGCCAAATCGAAACAGGATGCTTCTGAACTGGCACTTGGGGGGACATCCCGCGAAGTGTGGGAGGGAAGGGCTCACGGCGTTCGCGTCTACATGAACCATACGCGGAAGTTGCTTGAAGCCCACGCCCGAAGCGAGCACGAACTCCTACAGACGGCGCGAAAAGACATCGAGGCCCGTATGCAAGGGGGAAAATAGACATAGGTGCTGACCGAAGCCTGGCCTGGGCCAACATCCTGCTAATGCACTGGACACAACGAGGCGACGCTGGACAGAAAAGAGGCCCGGCGTCGCCCTTGATTTTGGCTCCAAAGAGGCAGAGAATACGAGCAAACGCAAGCGCATCGCGCCATGCCTGCACATTGGTGGGCCTTGATAGCAAATGAAAGGGGGCTGAGATGAAGTTGGGTTATGTTCAGTTCGCACCTTTGTTGGGCGAAGTCCAGGCAACGGTCGAACTGCTCGACCGATTGATTGACAGGGCAGCCTCTGCGCACATCCTGGTCCTACCAGAGCTGTGCAACTCTGGCTACAATTTCGACAGCCACCAAACAGCCTGGCAAACCTCAGAAGAAATCGCCAAGAGCAGTTTTGTCGAGTTTCTCGTTTCAAAATGCCAGAAGCACGACCAGTTCATTGTGAGTGGCTTCAACGAAAGAGACGGGAACACTCTGCATAACTCAGCTATTCTGGTCGGTGCAAAGGGACTGGTTGGAAAATACAGAAAACTGCACCTGTTCATGAATGAAAAGGATTTCTTTCAGCCCGGAGACATCGGGCTGCCAGTGTTCGATTTGGGGGTATGCAAGTTGGGGATGTTGGTGTGCTTTGACTGGAGATTCCCGGAGGTTTGGCGCATTCTGGCACTCAAAGGCGCCGACATCATTTGTCATCCCTCCAATGCAGTGCTGCCCGGACTGCTACAGAAGAGCGTGCCGATTCATTCGCTCGTCAATCGCATTTACGTGGTCACGTCAAATCGGATTGGAGAAGAAAGAGGCTTGAGATTCACCGGACAATCTACCATCGCAAATCCGGACGGAGAAATAATACTCCAGGCCTCTAGCTCAGAAGAGGAAGTGGGGCTGGTTGACGTTGATATCAGCAGCGCGAGAGACAAGTCGGTGACTTCGAGAAACAACGTTCTTGCTGACCGGAGACCCAGCGAATACTCGCTGCTGGTGCAGAACGGCATCTAACCTACTA
>CAZCXP010000133.1:0-7000 GCA_964502665.1 uncultured Dehalococcoidia bacterium | reverse complement strand
TCAACGTCACAGGCACCGAGATCGGCGACTGCAAGGTCGAGCCGCAACATCTCGTCGAGATGCTCGACCTCATCGAAAAGGGGACGCTGAGCACCAAGATGGCGAAATCGGTCTTCGAGGAGATGTTCCATAGCGGCAGGCGGGCATCCGAGATCGTGAAGAAGAAGGGACTGACTCAGATCAGCGCTGCTCCCGAGCTGGAGGCGATTGTGGACGGAGTTCTGCTGGAAAATGCCCGGGCGGTAGCCGATTACAAGCAGGGCAAGGAGCAGGCCCTGAAGTTTATGGTGGGGCAGGTGATGAGGGCAACCAAGGGACAGGCCAATCCACAGGTGGTCAACGAACTGCTCAGGAATAGATTAGGGGAGGGCCAGACGGCATAGCGTAGTAATATGTCACTACTTAATGTTGCTCAGATTATCATTGCTGTGATGGTGGTTGCTGTTATCCTGGCTCAGGTGCGGGGAGGGGGGTTGGGCGGCATATTTGGCGGGACGGGTGAGTCAGCGTTTAGAACCAGGCGTGGCGTTGAGAGGACGCTGTTTCGCTTCACCATCATTCTCGTTGTGGTTTTCGTCATAGTTTCTATGCTCAGCGTCAGGTTCGCATAGCTCGCCCTGACATGCCAGACTTCCGGTTAAGGGAGATAGACTGCGATGGCGACGGTGAAAATATGGCTTATGCAAATACGTCTTCCCTTTCTGGTGTTGACCCCTATATCGGTACTTGTTGGGGCGTCCGTAGCGGTCTATGAATCATATTCCATAAACGGCCTCTATTTGGCGCTGGCTTTTATAGGAGCTCTATTGGCCCATGTAGCGGTCAACGTCCTCAACGAGTACTTTGACTATCAAAGCGGAGTGGACTTCAAGACGGTGAGGACACCCTTCAGCGGCGGCAGCGGCGTGCTGATAGAGGGACTTCTCAACCCTCGGAGCGTTTATATCTTTGGTCTAGCATGTATTGCCGCAATCATTGCTATTGGGGGATACTTCCTCTACGCCCACGGTCCTGCCATCATTCCGTTGGGGGTTGTGGGCCTTGCCACGGTCTACTTCTATACCACCCACATTACCAGGACACCGCTTCTATGTGCGATAGCTCCGGGGCTTGGCTTTGGACCGCTGATGGTCATGGGCACATATTTCGCCCTGACGGGCACGTATAGTCTGGCGGCGGGCTTGGCTTCCATTGTACCGTTTTTCCTTGTTAGCAACCTGCTTCTACTGAACCAGTTCCCTGATGTTGAAGCCGATTCCTCAGCCTCTCGGCGTCACCTGCCAATAGTCATTGGGAAGAAAGGAAGCTCTGAGGTTTATGCCTTGCTGCTCCTGGCTGCGTATGTGGCTCTGGTCGTCTCCGTGCTGGTCAAGGTCTTGCCTTACATGGCTCTCTTTGGGTTGTTGACCCTGCCGCTTGGCCTGGTGGTGGTGAAGGGGGCTCGCAAGTACTACGATGAGATAGAGAAACTGGTACCGGTCATGGGGCATAACGTGTTGCTCACGCTTCTGCTGCCTTTGCTGATGGCTATCGGTATAATCATCAGTTCAAACCTGTAGTGTCGCCTCGGGCAAAACCGCCAGCTATCCGTGCGCTATCTCACCCATGTTGTCATTCCAGCACCACGGTGGCGCCAACGCAATCGACTATCGGCACACCGTTTGCTATGGCTGTCAGAGCTTGCTGCGCCTAACGAAAAGTCACTCGCGTGGCAGCTTTTTCTAGGGACGCTCCTTGACATCGGTATTTTCGAAATAGTCATCGTCGAGTTGCCGTTGAGCGACACCAGCTTCCATGGCAGACCTGGCTACGCTGTGAGCCACTGCCAAATGAACGCTAGGATCAATTGGACTGGGTACAAGCTCACCTTCGTGTGTAGCACCAGCAATGGCCAGGGCAGCGGCTTTGTACATCTCGTAGTTTATCTTGATGGCTCTTACGTCCAGAGTTCCTTTCCAAATTCCAGGATAACCGAGCAAGTTGTTAATTGTACCGCCATCGGCAGCCAGAGCGGCACCTGATGCCCTAGCGATCTCTGGGGCGATTTCAGGATAGGGATTCGACAAAGCAAAAATGATTTGCCCTTTTCTCACCATTCTCGGTTCTATAAGTCCCCTCACTCCAGTGGTGGCGATAACAATATCGGCTGTTTCCATAATCTCATCAATGGTGGATGCAATACCCCCATGCTCAGCGTGCCGTCTCACGCTGGCTTCAGTCTTCGCTGTACCTAATGTGGGATTACCTGTATATCGCAAGATAAACTTCCCGACGGAGAGGCCAGCAGCACCCAGACCAATAAGTCCAATCTTTGCCTCCTCGAGAGTGACATTGCTAAGCTTGCAGGCATTGATCAGAGCCGCTAGTGTGACCACGGCAGTTCCCTGTTGGTCATCGTGCATGACAGGAATACTTAGCTCCTTCTCAAGCCTCTCCTCGATGGGGAAACACCGTGGCGATGCTATGTCTTCCAACTGAATGCCGCCGAATGTAGGGGCGATATGTATCACCGTTCTCACAATTTCGTCCGGGTCGACGGTGTCCAGCAAAATAGGTATTCCGCTGATCCCCACTAGCTGGCTCAGCAGAGCAGACTTTCCCTCCATAACTGGCATTCCTGCCACCGGGCCAATGTTTCCCAGTCCAAGGATCGCAGTCCCATCGGTGACAATTGCTACAGAATAGGGAATGCTAGTGTAGATATCCTTCCAGCTTTGGTCATCCGTGATCAAACCGCATACTTCAGCCACGCCCGGCGTGTATATTCTCCTGAGATCGTCCAGCGATTTGATCGCAACAGTGCTCATCATCCTGATCTTTCCGTCTTTATGCAGTTGGAGCACGTCATCCCTGACCTCGAGAACCGACACGTCTCGCAGCTTCGACAGTTGGTCTGCTAGCTGGGCAAGTTGTTCTTTGCTATCGACAAGCACTTCGATATCCCTGACCGTGTAATGATGTCCCCAATGCACCGTCGTGATGTTCCCAATACTTGCCCCAGCTTTACCAATGGCTGTGGCCAATTTCCCCAGGGAGCCGGGGATATTAGTGTTCTTGCAGCGCAAAACCCTGACAATCTTGTAGTTACCATTCTCCATTATGCCACCTCGATATTACCCGAATTACTGCACCTGGATGTCGTCAGCAGAATTGAGACATTTTGGGCCTGGAAGTAGTAGACGCCTCGGATGCCGAAGCCCTCCCCCCTGACGGTGCTATTATAGCCTTTTCTAGCCCACATCTCACGAAAAGGAAGTCATAAAACGAGGAGAAAACAGGATTGCATGGCTGCGACACACCCCAACGTTTTCCAGCCGGATTGCCGGATTATTGAGCTGAACTCGGCAGCGCTACAGCTACAGACAAGGGGCATTGGAACTGTCTGGCATTCTTGCACTTGGGCTTGATTACCCTTTCACTACCACCCCTGTCCCGTAGGCGAGTAGCTCGGCGGCGCCGGACATCACCATCGAGGTCACGAACCTGGTGCCCACTATGGCGTTGGCCCCCATTCCCTCAGCCTGTTCTACCATCCTCTGGAGGGCCTGCTCCCGGGACTCGGCGAGCATCTTGGTGTAATCCGTGATCTCGCCGCCGACGATGTTTCTCAGGCCGGCCATGACGTCATGTCCTAGATGTCGGGCCCTGATGGTACTTCCTCTTACCAGGCCCAATGTCTTGACCACCTGTTTCCCTTCTATGCTGTCCGTTGTCACCACGATCATCTCTCTACCTCCTTGAATTCCTCCTTCTTGGAGGCTTTGTACCGTTCCCTGCCTATGGATATGAGCAACAGGAGGAAACCTATCGCGGCAGCAGCGATGGCGATCTTGAGCGGAAGGGGAATGGATTCGGCAACCTCACTGAAGAACCAGTAGATCAAATAGCCTATCCCCAGGAGGAAGCCACATACCAGCAGAAAAGCGCCCAGTAGTCGCATTTTCTCACCTCAGGCCCGCATCCGGGCCATCCGAGGTCAAATAAATCCTAAGCTTGGGCCTGCTGTTTGTCAATATGACTAACGCTTATGATAGAATATCAGGGGGCTGAAGGGGTAAGCATGCGCGTTGTATTTATGGGGACACCGGAGTTCAGCGTACCCGCTCTGGAGCAGCTGGTCCGGAGTGAGTACGAGGTAGTCGCTGTCTACACCCAGCCGGATAAGCCGGAGGGTAGAGGGCGGGTTCCGGCTCCGTCCCCTGTGAAGAGGGTAGCGCTGGAGCAGGGATTAGAGGTGCTGCAGCCTGCAACGTTGCGAGACCCTGCTGAGGTGGAGCGACTTGCTGCTCTCAAGCCGGATGTGATTGTCGTCGCCGCTTTTGGTCAGATCCTGCCCCAGAGCGTTCTCGATATTCCAGGTTTTGGCTGCCTGAATATCCACCCCTCCCTCCTCCCCACCTATCGCGGCGCCTCTCCCATACCTGCTGCCATCCTCGCTGGTGACCAGGACACAGGGGTTACCATCATGCTGATGGACGCTGGAATGGACACCGGGCCAATACTCTCCCAGATCATAGTTGGGATCGAGCCTGAGGATACCACTGCGTCTCTCACCATCAGGCTGGCCCAGGCTGGTGCCCGGCTGCTGGCGGAAACGCTGCCTCTATGGTTCGACCGGTGTCTGACGCCGCAGCCTCAAGATGAGAGCAGGGCCAGTTATACCACTCCTATTACCAAGGAGGATGGCGCCATTGACTGGCGACTGTCGGCCAACGAGATCTGGCGTCGGCTGCGTGCTTTCTATCCCTGGCCGAGGTGCCATACTCGGTGGCGGGGGAGGTTGCTCGGGATACATGAGGCTGTTCCTTTACATAAGAAAGGGGGTATGGTGCCGGGGCGGGTGATAGCTTTGGCATCCGGGCAACCTGCTGTGGTCGCGGTTGAGACCGGCGATGGTATTCTGGGGCTGCTCAGTGTTCAACTCGAGGGAAAACGCGCTATGCCTGCGGCTGAGTTCCTGCGTGGACAGAGTGGTTTTGTAGGGGATATCCTGGGCAGCGAAAGTGAGTCCTGAACTGTTAGCTTCTATTGCTCTGCAGCCTCTTTGGTAGGCTCGGGCGCTTCTACCTTCTCCTCCACGACTTCGGCCTTGACTTCTACCACGGCTTCTGCCGCCGCAACTTCCTCGGCTATTTCAACTTCGACGCGACTGCGGGCAATCTGTACGATCGCCTGGTCCGGATCGGTCAAGATGCTAACATCCTCGTCGGTGTGGATGTCTCTTACATGCACTGCCTGGTCGATCTCCTTCAACACCGATAGGTCCACTTCGAAATTGTGAGGCATATTGGCGGGCAGGCATTCAACCTCAAGGGAACTCATATTCTGTACCAGGATCCCTCCCCGCTCCTTTATCGCCGGTGCCTCGCCGACCAGCAACAGCGGTACCTCGAGCTTTATCTTCTCCTCCATCTTCACCTGGTAGAGGTCCACATGGAGGAATTCGCCACTGAGGGGTTCCCTCTGGACATCGCGAACGATGACCATCTTGGGAAGTTTTGTGCCGTCAACCTTCAGCGCGATGAGGCTGCTCATACCAGCCTTGCTCAGGGCATGTTTGAGCTCGGAGGTCTCGATCTGGAGGGCAGTGGATTCAACATTGTGCCCATAGAGGTTGGCAGGGGTGAGGCCTCGGCGTCGCAGAAACCTGACCTTCTTGCCCCGTATCTCCCGGCAGGCAGCTACCAGTTCTATCTGATCCATTTCTTCGCAGACACTAACTATAACAAGATTCGGAGGCAAAAGCAAGCCTCACGTTCGCAAGGGTCCAGCTATCAGCACTCAGCATTCGGCTTCGTCAATCAAGGAGGTCAGAGAATCCCCCTTAGGCCCCCTTTAGAAAAGGGGATTCAGGGGGGATTTGCCGGTAGCGTCGTGACTCCTGTCACGACGAAGGATTCGGCTTCGTCAATCGAGGAGGTCAGAGAATCCTTTAGTCCCCCTTTAGAAAAGGGGGATTCAGGGGGATTTGCTGATAGCGCTCAGGGTTTGGTGATTCTCGCACGCGCTCGACAGCGGTGAGCCGATTTGCTTATAATCTATAGTTGGGATGAAAACCAGCGATTTCGATTACAACCTGCCGCCAGAGCTCATCGCCCAGACCGCAGCCGAGCCTCGCGATCACTCCCGGCTCATGGTTCTCTCTCGAAGAGCCGGAGCAGTGGAGCACCGCTATTTCCATGAGCTGTGCGATTACCTTCACGCCGGTGATGTCCTGGTGTGCAACAACAGCCGTGTGATCCCGGCGCGGCTCTTGGGAAGCAAGGTTGACAGTGGGGTGAAGGTCGAGATTCTTCTGCTGAGGCGTCTAGATCGAGGCGTTTGGGAGACGCTGGTCAGGCCGGGGCGTAGGCTCAAGGCGGGCGCGAGGATCGAAGTGGGTGCCGGGCCTGTTATCCAGGCGGAGGTGATGGCAAAGACGGAGACCGGCACCGCGGTCGTCAGCTTCTCTGACGAGGAGACGCTGGAGGAATTGGGGGCTGTGCCTCTGCCTCCCTACATCCGTGTCCCGCTGGCTGATTCTGAAAGGTACCAGACGGTCTATGCCCAGGAGAAGGGCAGCGTGGCTGCTCCCACAGCCGGGCTTCACTTCACCACCGAACTCATGAGCCGTCTGCGCAAAAAGGGCGTTAGCTTTGTCTTTGTCACCCTTCATCTGGCTTTGGATTCTTTCAGACCGGTGCAGGCAGATAACCCGCTGGAGCACGTCATACACCGGGAGTACGGCGAGATTACGCGGCAGGTAGCCGAAGAGATCAGCCGGGCCAGAGCAGAGGGCAGGCGTGTGATCTGCGTGGGCACCAGCTCAGTGAGGTTGCTCGAGCACGTGGCCAGGGCAAACGAAGGAGGGCTAGAACCTTTCGCTGGGTGGACAGACCTGTTCATCCTGCCCGGCCACCCCTTTAAGGTGGTCGATGCCTTAATCACTAACTTCCACCTGCCCCGCTCCACCCTGCTGATGCTGGTGTGCGCATTCGCGGGCAAGGAGCGCATTCTTCAG
>CAZCXP010000132.1:0-7026 GCA_964502665.1 uncultured Dehalococcoidia bacterium | reverse complement strand
TTGTCAGAAGGCCGTACCTCGGTATATAATGTGTGGCGCGAAGCGTCTCAAATGAACACTAGATCGTTTCCCTACCTGTCTCGAAGGCGGTCAATTATTTTACTAGCGTCATCACCGGATAGGCATCAATGAAGGTATGTCTGCTGACCTATCGCGGGAACATGTACTGCGGCGGTCAGGGCATTTATGTGTACCACCTCTCCAAAGAGCTCCAGCGGTTCGGCCATGAAGTCCACGTCATATCTGGGCCACCCTATCCCGATATCGCTGAAGGGGTCAAGCTACACAAGCTTGGGAGCCACAGCGTGCTTGTATCCCGATACGGCGCCACGAACCATTTCGGCCCCATCCAGACCACTGTCGACCTATTTGAGTTCGTGGCCACTTCTCTGGGTGTATATGCCGAGCCTTTCGCTTTCAGCATAAGAGCCTATCGGGAGATCAAGAAGCTCGCCTCGGAGTTAAAGTTCGACGTTGTCCACGACAACCAGTGTCTGGGCTACGGCCTGGCCATGATAGGGAGGCTACAGCTCCCCATAGTGGCCACCATTCATCATCCCATCGGCATTGACCGTGAAGCTGACTTCAAGCAGGCCCGGAGCCAAATAGAGCGACTACGCCGCCGCTGGTTCTACTCCTTCTACCTCTCCATGCAATCTCGTGTTGCCCGGCATATTGACCAAGTGATCACTGTTTCTGAGTGCTCCGCCCGAGAGCTAGAGCGTTTCATCGGCGTTCCTGCCAGCCGGATTAGGGTGGTGTATAACGGCGTCGATACTAACCTCTTCAAGAATAACGATGGCATTGCCAAGGAACCCAACAGCCTGATCTTCGTGGGTAATACCGAAGACAGGAAGAAAGGTATCATCCACCTGCTTCAAGCCTTGAGGCTAATCAAAGACGAGTGCCCCGTGAAGCTTACCATCATCGATGGCGGAGCGCCAGAGACAACCTATGTCCGTGCTCTGGTGCGTAAGTACGGGCTCCAGGACCGCGTTATGATCTTCCGCAGACTGAGCAGAGAAGAGCTGGTGCGCCGCTACGTATCGGCAGAGATAGCTGCCGTCCCCTCACTGTTCGAGGGCTTTGGCTTCCCCGCCGTCGAAGCCATGGCCTGTGAGCTTCCAGTGATAGCTACCAGAGCGGGTGCGTTGCCTGAGCTCGTTTCCGACGGCCACAATGGCATACTGGTGGAGCCAGGAGATGTTCCCGGCCTAGCGGCTGCCATCAAGCTTCTGTTGAATAACGAGCAGCTACGGCGAGAGATGGGGCACGCCGGCCGAAGAATAGCGGAACGTAAGTTCAACTGGGAGAAGGCCGCAAAGCAAATGCTCGAAGTATATCAGCTAGCACAGTAGTCAGCCTCAATTGGCAGGTCTTTCTAAATTGTCCCCTCCATTGCAGAGAAGCGTGGTCAGTGGAACTCCCGCCAGCCAGCGCCGCGAGATAGCAGAAACCCCCACAACAGCGGGCTTCTCGTGTGCTGGTTCTTCTATCACAGCTCAATCTCCTTCAAGTCCGGGGCGATAATAAGCTTAGGATCGGTAAGTGCTCGCACTTCCTCTACCGTCCAACCAGGGGCTACCTCCCTTAACAAGAGCCCGTCAGACGTAACCTCGATCACAGCCAGGTCGGTTATGATGAGGTCTACGCACTCCCTGGCGGTGAGGGGGTAAGCGCACTCCTTAACTATCTTGGACTTCCCTTCCTTCGTAGTATGTTCCATAGTGATGATCACTCTTCGTGCACCCCAACCCAGGTCCATCCCACCTCCTATGGTGCCGCCGAGTATGCCACCGCCGGGGTTCCAATTCGCCAAATCTCCCTTCTCCGAAACCTGAAGCCCTCCCATAATGCTTATCAGACGACCGCTCCTTATCATGGCGAAGGCAGTAAGAATATCAAACAGCGCCATGCCGGGTGCTTTCCTGAAAAACCTTCCTCCAGCATCGACATAGTGAAACCCTGCCTTTTCTAGTTCATTTTCCATTACAAGATGTCCATAGCCCAGGGCACCGTTCTCGGTCTGAAAGACGACACCCTCCGGTATATGAAGAGCGCAAAGCTGGGGTATTCCCATACCAAGGTTAACGTAATCCCCCGCCTTCAATTCTTTGGCTGCCCTCATCGCCATTGTGTCCTTATCAAGTCTCTGCTTTATTCCTCTGGCCTTCATCTCTTCAAGATCTAGTCTCTGCTCGGTGCCTGCCTCTCTGAGCATCATCTTGCGCCCCATCGCCAACTCGCTCAACTTTGCTATCAGTTCTTTCCCTTTCTTGGAGGTACCAAGCCCTTCCTCCGGGATTACGATGATGCGATCAACGAATATCCCCGGGGTCACCACGTGCTCGGGGTCAATCTCCCCTATCTCCACTAATCCATCCACCTCGGCGATGGTGACGCTGGCTGCCATCGCCATTACCGGGTGGTCCAACCTGTAAACACCCCGGTAGACCAGATTGCCCAGCTTGTCCCCCTTGTAGCCTCTGATGAAAGCGTAGTCCACCTTTATTGGGGCTTCGAAGATATACTCCGTGCCATCGATAACCCTTTTCTCTTTCCCTTCCTCCAGAATGGTTCCCACTCCAACAGGGTTATAGAATCCGCCAAGCCCAGCAGCACCGGCATAGAGCCTTGAGGCTAAAGTGCCGTGGCTGGTAACCTCCACCTCCAATCCCTTTTCCACATACTTTTCTACAAAAGCCCCTGCTCCCCCCGCAGCAAACCCTACCACCGGTGTTATCAGCTTCTTCATTTGAGGGAGCAGGACTGCGGGGAAGCAAAGCTCATCTAAGTACTGGGGTACGAAGGCATGAGTGATGATGGTCAGGTCTTTTGTCCCCTTTCTCTTGAGAGCGGCGATCAGGTTCTGGGGAGTGCCAGCGACTCCCCAGGAATCAATAGCGATGGAAGCGCCATCAGGGATGTCGGCTACTGCGTCATCAAAGCTGCTAAACACCTTATTCAGCATACGGCTCCTCCTTGGCGCAATGCCTTTGTCATTTTGATCACCGAACGGCACTATGGCACCATGATAGCTCTCACCCAATTACCTGGCCTGACTTTCCTCGCGCCATTTCCTTGTGAGTCCATAGGTCAGGTCTTTACACTCCTTCTCCTCGGGAAGTGGTCTCCCCAGCCATTCCCGGTAGAAGGTGTCCAGATCTGGCAGGAAGTCAAGAACCGCAGGGTAGCCGAAGGGAACAACATCCACTTCCAGTTGAGTGCCACATCCGGGGCAATAATGCTCCCTGATCTCGCAGTACTCAGGGTCGGGTTTAGAGGGATATGGGTACAACTCGTCAATTTCCTCTTCCGTTTCTCGCACATGAATCAGGGACCTCAGTTTCCAGTTTTCGCGATAGTCCCCGAATTCATGACCACAATAGCATTTGACAATCCTTTCGCTGCCCTTCTGCACTATGTATAGCTGGTCAGTCAAAGGGAGTAGAATCTGCTCCTTCCAGGGAACTTTTTCCTGCAATACTTCTACATATTTGTCGAACCTGTCATCGTCCTTATGACCACTGATTATCGACTTAGTCTGATCCCAGGGCAGCTTTCCCTCTATCAGGTCTCTTATTACTTCCTTCGGATATGATATCCCTGGCATGTTAAGCCTCCCCAAAGGTGAAATCCTCAGGCAGTTGCCAAAACGCCCTGAACTCCCCTGGCCATCTGTGCCCTTTGGTTAGGGAGTCATTGTACATCGCCTTGAGCAGCGATGGCAGCTTTCCGTCGGTGATGTCCTGCCGCCGCTTCTGCCACCACTCTTTTGCCGGGACGCCCTTTGATAGTCTTTCCTTTCTCCTTTTCTCTCTCAGCTCCGCTGTCTTTTGCTCATCAATTGCCCATTCCTCAGCCTCATCATCATATTCGGCGTCAACACAGTAGATACGGCGGCAGCAATCAATGGTGAGCAACCCACTATCCAGGTCTTGCTTGACAAGGGCGGTGTCCCTCCTTATCGGATCGCCCATACCGCCGCCACCCCCCATATAACCCTGAAAGTAGTCGCCGTGCTTCACGATAGCCTTAACATAAGAGTTTGCCAGGGGAATAATCAGGTCGCCTTTGATATTCTGCTCCAGGTCGCCTACCCCAGGGTATCCTTCTCCGTGAGCTAGAGGTTTTCTCTGCGTTACCAGCTCCATCGTATTGGCGTTGATAATTAGCTTGCCAAAGCCACCATGCCCTGGGTAGCCGCCGAACACACCCGAGTTGCACCCTATCTTCTCGCAGTGGGCCATATTAACGGTGTCGAGAGAGAGGAGCGTGGTTTTGTATACCATATAGGTGCCCATTAGAGAGTATGCGCTGCGGTATTTCCCCCAGCCACAGGCATCAGGTAGAAACCTCCTGCCCATCCAAAGCAAAGGGACCACCATCTCCCAGACTTCAACATTGCCCATGTCAGAGTCGGGGAGAAAGATAACATCAGATAGCACTCCATCCCGAATGGCGAAACCGCCACTGCCAATGAAGCCGGGGGCTTCCATCAATTGAAACCCAAAATCCATTCCAAAGTGGCTTCTGCCTGCCAGCGCGCTTACGCCGCTGGCACCCACGCCCAGGGGCGTTGGCGCGCGGAACTCCTCGACAAATCCGCGGCTGAAGAAGGCCCGAGATTGGTGGCCCAGCCATAGAGCACCACCCATAATAGGCCAGGAGAAGAACATGCCCGAGGGGACGTGGGGTGAGCTGGGGTTGACGAAGGTGTCATGGGGGGTATTCATCTCTACAGTGAGCAATGTGCCCT
The DNA here is from genome assembly GCA_964502665.1 of uncultured Dehalococcoidia bacterium. GTDB lineage: Bacteria > Chloroflexota > Dehalococcoidia > SZUA-161 > SZUA-161 > SOKG01. Next base: position 2,267 of record CAZCXP010000132.1, on the reverse strand, counting down.
GGTTTGATTTCCCGGTATAGGCTATGGTCTGAGTGAGCATCAGGCAGGCTGCCCCCAGGATCGCTGACGGGGAGGTATTGCTGGGATGCCAACCCCAGGAGCCGGCACCATCAAAATCCAAGAAATACCTGCCGTCCCGCTTGATATGAAAATCACAGGGAACGAGAGTTATCCGGTCTATCGCATGGTGCGGGGGCGCGATGGTCCTTGTCATATACATCTCATAGGTGGTTGGGTTATGGAATTTGCCCGGAACTGTCCTCCGCTTAACCCTCTCCAGTTGCGCCCTCCTCTCTATCTCGATGAGTTCCCTTGCCCCCGCCATATAATAGTCTATGCCGAACTCCTCTACTATCTTCTTGATCTCCTCCCTCACCTTAATGTCGGCAGCCAGCGCTCCTTTCCTGTCAAGGAGTACGAAGTCGCCCATTCGACAGCCTAAGCGAACCCTTCTCTCAAATGTCTTGGTATGCCTGTCATTGACCGCGGTCTTCTCCGCAGAGAACCTGAGCCCTTCGACAAACCTCTCGGTGGCACCGGAGGGCATGCATCCAGGGGCAAGAGCCCCTTGCTCAGGCTCCATGATGACGGTACCTACCCAGCCTACCAGCCCCCCTTGCCAGAAGATAGGCATTATGTCATAGAAATCGGCAGGATGCATGCCGGCAATATAGTTATCGTTGGAGGTAAAGCAGTCACCTTCGCCGATTCCTTCCTCCTCCTCGTAGTTCTCCTTTATCATCCACTCCACAACCTGCCCCATGAGCGGGATATGGATTATGATTCCGGTAGATTGGAGGATACAGTCACCCTCTGGGGTGTAAATGGCAACCGCCAGCTCCGCGACATCTCTGACTAACGGGGAGGCGCTGATCATGCGGGTGGTCTCTCTACCTGCTATGACGGCAGCGAGGAGTCTACTGGCCAGCACCTCCAGCTTTAGCGGGTCCTCTCTCATCAGTGGCAGCTCCTTAAGACCGTAATAGCAGCCAGTCTCTTGGTAAAGCCGTTCCTTCTCTTCCCACATGTCTTTGAGAGTCCTTCCGCCCCAGCCTATGCCCTTCCTGACCTTTTGCTCCATCTCATGCCTCCTTCAGCCAGTATCTTCTGTATTCGTCTATTGCCACCTTCTTGCCTGCGGGCACGAGCATGGTAGTACCCGGTGCCTCCAATATCGCCAGCCCCTCAACCTCGTTGCCGCTTTCCAGCAAATCCATCTCATACAGTCTGGCCTTCTCCCATTTTCCCTTTTGGTAGACCGCTCTCTCCCCCTTAAGTGCTTCACTGGATGGAGCTTTGCCTCTGAGCGGGTACTTCCTCAACTCCGGCTTGGGCTTAGGTACCAGGGCATGGAGGCCGAGCTCCATAATCTGGTAACCTACCTCCGGGTACTTCGCTGCATGGGTATATTTTCGGGAGTAGGTCTGCTCAAAAGAAGCTATCAGTCTATCCATGTCCTGGGCTGTACCTATCCTGGAAACGGGTGAGACTACCTCCACGTCTTCCAGCTGCATCATATATCTAACATAAGCGATCTGCCGCAAGACAATGTCCTCTTGCTTGAAACCCTCCTCTTCCATTTCGGTCACTGCTGTCCTTTCAAGCTCCTCCCAGCCGGAGTTGAGCTGTGCTCCCATGAACACCTTGGTTGTCTCATCCGATCCCGGTAGGATTACCACCATGGGAATGGATTTTTGATAACGGTGGAGATAGTCTGCAGCGCAGCATCCAAAGGCCGAGAAGGCTGCAGCCCACGGCACAGTGAATACACCTTTGAAAGGCAACCCCTCTGTATATCCGGCGAGAAACATCGGGCCAGCACCACCGTACCCTATCAAGTGATAGTCAGCGGGCGAGTAACCCCAGACGGATAGGACCGTTCTTATATGCTCTCTCGTTCGGACATTGACCAAGCTCAGAACACCCTCCGCAAACTGGTGGGAGTCAACACCCATCGGGTCGGCACACCTCTCCTTTATGGCTTTGAAGGCCAGATCCTTGTGTAGCTTCATCTTGCCACCGAGGTAGTAATCGGGGTTGAGTATTCCCAGGATAAGCGCGCAGTCCATCACCGTGGGCGTGTCATTGCCCATGTTATAGGCAACCGGGCCGGGATCGGCGCCTGCACTCCCTGGGCCGATGTCAACCCTCTTGGACTCTGGGTCGATGCTGACGTACTGGCCGGTTCCAGCGCCGATGGAATTCATGACCAGCGTGGGTATATTGACGATGGCACGTCCTACCTCTACCTCCCGGAGCATGATGGG
>CAZCXP010000131.1:5931-7031 GCA_964502665.1 uncultured Dehalococcoidia bacterium | reverse complement strand
CTGCCAACGGTAGTTCCCCAGAATACTCTCTTGTGCTTCTAGTTCCTCTCTCAGAGTCTCCAGCTCTTCATACATACTTTGAAGTGTGGCATACTCTTCGGGGTCGCTGATAATGGTTCTGCCTCCTACAGCCTCGTGGTATGCATCGCGCTTCTGCTCGTATAGCCGCGCTTTTGCCTGGTAATCTTCCCATTGTTGCATCCACTGTTCATAGAACTCGTGGTCAAAGGCAGAGGCCCTATCCAGAGATATGAGACCGTACTCATGTCCCACAGCCACGTAAGCTACTTTGTCGTAGTCCATGGTAGTGTCCTGGCCGTCGCCGCTTATCCCGGATGTCACGGTGTTGAGCCCCTGTCCGGTACAATCTATGTAAACCAGCCCCTGGTCTGTTGTATTAAAGGCGTTCAGTGCATGTCCGGGGCCGCCATCGAAATCAACGCTCACGTACGCGGCTCTGATCCCTGCCGCTTCCGCTTTATCATGCAGCATAGCAGCGAAGTCGCTGCACACGAACGAGTCCGGTATGTAGGGCTGTTCATCTGTGTCGTCGTTGAGAACGAACTCCCTGAGTTGCCTCCACGAAGGGTCCTTTGATTGAGCGTTCTCAAAGAGACTTACGGGCTCGCCGTGTGCATCTACAGCGTTGAGGACATCGAAGACCTGGGCATAGTAAACCGTGTCCCCCGCGATGGCTACTCCCAGGCCCGTTGCCCTCGCGTCGCTCCTCAGCAGCGCTTGTCTGAGATCGTCGTTCTTAAGGCAGTAGTCCACTTGCTCTCTGGCGGTCTCCTCATGGAGCTTGGGCGACCCGCCGTTGTAGGTAATCCACCAGGAGTTGCACCGCAAATAGACGAGATCGCTGGACTGTTCCACGGTCTTCGAGAACTCGCTTGCTGAATACCGCCTCGCCAGTTCATCCAAAGCGGGGTCTCTGTCGAGATCCGTAAGCCCGACCCTCTGCCTCTCCTCGTTGACCAGCCTGTATATTTCATCCTCTACTTCTGCGCTGGTAAGTATGGCTGAAGGAGTGACACAGGAGGACAGGAGCACAAGGCTGACTGCGAGGACTGCCAGATACGCAATTCCTGAAATGGCTC
>CAZCXP010000131.1:0-5831 GCA_964502665.1 uncultured Dehalococcoidia bacterium | reverse complement strand
TCCTCTGGTTATTATAGGTCGCAGATATCACCGAGGCAAACCGTTGCCCGTGTCCGAAGCGGGTGATATAATGCCTCTATGTATGCGTAAACGACTCGCTTCTGAGGTGTCGCGTTGAAGTTAAGCGGAGAGGAAGTAAAGCACATCGCCCTTCTTGCCCGATTGGGTGTCGATGAGGCTGACCTGGAGAAATTCAGCGAGCAGCTTTCCAACATACTGGAGAACTTCGAGATACTGCAGCGGGTGGATACCACAGGGGTTCCTCCTACCTCTCACCCTGTTGCCTTGAATAACGTGATTCGAGAAGACGAGGTAGCGCCGTCCTTTGCTCCCGCCGAGATCCTGGCCAACGCCCCTCAGGAAGAGGATGGCTGCTTTCGGGTGAGGGCGGTCCTGGAGTAATTACCCCGTAAGCCTGAGCGAGATCATGAGTCTTGAACAACAGCTGGACTATCTATTCGATCCCAAATCAGTCGCGGTGATCGGGGCATCCAATGCCCTGGGCAAATGGGGTTATCACATCCTTAGCCTCCTGTTGGCCAAGGGGGGCAGGGAGATTTATGCCATAAACAGGAATGAACCCCAGGTGCAAGGGCTGAAGGCTTATCAGAGTATGAGGCAGGTGCCCGCGCCTGTAGAGTTTGCCGTCATAACTGTCCCGTTTCAGGACGTTCCTGCGGCTATGGAGGACTGCGTGCAGAAGGGAGTCAAGGCTGCAGTTGTTATCTCCGGCGGGCTTGCCGAGACCGGAGAAGAGGGGGCGAGAATCGAGCATGAGGTGGTCGAAATCGCCAGGCGAGGCGGGATTCGCTTCGTGGGGCCAAACTGTATGGGGCACTTCGACAGCTCCTCCGACTTTTTCACTGTACCCTACCTGCCGCCGGTGAAAAAGGGCTCCTTGGCACTCATCACTCAGAGTGGAAACACGAGCCAGACAATTGTCTACCTGGCCTGTGAGATGGGCCTGGGATTCAGCAAGTATATCAGCAGTGGGAACGAGGCCGATCTACACTTTGAGGACTATTTGGAGTATCTGGCTCAGGATGACGAAACCGAGATTATCCTGGGCTATATCGAGGGTCTGAGGGAAGGCAGGCGCTTTTTCGAACTGGCAAAAGAGATTACCAGGAAGAAACCTGTTGTCGTTTTGAAGGCAGGGCGAACGGAGGCTGGGGCCAGGGCAGCGCGGTCGCACACCGCGGCCTTAGCAGGGTCGGATGCGGTCTGCGAGGCAGCGTTCAGGCAATGCGGCGTGATCAGTGTAGAGGAGGTTAGCGAACTGATCGATGTCGCTCTGGTTCTGCTGGGCCAGCCCCTGCCCCGGGGAAGAAGGGTGGGGGTGCTCTCAACGGGTGGTGGCATGGCGGTAATGGCTGCGGATGTCCTAATGAGGCAGGGTCTGGAACTGCCCCCGCTATCGCCAGCCACGATAGAGAAAATAAATTCCATTCTTACACCAAGGTGGTCCCATGTAAACCCGGTTGAAACCGGGGGGGACATGTTCAGTTATCCCTGCCTCTGGGCGCTGATAGAGGATGAGAACATAGATGCCGCCCTGGTAATCGGTGCCGCTGGAGCGTCTGCTAGCTATGCCCGGTGGGTCAATTTGCCTCCTTCCATGAGAGGCGAGGTGGATCGATGGATAGAATCCTCAGACGATAGTGAGCAGCGTGACATGGACAAGTTGATGGAACTGATGACAAGGTATCAGAAGCCGGTGGTCATGGCCCACATGGGCATTCCCGACATGAGAAGGGGGAAACTCTACGAGAAGATGGAACGGAACCATGTCATCCCCTACCTTACTCCGGAGAGAGCAGCCAGAGCGCTGGCTCACCTGGTGGAGTATAGTGAATACCTGGGCATAGCAAACCCTCGTGGGCGGTTCCGCACCAACGAATGATGAAAATTGATACGCTAGATGCCGTTCGTGGTGAGCTTGTCGAACCATGAACGGCCCTTCGACAGGCCCATCCTGAGCTTGTCGAAGGGCTCAGGGCGAACGCATTAAACTTTGTTTTCGGAATAAGGAAGAGGATAATGCCGAAATACGACCTTACGATTCACGAGGCACACCAGCTATTGAAAAAGGGCGAGGTATCATCACTGGAGCTTACGAAGGCATCGCTTGAGCGCATTGATGAGGTCGAGGATAAGCTGCGCTCCTTCGTCACCGTTACCGGAGAGCTGGCTTTTGCCCAGGCTCGGCAGGCGGATGAGCGCATCAAGGCGGGTAATTCCTCCCCGCTGACCGGTATCCCTGTGATGATCAAGGATAATATGTGTACCAAAGGGACGACCACTACCTGCTCCTCGAAGATGCTGGAGAACTTCGTTCCCCCTTATGACGCCACCGTGGTTGAGAAATTGAATGCCCAGGGTATGGTGCTGGTGGGCAAAGGAAATATGGATGAGTTTGCCATGGGCTCCTCTAACGAGCACTCCGCATTCTACCCTACCCACAACCCCTGGGACCTGGACCGCGTACCCGGCGGCAGCAGTGGAGGGCCGGCAGCCGCAGTAGCTGCTGGGGAGGTGATCTATGCCCTGGGCTCAGACACCGGGGGCAGCATCCGCCAGCCTGCTGGCTTCTGCAGCGTTGTTGGGCTCAAGCCCACCTATGGGCGCGTTTCGAGATATGGACTGGTGGCCTTCGCCAGCTCCCTCGACCAGATAGGGCCAGTGACCAGGGACGTGACCGATTGCGCCCTGGTGCTGAATGCCATCGCCGGTCATGATCCACGGGATTCGACCTCGGTTGATCAGCCGGTGCCTGATTACACACAGTCGCTTATTCCTGACATTCGCGGGCTGCGAATTGGCGTCCCCAAGGAGTACTTCGTCGAAGGGATGGAGAGCGGTGTGGAGCAGGTCGTGCGGCAGGCTATTGGCAAGCTGGAGGAGCTTGGGGCCGAGGTGGATTGGGAGGTCTCGCTGCCTCACACCCCCTATGCTCTGGCCGCGTACTACGTCATCGCTCCCTCGGAAGCCATGGCTAACCTCGCGCGTTACGATGGGGTGAAATATGGCTTCTCCGAGCACCAGGCGGAGAATATGTGGGATGCCCTGGAGAAGACCCGCCAGTACGGATTTGGGCCCGAGGTGAAGCGGCGGATAATGCTGGGGACCTATGCCCTCTCCGCTGGTTACTATGAGGCTTACTATCTCAAGGCGCAGAAGGTGCGTACTTTGATCACCAGGGAATTCGCTGACGCCTTCAGCAAGTGTGATGCTTTGGTCACCCCTACTTCTCCAACGGTGCCGTTCCGTATCGGAGAGAAGGTGGATGACCCGCTCCAGATGTATCTCAGCGATGTCTGCACCCTGCCCATAAACATCGCTGGCATCCCCGGTATATCCGTGCCCGCGGGGTTTGTCGATGGTCTCCCTGTGGGCATGCAGATCCTGGGCAAGCCGTTCTCCGAGGAGATGGTGCTTCGGGTTGCCTTCGCCTATGAGCAGGCGACGGGATGGGGAAACAGACGGCCGGAGATTTAGATGGAACGTGAGCCAGTAGAGGTTGCCTGCTACTCAGGCCATACCTATGCTGAGCGTCCAAAGTCCTTCCTCTGGGAGGGCATGGAGCGCAGGGTGAAAAAGGTTGAAAAAGAGTGGCAGCAGCCTGGAGAAAAGCATTTTCGAATCGTCACCGAGGATGACAGGATGTTTGAGCTCTGCTATTATGAGGCCAGCGACCGCTGGCTGGCCACTGAATGGCTGTCGAAGAGCGCAAAGGGGGGAAGAGATGAAAACGGAAGTCCTTGAAGTGCTGGAGAAGGACGCCAGAGTGACTCTAAAGCAAATATCTGCCATGACAGGCCTTTCCGTGAGACAGGTACGGAAAACGATCGCAGAGGCGGAGAAGGATCGCACCATTGTCAAATACAAAACGGTGATTAACTGGGAGAAGGCCGGTAAGGAGCGGGTGCAGGCCCTCATTGAAGTCAAAATCCAGCCGCAGAAGGACGTCGGCTTCGATGCTATCGCCGAGCGCATATATCGCTTCCCCGAGGCGCATTCGGTCTATCTGGTCTCTGGGGCCTACGATCTGGCTATCTTCGTGGTAGCCAAAACGGAGCATGAGGTGGGCAGCTTCGTCTCCGAGAAGCTCGCTGCCCTGGAATCGGTGCAGGGTACTCAGACTCACTTTTTCCTCAAGCCATACAAACAGGATGGAGTAATTCTCGAGGGTGAAGAAAAGGTGCGGCGAGAGCCGCTGACACTATAGGTAGAGGAGGCTTTTGCATGTCGGCCAGGCCCGTAGGTCGTTCCAGGCGTGCCCGCAGGATCATCTCGCAGCGGGTGGAGAGTCTTTCCGCTTCGGGCATCAGGAGATTCTTCGACCTGTTGTCCACCATGGAGGATGCCATTTCGTTGGGAGTCGGCGAGCCGGACTTCGCCACGCCGTGGCATATAAGTGAGGCTGCCATCTCTGGCATCGAGAAGGGATATACGATGTATACCTCCAACCGGGGGATGCCGGAACTGAGGCAGGAGCTGGCTCGAAACCTAGGTGTGCGCTACGGGCTGGAATATGACCCGGATAGCGAGCTCCTCATCACCGTGGGCGTGAGCGAGGGACTGGACCTGGCGATGAGGGCTATCCTCGACCCCAGGGACGAGGTCATTTCCCCCGAACCCACCTATGTATCCTATAGCTCCTGCGCTGTCCTGGCGGGAGGAGTATTCGTACCCGTGCCAACCACGGCCGAGAACGGGTTCAAGGTCAACGCGGCCGATATCGAGGAACGGATTACCAGGCGCACCAAAGCCATTCTTCTGGGGTATCCCAATAACCCAACCGGTGCGGTGATGGAAAGAGGAGACCTGGAAGGGATAGCCGAGGTGGCCCAGAGGCGTGACCTGATAGTGGTCTCCGACGAGATATATGACCAACTCGTCTATGGAGTTAAGCACACCTGTTTCCCCAGCCTTCCCGATATGAGGGAGCGCACGGTTCTGCTCGGAGGCTTCTCCAAATCATATGCCATGACCGGGTGGCGGGTAGGCTATGCCGCAGCCTCGGCGGAGATAATCGAGGCGATGACCAAGATCCACCAGTATACTATGCTGTGTGCCCCCATAACAGGACAGATGGCAGCCATCGAGGCACTGAAGTCCGGCGAGACCTCAGTCAGAGAAATGGTTGCTGACTACGACCGACGGCGCCGGGTGATGGTGAAGGGACTGAACGCTATTGGGCTCTCCTGCTTCGAGCCAAAGGGTGCGTTTTATGCCTTTCCCTCCGTTAAGGTAACCGGCCTCTCCTCTCAAGAATTCGCTGAGAAGCTTCTTATCGAGGAGAGGGTAGCCGTGGTCCCCGGCTCCGCTTTCGGGGAGAGTGGTGAGGGATATGTGCGCTGTTGCTATGCGACTGCGCTGGACGACATAAGGGAGGCGCTGAGGCGCATGAGGCGGTTTGTGCAGAGGCACAGATTATAGGTTGCCAACCCCGCCCTGCGGGCCACCGCTCGAAGCGCTCCCAAGGCTGCTGGAAGGTTTGACCCCAAAATACTGAAAGGCTATAATTGGTACCGTACCCTGATGGGCAGGCGCTCACCGACGAATCCTCAAAATTGTGAGCGCATCCGACTGTGGGTGAGTTGCCCGGCGTCGGGCAACCTACCCAGCTAGATGCTGTTCGTGGTGAGCCCTTTGGCTCGGCTTCCTTCGAGAGGCCTGTCCCGAGTTGATCGAGGGGCCTGTCCCGAGTTAATCGAGGGGCTCAGGGCGAACGGAAGAGGTCTTATTCTCAGAGCAAGAAGGAGAACGCCGGAGTGGCGGAATGGCAGACGCGCTACGTTCAGGGCGTAGTGTCCGCAAGGGCGTGG
>CAZCXP010000130.1:0-7124 GCA_964502665.1 uncultured Dehalococcoidia bacterium | reverse complement strand
ACCAGGTTATCGCGGTGCACTACCTCGGTGCCGTACTCGTAGCCCAGGAGCTCCGTGATCCTGTCGGAATGGGCCCCCCTGATAATGGCGATGTCATCCGAGCTGTAGTTTGAGATGCCGCAGGCAATTCTTCCCTTCTCTTCATCCTCGAAGATACTTACCACGTCCCCACGCTGGAATTTGCCACTAGCCTGGGTGATTCCTGCGGGAAGCAGGCTCTTGTTCTGCTCTCGCAGCGCTGTTACCGCGCCGCGGTCGATGAGGAGAGTTCCTTTTGAGATCCGGCTCAGCAGCCAGCGCTTGCGACTTTCGAGTTTGGATGTGGTCGGTTGAAAATAGGTGCCGATAGCTTCACCGTTGGCCAATCTGATGACAACCTCAGGCTCTCGGCCATCGGCGATGACCACTGCTACTCCTGAGGCGGTAGCCAGCTTCGCCGCCTCGATCTTGGTGGCCATGCCGCCTGTCCCCCGCTCGCTATGGCTTGCGCTGGCCAGGCTCTCGATGGATGCATCGATCCTATCAACCCTTTCGATGAGTCTGGCGTTGGGGTCGCGGTTTGGGTCAGCGTTGTAAAGGCCGGCGGTATCAGTAAGCAGCATTAGAAGATCGGCATCGGTCAAACTGGCCACCATGGCTGATAGAGTATCATTGTCGCCGAATCTGGCCTCTTGAATCTCGTCGATAGCAACTACGTCGTTCTCGTTGACGATAGGTATGACGCCGAGTTCCAGAAGTGCCAGCAAGGTGTTACGTGCGTTGAGGTAGCTGAGACGGTCGGATAGGTCGGTTCGGGTGAGCAAGGTCTGAGCAATGGTGATCTCGTGCCAGCCGAATAGCTGGTCATAAGCGTCCATGAGGCGGCTTTGCCCCACTGCTGCCAGCACCTGCTTGAACGGTATATCCTTGCGCTCCTTAGTAAGTCCCAGGCGTTGCCTGCCGGCAGCGATCGCTCCTGAGGAGACAATGATTACCTCCAGCGCCTGCTTATGCAACCTGGCTATTTGCCCCACCAGGGAAGACATTATCTCAAGATTGAGGCGATCGCTCCCCCCGGTGAGCAGATTGGTGCCCAGTTTGGCCAAAATGCGGTGATAACTCATGGAGACTCGCTCCCAATTATAGCAGCGAGGTAAGCAAGGAACAACAACCGAAGTGAACTTGCCAGGGGGGACTAGAAATCCTTAGCAAGGGTAGCGAGGAACTCGGCATTTGACGAGGTCTTGGCCAGTCTCTCCAGAACCTTCTCCGTGGCCTCAGCGGGGTTCACCGAGTTAGCGCCTACCAAAGTAGCCATCCTTCGTACCACCCATACTTGCCTCAGAGTGTCCTCGTCGAGGAGTAATTCCTCGCGCCTGGTGCCGCTGCGCTGGATATCTATGGCGGGGAAAACCCTGCGCTCGGCGAGTTTGCGATCAAGGTGAAGCTCCAGGTTGCCGGTACCCTTGAACTCCTCGTAGATCACCTCATCCATCCTGCTTCCGGTGTCAACTAGGCAAGTGGCGATCACCGTCAGACTTCCACCCTCCTCTATATTCCTGGCTGAGCCGAAGAACCTCTTAGGTGGATACAGGGCAGCAGGGTCGACACCTCCAGAGAGGGTGCGTCCGCTGGATGGCATCTCCAGATTATAGGCGCGAGTGAGTCTGGTGATGCTGTCGAGCAGGATTACCACGTCGGCCCCCAATTCCACCAGCCTCTTGGCACGTTCCAGCGCCACCTCGGCCACCCTGGTGTGTTCTTCGACTGGCTCGTCGAAAGTAGAGGCAATTACCTCAGCCTCAACTGACTTCTTCCAGTCGGTCACTTCTTCGGGGCGCTCTCCAATGAGACAGACCATGAGGTGGATATCATTATAATTGGTGGTGATGCCGTTGGCGATGTGCTTCAGTAGCATGGTTTTTCCTGCCTTGGGTGGAGAGACGATCAATCCTCGCTGGCCACGGCCGATGGGAGATATAAGATTCATCAATCGGGTGGACAGATTCTTGGCGGTGGTCTCCAGGTTGATCATCTTATTGGGGAAAATCGGCGTTTGCCGATCGAAGAAGGCCCGATCCTTAGCTGTCTCTGGGTCGAGATAGTTGACTGTCTCTACGCGAAGCAGGCTGTGATACTTCTCACCATCCTTGGGTAATCTCACTTGCCCGCTGACCACGTCTCCGGTGCGCAAGGAGAAGCGGCGGATCTGAGACTGTGAGACGTAGATATCGATGGGATCAGGGCGGAGGTTGGGCTGGCGTAGGAACCCATAGCCCTCACCCATGATCTCCAGAATACCGCCTCTGAAGGTGTAGCCTTGTTGCTCAGCGTTTGCCTGAAGCAAACGCACAACAAGGTCCTCCTTCTTCAGAGCGCTAACGCCAGAGATTCCGAGGTCCTTAGCATGGGCCAGGAGTTCTTCTCTGGTTTTGGTCTCAAGTTCGGTGATGTTCATAGCTTCACTCCGTGATTAGATTGCATAGTTATATCTAAGGAGAGCTTTGCACAGTGTTATGATTAGCGGATCGCGGCCTTATAGCTTCTGGATACTTCGCCAGTCCTCAGCGAAGCGCGATATCCCGATATCGGTGAGCGGGTGCTTGATCATCTGCATAAGCACAGTGTAAGGTATTGTTGCAATGTGTGCACCCGCCTGGGCAGCAACGATAACGTGCAGTGGGTGGCGGATGCTGGCAGCGATTACCTGACTCGGCAGGTCATAGTAATCATACACCTCCACGATCTCGGAAACAAGCTGCATCCCATCATGGCCGATATCGTCAAGCCTACCTACAAACAGGCTGACATAAGTTGCTCCAGCGATTGCGCCCAGCAACGCCTGATTAAGGGAAAAGCAGAGCGTTAAGTTGGTCTTTATCCCCTCCTTGGAGAGGACAGATATGGCCTCCAGCCCGCTTGCTGAAATCGGGATCTTGACTACTACATTGGGAGACCAGGAGGAAACCTCTCTCGCCTCCTGAATCATAGCCGCCGGTTCCAGACTGAGAACCTCAGCGCTGATGGGACCATCAACTATGGAGGAGATTTCCTGAATAGCCGCCTTCATATCTGCCCGTTTTTCCTTGGCTACCAGCGAAGGATTGGTGGTGACTCCACTAATCACACCTAGCCTGGCAGCTTGGCGGATCTCATCGACGTTAGCGGTATCCAGGAAGATACGCATTCGCGTTTCCCACAATATATCACATGTCGCTGATTTTGTCTATAGAAGCCCCAGATAGTCAGTTGCTGACATTCGGTTCCAAGGGCAAAGGACGCTGATCGCCCACCCTCAGTGTTCTCTTGGCCACCCCAACGAAGTCACGAAAGAGGGGGTGGGGCCGGTTGGGGCGAGAGGTGAATTCAGGGTGAAACTGCGTACCCATCATCCAGGGGTGGTCGGCAAGCTCGCTTATCTCCACCAGTCTGCCATCGGGTGAAAGCCCGCTTGGGATAAGCCCTGCCTCGCTTAGAACATCCCTGTACTCGTTATTGAACTCAAAGCGATGGCGGTGGCGTTCATGGACCACGGGGGCTCCATAGGCAGCAGCGGCGTGGGTGCCTGGCACCAGGTGACAAGGGTAGGCCCCCAGACGCATAGTCCCTCCCTTTTCATTGACTCCTCGCTGCTCGGGGAGCAGGTCAATTACAGGATAGGGCGTATCTTCATCGAATTCCCTGGAGTTAGGTTTGCTCGACTTCAGTACCCGGCGTGCACATTCAATGACCATGATGTGCATCCCAAGGCATAAGCCGAGATAGGGCACTCCATACTCCCGGGCGTATTGGGCTGCTTTCACCTTCCCTTCAATGCCACGATAGCCAAAGCCCCCGGGCACCACAATCCCATTGGCTGTGCGCAACAGGGATTCACCCCCATCCTGTTCCAGGTCCTCGGACTCGATCCACACAATTTCCACATCGCGGTCGTGGTACAGGGCGGCGTGGGTCAATGCTTCTCTCACCGAAAGGTAGGCATCTCGTAACTTCACGTATTTGCCCACGAGGGCTATAGACAACACTTCCTTGGGCTTCCTCATTCTTTCCACCAGGTTATGCCACTCACTCAGGTCCTGCGCTGCTGCTGTCAACTTGAGCCGGTCGATAATGATCTCTCCCAGTCCGGCTTCGTTGAGCACCAGGGGCACCTCATAAATTGAGGGCATGGTGGGTAGGGGGACAACAGCGCGCTTCTCCACATCGCAGAACAAGGCAATTTTGTCCTTGAGCTCATCAGCAACGTCATGATCGCTGCGGCAGACGATAACATCGGGCTGAATGCCGATGCTGCGCAGTTCCTTGACGCTATGTTGAGTGGGCTTGGTCTTGAGCTCGCCCGTAGACGAAATGAAGGGAAGAAGGGTGACATGTATATAAAGAACGTTATCTCGTCCCACGTCGTTTCTCATCTGGCGGATGGCCTCCAGAAAAGGCTGACCCTCGATGTCACCCACTGTGCCGCCTACCTCTACGAGCACTACCTCAGCCCCGCTGGTCTCAGCCATATCCTGGATGCGCTTCTTAATCTCAGCGGTAACGTGGGGCACCACCTGAATGGTGCCGCCGAGGAAATCGCCCCGCCTCTCCTTGGCAATGACTGCGCTATATATCTGCCCAGCGGTGACGCTAGAGGCAGTGGTGAGGTTGGTGTCAATGAATCGCTCGTAGTGCCCAAGATCGAGGTCGGTTTCGGCACCGTCTTCGGTAACAAACACTTCCCCGTGTTGATACGGGGACATCGTGCCAGGGTCGACGTTGAGATAAGGGTCTATCTTCTGCGCTGTGACACTTATCTGGTAGCTCTTGAGTAACCTACCGACGGAAGCGGCGACTATCCCCTTTCCCACTGAGCTTACTACGCCGCCGGTCACGAAGATATATTTTGCCATAAATCTTTTGTACCCTCTTTAAATAGCACAAAATCATGTTTTTGTCAAAGACCTCTCACCCGCAACTTTTGTCGCCACCTCAGACTGTGATATACTGCAGAATACGAAGGGTGTACTTCTGCCCAGGTTTGCAAACAAGGCTTTTTGGGGGGGTGAGAGCTGTGGATGGGAAAGAAGTAAAGGCGAGGATCGAGAAGCTTCGTGAGATGATAGACCACCACAACTATCGCTACTACGTGCTCGACAGCCCCGAGATAAGCGATGACGAATATGACAAGCTGATGAGGGAGCTAAGACAGCTCGAGGAGAAGCACCCTCACCTGATTACCCCGGAGTCGCCCACCCAGCGAGTGGGAGCAGCGCCGGTGGAGGCGTTCGGCGTTGTGGAGCACCGCGAGCCGATGCTCAGTCTGGGCAATGTCTTCTCCAGCGAGGAGCTGCTTGCCTGGCACAAGCGGATATCGGGCCTTCTGGCAGAAGAACGCTTCGACCTTGTTGCTGAGCTAAAAATGGACGGGCTTGCTGTGGCATTGACCTATGAGGAGGGAAGGCTTGTCACCGGGGCTACCCGTGGCGATGGATTCCGCGGTGAGGACATTACTCAGAACCTGAGGACTATCAGGAGCATACCTCTGGCTGTTCCCAAGAGCGCGCCGAGGAGGTTTGAGGTGAGGGGGGAGGTCTACCTCTCAAAGGAGGGATTCAAAAGGCTGAACGAGGAAAGGGCCAGGGCAGGTCAGCCATTGTTTGCCAACCCCAGGAATGCCGCTGCTGGCTCGGTGCGTCAACTTGACTCTCGTATCACCGCAACGCGTCCGCTGGACATCTATATCTATGGATTGGGCTGGGTTGAGGGGGAAGCACCTCCTACACATTGGGAAGCTTTGGAGTATCTAAAGTCATTGGGCTTTAGGGTGAGTCCAAGCAACTCGTTATTCAGCGACCTCGAGCAGGTGAAGGATTATTACCAACGCTGGGTCGAGGAACGGGAGCATCTTCCATTTGAAGCAGATGGTGCCGTGGTCAAGGTCAATCGTTTCGATCTTCAAGAGCGATTGGGGATCGTGGGACGTGAACCCCGCTGGGCCACAGCCTATAAGTTCCCTGCCACTCAGGCAACGACCCGCCTGCTCGACGTCGGAGTCAGCGTGGGACGCACCGGCACGCTCAATCCCTATGCAATCCTGGAGCCAGTCCAGGTAGGTGGGGTAACTCTGAAGAGAGCAGCGCTGCATAACGAGGATGATATCAGGCGCAAAGACATCCGTATCGGGGATATGGTCGTTGTGCAGAGAGCGGGTGAGGTCATACCCGAGGTAGTGTCACCTGTGGTCAGCCTGCGCACTGGCAAGGAGAAGTTTTTCGTCATGCCCTCGCGCTGCCCTGTTTGCGGCGCTGATGTTGTGAAACCCGAGGGTGAGGCCATGGCTCGCTGTACCAGTGCATCCTGCCCGGCTCAAGTATATGAGCTTGTCAAGCACTTTGTTTCCCGGGGGGCGATGGATATCGAGGGTATAGGGGAGAAGATGGCTGAGGCCCTGCTTGAGGCAGGCTTGATAAAAGACGTTGGCGATCTGTATTCGCTGAAGAAAGACAAGCTCATCGGGATGGAGAGGATGGGGGAGAAGAGCGTTTCCAATCTGCTTGCCGCCATCGAGGAAAGCAAGGAAAGGGCGCTTTCGCGGGTTATCTTTGCGCTGGGCATTCGCCACGTCGGAGCAGAGACTGCCGAGATTCTGGCTAAACACTTCGGCAGCCTGGACAAGCTGTCCGGCGCAACCGAAGAGGAGTTGACGGCTGTGCCCACCATAGGGCCCAAGATTGCCGAGAGCATCCTTGCTTTCTTCAAGCAGGAATCCAATAGAAAGGTCATCGACAAGCTGAGAAGGGCTGGCGTGAGGCTGAAGGCGGAACGAGCTGAGCCAGCGGGACTACCTCTTTCCGGCGAAGAGTTCGTCGTCACCGGCAAGCTGGAGGCCTTCCCCCGAAGCGAGGCTGAGGCGAGGATAAGGGAGCTTGGCGGCTCCACGGGCAGTTCTGTGACCAGAAAGACGACTTTCCTGGTCGTGGGCGCTGATCCCGGTTCCAAGCTCGACCGCGCTCGAGAGTTGGGGATCAAGATCCTGAATGAGCAGCAGTTTCTGAGGCTACTGGGGGAGGGCGAGAGATAAAGTCTCGCGGCCGGCTGGCCACCAACGAATCATGAGAATTCGTCTGCATGTCATTGCGAGGACCCCGATTCATCGGGGGACG
>CAZCXP010000129.1:0-7150 GCA_964502665.1 uncultured Dehalococcoidia bacterium | reverse complement strand
TCGACCGAGCTCACGACGAAGCCTCGCAATGACATGGCAATGTGGCAGCACCAACCTGGTCCCGAATCGCTGTTTTTGGGTCTTTACCCAACCCTTGACAAAGCGTGAATCATAGGCTACAATCGTACTCTAATTGGAGTATCCTCCAGAACAGGGTTGCCATCAAGATACCCCGGGAGCTATACCACTGGATTTGATGCAAAACAACACAGGCCCAGTCACAAAAAAGGAGGGATTATGAAAAAAGTGTTGAGCGGTTTATTGGTGCTCGCTTGGCTGGTGCTCTTCCTCGGTGGGTGTGGCGGCCAGGCTGAAGGGGAGTATGTCATACATGTCTATACCAGATCGGATGCCTGTGGCGCAGCCGACACATGGGCCACGTACTTGGGCAACTATCATCAGGAGGATCTCATGTACACGGCAGTCTATGGAGATCCCGGACTCGCCGAGGCCGTGAAGAGAGACGCTAAGGGGATAGGCTACAATAACCTGAATTACGCCTACGATATGGGGACAGGAAAGCCGATAGCCGGCTTGAGAGTGATTCCCATCGACCTTAATGAGAACGGTCAAATTGATGGCGAAGAGGATTTCTATGCTACCAAGGCAGAGCTTATGCAAGCGATAGCCACGGGAATTTACCCCTCCCCCCCGGCGAGGAACCTCCATCTTGTTACCGAGAACGAGTTTACTGGGGTGGCAAAGGAGTTCGTAAGATGGGTTCTGACTGAGGGGCAGCAGTATGTTGGCGAGGTGGGCTATGTTGCACTATCCAAAGAAAAGGTTGAGGAGGAACTGAACAAGCTCGGGGACATAGAGCCCGAAACCGAACTGGTGGGTGACATAACTGTGTCGGGTGCCTGGGCCCTCTACCCGATGATGGTTAGATGGGCTGAGGAATTCGAGAAAGTCCATCCCAAGGTGGGTTTTCATATATCTGCAGGTGGCGCCGGTAAGGGAATGGCAGACGCCCTGGGGGGAATGGTTGACATCGGCATGGTCTCCAGAGAGATTTACCCCGCCGAAATCGAGAGGGGGGCGTTCTGGGTTTCGGTGACCAAGGATGCTGTAGTTGCGGTGGCAAACGGGAATAACCCCGTCTTGCAAGACCTTCTGACCAAAGGTGTAACAAGGCAAGTCTTCGCCGACATATGGGTTACAGGCGACGTAACGGACTGGAGGGATGTGGTCAGGTAAAAAGCTGATGATGAAAGGTATCCGCTTTAGAAGACTGAAAGACCTCCTGGCAAGCCGTTTGATGTTATCAGCGACTCTTTTCTCGGCTTTGCTCGTCGTCTTTATCGCAGTCGGCCTCTTCCAAAAATCGAGACCGATCCTTGAGATCCAATCGCTGGGCGAGCTGCTTTTCTCCTCCGCGTGGCACCCTTTGAAGGGAGAATTTGGCCTCTACCCGTTTATCGTGGGAACATTTTGGGTCACGGTTGTGGCTATGATCATTGCCATTCCCCTCTGTTTCCTGACGTCCATCTATCTCGCCGAATATGCACCGAGCAGGGTGCGAGCCGTCATAAAACCCATGATCGATCTGCTTGCCGGCATACCATCGGTTGTATATGGACTATTTGGCATATTGCTTATAGTTCCTCTAACAACAAACATAGCACCAATCTTCGGGAGCACCACCACCGGCTACAATGTGCTCAGTGGGGGTATTGTGCTGGCAATAATGGTATTCCCGGTAATAATATCGATCTCTGAGGAGGTCATTAGAACTGTGCCACATGGAATGCGGGAGGCCTCGCTGGCGCTGGGCGCTACGAGATGGCAGGCGACAAAGCTCGTGGTGCTGCGTGCTGCTCTCCCGGGCATCATCGCTGCCACAGCACTGGGGTTCACCCGTGCTTTCGGAGAGACGATGGCGGTGCTCATGGTGGTGGGAAATGTGGCCAAGGTTCCTTCGTCAGTGTTCGATCCCGCCTATCCGCTAACGGCTCTGATTGCCAATAATTATGGCGAGATGATGTCCGTGCCCTTGTATGACTCGGCACTCCTGCTCGCAGCCTTAGTTTTGCTGGTTGTCGTGTTCCTCTTCAGCTTGGGGGCAAGGATAATCCTGGTGAGGATGGAGAGGAGATATGGGATTGGATAGGAGAAGACTGGAGGAGAGAATCTTTAGAGTGCTCATGCTGGCTGCCACTTTTGTAGTTGTGGGAAGCCTCTTTGCCGTATTCCTGGCAGTAATCTTGAAGGGGGCGCCAGCCTTAAGCCTTTCCATGATCACCCAAACACCGCACGGAGGCTACTATCTGGGCAAAGGAGGAGGCGTATTAAATGCCATAGTTGGTTCCCTTTACCTCGCGCTTGGGGCCACAGCCCTGGCCCTGGTCATCGCCCTTCCAGTGGCGCTATTCCTGCAGACAGACTACATCGGGAGGTCCAGATTTGCCACAGTCATCAGGCTATCCCTTGACGTTCTCTGGGGAGTGCCTTCGATAGTATATGGTGCTTTTGGATTCATCATCATGCTCTATTTGGGTATGAGGGCATCTCTGCTTGGGGGTATCATCGCCCTGACGTTGCTCGAGCTTCCCATCATGATCAGAGCTTTGGATGAGGTCGTTAGAAGGGTGCCCCAGGAACTGAAGGAGGCGTCCTATGCCATAGGGGCGACGAAGCTGGAGACCACCATTGGCGTGGTGTGCCGGCAGATACTGCCGGGAGCAGTGACCGCGGTCTTATTGGCATTTGGACGGGGTATTGGAGACGCCGCTTCGATTCTGTTTACGGCTGGCTATACCGACCGCCTACCCCAGTCATTACTTGACCCGGTGGCATCACTGCCGCTTGCCGTCTTCTTCCAAATCGGCACACCCTTCCCTGAGGTTCAGCAGCGGGCATATGCCTCTGCGGTCATCCTCTTAGTCATGGTATTACTTCTCAGCATAATTTCCAGGCTTCTGGCCCGGAGGTTTACCAAGCACGTGATGAGGTGAAGCTGATGAGCGTATTCAAACCACACATAAGTGTTCGGCAACTCAATGTCTTCTATGGAGAGCACCGAGCCTTGGAGGACGTAAACGTGGACATACCGGAGAAGCAGATCACAGCTATCATCGGGCCTTCTGGATGTGGCAAGACAACCCTGTTGAAATGTTTCAACAGGCTGGTAGACTTGATCGAGGGGGTTAAGCTCTCGGGGCAGGTATTAGTCGATGGCGTTGACATTTACAATGATAAATCTGTTGACCCGACATGCGTAAGGAAGAAGATGGGGCTTCTGTCTCAGAGACCCTTCCCGCTTCCCATGTCGATTTATGACAACGTAGCTTATGGTCTCAGGCTTCACGGGCTAAAGGACAGGAAGGAAATGGATGCGGCAGTGGAACACTATCTCGATATGGCAGGACTATGGGAGGAAGTAGAGCACAGGCTGAAGAGCCCGGCATGGAAGCTCTCAGCGGGCCAGCAGCAAAGGCTCTGCCTGGCAAGAGGTCTTGCTGTCGAGCCTGAGGCGCTCCTGGGAGACGAGCCCACATCGGCCCTCGACCCAATGTCGGCACAGCGCATAGAGGGAACATTCCGTGAGCTCAAGAAAACCTACACCATAGTTATCGTTACTCATATCCTTCGTCAAGCGAGGAGACTTGCCGACTACGTGATTTTCCTATATTTGGGGAAGCTCATCGAGCATGGGCCAGCAGCAAGCATCTTTGAAAACCCCAAAGAGCCGGAGACGCAGGCATACATAAAAGGTGAAATCAGCTAAGGACCGGAAAGACGGCGTGTCACCGAGTAATGTGCCCTGATATGTGAACAGGCATACCCCCTTGATCAAAATGGAATGTTATCCTATACTTACACTCTGATTGGAGTATTATGCCAAACAGGGTTACCATCAAGATACCCCGAGAGCTTTACCAGAGGCTGAAAGGGATGATAGCAGGCACTGGCTTCTCCAGTGTTAATGAGTTCATTGTCTTCGTGATGCGCTCTCTGGCTTCCACCGGGGAAGTCAAAGGTGAGGACAGTCTGACCGCAGAGGAAGTGAGGGCGATAAGGGAAAGGCTGAAGAGACTCGGTTATCTCAAGGAGGGTGAATGAGCAAGGAACAGGGAAGCAAAGCTGTGTCACTGTCTGCTGAGCTTTACGGCAGGATAGAGGAAAGAGTGAGGGAGACAGGTTTTGGCTCAGTGGATGAGTATGTTACGTTTGTTCTCGAGGAGGTACTGAAGGAGGAAGGGGAGGAAACAGAGGTAGCTTTCACCAAGGAAGAAGAGGAAGAGGTGAAGAAGAGGCTGCGGGCTTTGGGCTATCTGGACTAGCCGTTCTTGGGATAGGCAAATGGAGGTAACCTCAAGTCTATTCGTGGCGATAGTCATTATTGCTATTGTGTGCCAGTACCTGAGCGTTTCCTTTGGAGTGGGATATGGCACCCCTCTAACCCCTTTGCTGCTCATCATAGGGTTCTTGCCATTGCAGATCGTTCCGGCTGTGCTACTAAGTCAGCTTGCTGGCGGAATAATCGGCGGGCTTGCCCACCACCGAGCGGGAAACATAAGTCTGGACTTCAGGCGAGATGAGAAGCTGATAAAGGAGCGGCTGCGCGGGCTGGGTTATCTGCCGAGGTCAACCGATGCCAAAGTTGTTTTTGTTCTCGTCGTTTGCGGAGTAATAGGGGTTCTGGTAGGCGTGTTCACCGCGGTGAATATTTCCCAATTTGCCCTTGAAATCTACATAGGAGCGCTGGTTCTGTCTATTGGATTGATGGTCCTCCTGCGGCGAAGCCAAAACAGTGCACTTTCTTGGAGAAGCATTGTCGCCATCGGAGTTCTGGGTGCGTTCAACAAGGGAGTAACCGGGGGGGGCTACGTCCCGCTGGTAACGGGCGGGCAAATCATAAGTGGACGTGAAGCAAGAAGCTCGGTAGGAAGCACCACGGTCTCAGTAGCTATCTTATGTGCGGTTGGCTTCCTGGCTTACCTGCTAATTGAAGGAAATATCTACTGGAGGCTTGCTGTAGCCGCAACCGTAGGCTCAATCATAGCGGCGCCCTTTGCCGCCCTGACCACCAGAAGGGCAAGCACCGACAAACTGAGAGGCGTAATAGGACTGGCAATGATCATACTTGGTGCTCTTACCCTGGTTAAAACATTCGTCTTGTGAAGGAGAAAGCCCGTGCTCGATTTGAGAGTTCCCTTGAGGGCGGGTTGAGGCGGGGGGATTCCTTACACGTGCATAGCACAGCGCCATGTGCGACCA
Source organism: uncultured Dehalococcoidia bacterium (assembly GCA_964502665.1). Lineage (GTDB taxonomy): Bacteria > Chloroflexota > Dehalococcoidia > SZUA-161 > SZUA-161 > SOKG01. The sequence goes on along the minus strand of CAZCXP010000129.1, from coordinate 1,930 downwards.
GCCGCCGGAGCAGGGCTGCCTGCTGAATGCTGACGGCCGAGTGCTGGCAGCTGGCCGCTAGTGTCGGAGGTTGAGATGATTCTCGTCTTGGGTATAGATGCCGCCACGTGGACAGTCGTAAGGCCAAACCTGGACAAGCTGGAGAATTTCCGCAGACTCTGCGATATCGGAAGAGGCGAAGAGCTTATTCTCAAAGAGAAGCCCATATCCCCTTCCATCTGGTGTGGCATGTTCTGCGGCAAGACCTTCGAGGAGCACGGACATGATAGCTACGCCGTGGGCGGCAATATTGTGAGAAGGGAAGATATCAAAGTCGACTTCATCTGGGACATCCTGCATCGGCAGGGCAGGAGGGTAAAGGCGCTAAACGTTCCCTTCGTGGTCCCACCCTACTCCTTCGCGGTTGACTTCAAACCCGTCGGGTTCGGGCTCCCCACAAACGAGAAGGAGTGGCAGGAGGAGCTTGACAGGGTTACCCGGAAAACGAAGCAACTTCTGAACGAGGAGCTTGATGTTGTCATCTCGGTATACACCCTCCTCGACCGTATCCAGCACTTCCACTGGGGCGAGGACTGCGTCCTGGAATGGTATAAGAAGCTGGATGGCAAGATAGGGGAGATGCTGTTCGATAACGCGTTCCTGGACAACAAGGAAAACAGGTTGATTGTCATCTCCGACCACGGCTTCTGCTCCTTCGGCGAGGCCAAGGTCCAGACGCTCCCCCTGAAATCCGAGTGGGGGGAACTCAAGGGAGATCACCACGAAAACGCCTTCCTCATAACCGTAAACCTCGACTACCGCATTGAAAGGCCACAGGACGTATTCTTCGCTCTCATGGAGCAATTTGGCAGGCAGTAACTGTTGATTCTGTGACACGGGGACGGGCTGCTACGGGAGCCCGCGCGTCTTCTTCAGCTTCTCGGTCAGCATCGGCACCACCTGGAACAGGTCGCCCACGATTCCGTACGTGGCCACTTCGAAGATAGGCGCGTTTGGGTCTTCGTTGATGGCGACGATGACCTCGGCTGTCTGCATGCCGGCGAGGTGTTGTACCGCCCCGGATATTCCGCAGGCGACATAGAGCTTGGGGCAGACGGTCTTCCCTGTCTGACCAACCTGATGTGAATAGGGAATCCAGCCATCGTCTACGGGCGGACGTGACGACCCCAGCGCTGCCCCCAGGGCGTCAGCCAGTTCCGCCACTATCTGGAAATTCTCCGGTTTGCCCAGCCCGCGACCGCCGGAGACAATGCTCTCGGCTTCATCTAGCTTGACTCTTTCCGATAAATCCTCAACGAAGCTGAGTAGTCTGGTCCTCGAGGTGACGGATTCCTTGTCGAAGTCCACCTTTATTATCTCTCCACGTCGCCCTTCGTCCGGCGCCGCTCTCTTGAACACGTGGGGGCGGACGGTAGCCATCTGAGGCCTTTTTGCCTGGCAGGTGATGGTGGCCATGACATTGCCGCCGAATGTGGGGCGAGTCTGCAGCAGGAGCCTGCTCTCGGGGTCGATGTCGAGGCCGGTGCAGTCGGCGGTGAGCCCGGTATAGATGATGGCGGCCACCCTGGGGATGAACGAGCGGCCCATCGCGGTGGCACCGGCGAGAAGTATCTCCGGCTTGTGCTCGCGGACCAAATCGACAAGCACTCCCGTGTAGTAATCCTCCTGGTGGTCCGCCAGCGCAGGGCTGTCTGCCAGATAGACCTTATCAGCGCCATAGGCAACAAGCCCTTCGGCTCCTTCCACGTTGTGGCCAAGACATACTGCGCAAAGCTCGGTCCCCAGCTTGTCCGCCAGCTTTCGGCCCTCAGTCAGGAGCTCGTAGGCAACGCTTTTCAGCCTGCCATCCCGCTGCTCGGCGAACACCCAGACTCCCTGAAAGCCCTCGGCGACCTCCTGCTCGACCTCCTCGATGATTATGGCATCGTAG
>CAZCXP010000128.1:0-7183 GCA_964502665.1 uncultured Dehalococcoidia bacterium | reverse complement strand
AGCTTCGGTTCTGCACCCCTTACCATCGGCAGGCTGGTAGATTGGCCGGAAAGATTCTTTAAAGGTGCTATTGATGAGGTGCAAGTTTGGAACCGAGCCCTGACCGAGGAGGAATTCCCTGCTGAGATTCGCCCGATACCGCAGATAGATTTGACCTCTTACACTAAAGTGCCTCTGGAAGGCTCATCCATCGAGTTAAGCGATTTCGGTGAGCCCGTGCACACACAATATTTGGTTGATGGTGACCTCGAGACATACTGGCATGTAGAGTACCCGCCCCAGACCGATGAACACTGGGTGCTGATAGACCTGGGGACACCGGGCACTATTGATGCGTTGAGAGCTAAAGCCAGGCGTGGTGTTGTGTCGCAGTTTTGGGATGGAGCCAATGCAGTATTGCAGGGAAGCAATGATAAAGAGACATGGACCTCTCTGGGAGCCCTGACCGTCGATAAGAGCACCCTGAACAACGAGGATCCGCAATGGGTGTCCTTTTCCATCAAAAGCAGGACAGCATTCAGGTATTACCGAATATTCATTAAAGACAGCAGCTTTCTTTCTCTAGCCGAGTTGGAAATCTACAGGAGCCATATTGAAGTTACTCCGGTTGAAGCTCCTCCGGTTGAAATTCCTCCTGAAACCTACCAAGGCCTTACTCAGGTGCCTCTGAAAAGCTCATCCATTGAGGTAAGCAGCTTCAATAATCCTGATTGGGAGAATAAAGAAAGCTTGGTTGATGGCAACCTCGAGACATTCTGGCATGTAAAGTGGCCACCACAGACCGATGAACACTGGGTGCTGATAGACCTGGGAGCACCGGGCACTATTGATATGTTGCGAGTTAAAGCCAGGCGTGGATATCCGTCGCATTTTTGGGATGGTGCCAATGCAGTATTCCAGGGAAGCAGCGACAAAGAGACATGGACCTCTCTGGAGACTCTAATTGTAGATAAGAGCACGCTGAACACTGAGGATCCGCAATGGCTAGACTTTTCCATCAGAAGCGGGGAAGGATTCAGGTATTACCGAATATTCATTAAAGACGATGACTTTTTTTCTATAGCTGAGCTTGAAATCTACAGGAGCCCCTAGCCTAACAAGGGAGCAATGACACCGCGGAGGACATAATGTCAGCGGTGAAGAAGTCCTTGCTGCTAAGGAAGGGCAGAAACATAATAGCCTCGTGAACGAGGAAAAAAGACTAATGAAGGAGGGACAAAATGAAAGTAGGCTATTCCTATCTGCTGGAACAATTTGGCGCGGACAGAAGGGAGGTGAGAGTGAAGTATATAGACCTGCCGAAACAGGCCCATGCTGAAGACATGCTCAGGGACATAAAGGAGCTGTTGTTAGCAACAGGTCAGTTCACCCTTGGGCCTCAGGTCGCCGAGTTTCAGTCCAGATTTGCCAAACTGTGCCAAACCCGCTATGCAGTCGGTCTTAACTCGGGGACCGATGCCCTTTTCCTGAGTATGAAAGCGCTGAACATAGGCCCCGGCGACGAGGTCATTACCGCCCCCAACAGTTTCATTGCCACTGCTGCCACTATAGCAAACGCCGGGGCAAAGCCGGTTTTTGTGGATGTCGATAATGAGTACAATATGGACCCCACCCTGATAGAAGACGCGATAACACCCAGAACCAGGGCTATTATCCCGGTGCATCTAACCGGCAACCCTGCCGATATGCCAAAGATAATGGAGATCGCCAACAGGCACAACCTTCATGTTATCGAAGACGCCTGTCAGGCAATAAGTGCCTCCATTGACGGGCAGGCTGTTGGCTCATTTGGAATTGTCGGTTGTTTCAGTCTCCATCCGTTGAAGAACTTGAATGTTTGGGGGGATGGAGGGGTCATCGTCACCAATTCAAAGGAGCTATTTGACGAGATAATGCTCCTCAGAAACCACGGTCTAAAGGACAGGGATGAATGCGTTGTCTTCGCCTATAACAGCAGGTTAGACACCCTCCAGGCGATAGTAGCCAATCACTTGATGAATGACTTGGATGATATAACCAGTACCAGAATAAGAAATGCCAGGATATATGATGAAGCCCTTTCAAAATTGGGTGATTATGTCACCCTACCCCCGAGGAAAGGCAATGTGACGCAGGTGTTTCATACCTATGTCATTCAGGTCAAGGACAGGGACAGGCTACATCAACACCTTCTGGAGAACGGGATAGAAGCCAAAATACACTATCCCATACCGATACACCTCCAGAAAGCCAGTGAATACTTGGGGTATAGAGAAGGAGACTTTCCGGTATGTGAAGCCCAGGCCAGGTCAATAATCTCGCTGCCTGTTCACCAGCATCTGACTGATGATCAACTAGCCTGTGTGATTGATGAAATGAGGCGATTCTATTATGTCTGACCAATGCGGAGGATGGCAATGAAGATACTTTTCGTCACCCAAGCCATAGATTATATAGACCCGATCGGCATAATGCTGGTTGCCGCCCTGGCCAAGGCGAGGGGGCACAGTACCAACCTCGCAGTATTGACGCGAGACGACGTTATTGATAAGATCAACGCCCTCAGGCCCCAGGTAGTTGCCTATAGCGCCTCCACCGGGGAACATAAGTACTACCTTGAAGTCAACAAGCTAATCAAGTCTAAATTCCCAGACATATTCACCATTATGGGCGGCCCCCACACCACATACTACCCTCAATGTATTCAGGAGACCACGCTGGACGCGATATGCGCAGGGGAGGGCGATGAAGCATTTAGCGAGCTATTATCCCGGCTGGAGAACGGCGATGATGTTTCATCGGTAAAGAACATCGTTACCCGCCAGGGGAACGATGCTGGCACCAGAATGCTGTATCAAGACCTGGACAGTCTTCCCTTCCCTGATCGGGGCCTGTTCTATCAGACTACTGAGCTAGGGCGCTGGCCTTTGAGGAGCTTTATGGCCTCGCGAGGATGCCCGTATGATTGCACCTATTGTTTCAACCATGTCTTCAGGAAACTATACCATGATAAGGGAAAGATACTAAGGAGGCATTCTGTAGACTATGTGATAGAGGAAATCCAGAGGGTTAAACACCAATACCCCATGGGGTTTGTCAAATTCTACGACGACATATTTACATACAGGGCGGATGACTGGCTTGAAGAGTTCGTCAGGAAATACAAAGAGAAGATAGGTATCCCTTTCCATTGCTTAACCAGGGCCGATTTGATGACGGAAGACATGGCAAAGTTGCTTAAGGAAGCCGGCTGTTTCTCCATTAGCATGTCAATTGAAGCGGGCAATGCTTACTTCCGCAACGAAATACTGCACCGAAATATGAATGAAGAGCAAATCATAAACGCCTTTCACACTTGCCGCAAGTATGGTATCAACACCTTCTCCAACAATATACTGGGGCTCCCCTTCGCCACCATAGAAAACGAAATCGAGACCATAGACCTAAACATAAAGGCTAAGGCATCCTTTGTTGAATTCCCTATCTTCCACCCCTATCCCCGGACCGAGCTGGGTGACTACTGCATTGAAAAGGGGATATATAATCCCAAATATGAACAGCTTCATATGTCCTATATGAATAAATCACCCCTTTCCTGTTTTAGCGAAAGAGAAAAGAATATCCAAAGGAACCTTTCCACCCTGGGACTAGTGGTTGTCTGGCTTCCCTTCTTGAGGAACATAGTGCTGAATTACCTGATTTACCTCCCCTACAACAGGTTTTTCTTCCTGCTTTACTATCTGGCAAAGGTCTACCTCAACAAGACCAGGGTCTATCCTATGAAGCTAGGACCAAGAGGGCTGTGGAACGCTCTGCGCAAGAGCCTGAAGCTAGAAAGCTTCAAGAAATTTGACGAACGTCCGGCTAAGGGCTAGCCTTGTATCCCTCTGCCACTACCCACCAGGCTATGTCGAGCATGCTGCTGGCAACATAGTCAGGGGGGTCGGTGATTTCCCGGCCGGCGTTGGGGTCAGTGGCAATCAGCAGCGCGGTGCGGCAGCCGGCAGCTTTGCCGGCCTTCATATCCCTACCCGCATCCCCCACCATAAACGACTGCGACAGGTCGATCCCAAGCTCCTCCGCTGCCCTTAGCAGAAGCCCCGGCCTGGGCTTCCCACACTCACACCCGTCGTCGGGATGGTGCGGGCAATAGTAGATGGCGTCTACCCAGGCACCGTATTCCGCCAACTCCTGTCTCATATGCTGGTGAATCCGAAGGAGCGTTTCCTCAGTGAAGTAGCCACGGGCAATACCGGATTGGTTAGTGACAACCACTACCTCAAAGCCATAATCGTTTAGTAGTCTTATTGCCTGGGGAACCGTGGGCAAGATTTCGAAGTCCTCCACCCGGCGGCAGTAGTGGACGTCCCTGGCTATGGTGCCATCTCTATCCAGGAATACGGCTCTTTTGCCCACTAGCTTGCCCTCAGCCTTGCAGGTGTTTCAACCGTCCGATGATATTGATCCGTCCTATCGCGCCGACATGTCTTCTACGAACTCTGGGGGGGCGAATAGTAGCAAGCGCGAGGTTGCCCGCCGGATGTCCTCAGGACGACTCCTCCTTAGGCAATTAGTGATAAGATGGCAGAGGAGAAGATGGACATCCTCAATCTGCTCCATTGAGGCACTGGGGACTATAATGCAGATATCGACCATATCCTTCAGCTTTCCACCATCAAAGCCGGTAAAGCCGATGGTAGTGGCTCCCTCGTCTCGTGCCATGCCCGCGGCGTTGATCACGTTCCGGGAGTTGCCGCTTCCGCTTATGGCTATGAGCACATCCCCTGGTTTTATCCACGGCTCCATGCACTGAGTAAAAATATCGTCATAGGAGGCATCGTTAGCCCAGGCAGTGACCAAAGAAGTATTCTCACACAGGGATCTTGCCTTGATAGCAGGCTTGTTCTCCGCCATTGCGCCCTTGGCTAGATCGCAGGCGAAATGGATGGAGGTGGCAGCGGAGCCCCCGTTGCCGCAGATAAACACCGCCTGCCTCTTCCACCGAGCATCCTCCAGGCGATAGATTACCTCCTCCAGTCTATCTACAGGCAATCTGCTCAGAAGGTCAGATACCTCAGCGAAATAGGAGCTTATGGTCTCCAGAATAAAGGTGTCTGTCCTGATAGCACCTCTCATAGCACCCGTCATCGCGGCGGCCCTCCTTTCCCTGTCGGTCTATCTACTCGCATTTCCCTTATGAGCCATGGGGTCTGGGACAATTGTCGTGAAGCTCAGGCTGAGCCTCCGCCCGGGGAGAGATGTCCTTGACTTATAGCTCCCAGTTCTTATCGGCAGACTTGGTCGCCACCTGTCCCACTTGCTTTGAGCCACTATACGCACATTGAATTAAGAAAGGGGTTAAGGAAGTAAAGACTAAATTACAAAGCGCTTACAAAGGGATTACAATTCTATTAGGAAGAGATTAAGGGTATCGCCGTTAATCCAGAGTCTGCACTCCCACCGCCATCCTGCAAGGCAGTGTTCTCCATATCAGCCAGCTTTTAGGCAGGAATATGTCGAGAGCCAGGTGTGCCTTCTGTGTCGCGTCAGCCGCAGTTCAGAGACTATCACATCATGACCGGGTCAAATGACGAGTTCATGGTTATGAAAATGTAATTATCGTAAGCCTGTTGTAAGCCTCTTGTAATTTGTAAGCCGATTGTAAGCCCTTTGTAATCTATTCGTTACATCCGTAACCGTTTTTTTAATTCTAAATCCGTACACTAGCAAAAGTGTGACCGTGGCACTATCCAGGATTGATAACAAGGGTGGGAGGAAACGACGATGTTAGAGTTTTGGCATCATAGAACACGACGACTGAAACTGCTGATTAGTTTTGCCTTGGCACTTGCGATTGTACTTATGGTCGTTTTGCTTCCCTTGGGAGCCTCCGCGCTGACTATCACCATCTCCGGCCCCACGTCGGTGGACAAACTGAATACGATGTGCCTCACCACTACTCTCACATTCCAGAGTGGCGAAAGGATTCCAATAGCCAATATCCAGGCGATCATCTCCGGAGCCACCAACATAACTATTGAGTTCGACACCAATGGTAATGTGACCAGCGTAACCGGAGATCTGGATGCTTCTCATATCGGGGCCTCCATCAGCAGAATGGAGACGTACGATTACGGATACGGGTACAGGGTCGGATACCAGAGTGGCTACGGCTATGGCTTCGGCTATGGGTATGGGTACTCCGCCGCCGACACTGTAGTCAGGTATGTGATCTGTTTTGACTCTGACTATCTGACCCCGGGCGACCACAATCTTCAAGTCAAAGTGAACACCGGCGAGTCGGTGAAGCCGTCGTTCTCATCGGGTCTCCATGCCTTCCATGTGGATGGGGAGACCATCACTCTCTATGCTGGCTGGAACAATGTCAACTGGCAGCGACCGGCGGCAACATTTCTTGAGGTCGACAATCTCATTGGAAATATAGGAGTCCTTTCCTGGTGGGACAGAGCGAATCAACGATACGAAAGCTATGTGCACGGATTTCCCTGGAATGAGGACTTCATAATAAATCCAGGAGATGCCGTCTGGGTTTACAAGACCACCACTGAAACTTTCGAAATGTAAGAGGGCGAAATGAACAAGAGAAAACATGTTCTTTGCGCCGTGATGATGACGGCAGCCTTGCTGGCGCTGTCTGTGCCAGCTACGCCAGCCTCTGCCCAGCCGCTTCCCCACCCCGTGTATGGATACGTATATGCGCCCGACGGCGTCACGGTTGTTGTTGGCGCCAGTGTCACAGTGACCAACGTCACTGTAGGCGGGTCGGAGGCGGTGACGACCACCGGCTCTGGGGCATATCTGGTAGATCTGGCCAACCTGGCTGGTGGCTACTCTAATGGGGATAGAATTGATGTCACCGCCTCAAAAGCGCCCTATGCTGATACCACCGAAACCCTCTACTGTGACACAGGTGTACCGAGCCAGCAGCAAGACATAACCTTCCAGCCTGCGCCGACGCCCACACCCACACCCACACCCACACCGACTCCCACACCAACACCCACACCTACGCCAACGCCAACGCCCACACCCACGCCTACGCCCACGCCTACGCCTACACCCACGCCTACACCCACACCTACGCCTACGCCTACACCTACGCCTACACCTACGCCCACGCCGACACCTACACCTACGCCTACTCCTACACCGACACCAACGCCTACTCCTACACCTACGCCAA
>CAZCXP010000127.1:1196-7213 GCA_964502665.1 uncultured Dehalococcoidia bacterium | reverse complement strand
GTTCTAGTCGTTGGAAACGTTTTATCACTTCGTTCGTTCAAGTTGTTGGTGCGTTCCAATCAGGTCAACAGCGATTTCTCCAGAGCAATTAGCTTGAAGTAAAGCTTCTCAAGGAGAGGAGACGCTGTCATCTCGTAATCGGCCTGCATAAGATAATTCCGTCTGATTGCAATCTTCAAACTGGCGACCACTTCCAGAAGCGAGCCTATAGATAGCCGAATGAATCTTGCAAAATCCCTTTTGTGATGTCTTCCGCTTCCCTCAGCGATGTTTAGAGAAATCGAGATAGCCGCCCTCCTCACCTGTGAAGCTAGGTTATACAACTCCATGGGCGGGAACTTGTCGGCAATGTCATAGACCTCATCTATCAGTTCTGAAGCTAAATGCCAGACCTCCAGGTCTTCAAATCCAAACTTCATGTAATCACTACAGCTAAATCGCTACGACTTCAACGATTTGAGCGTCTTCATCGTCTATAACGCCTAAGCTTGCCCAATCCCGCCGGCGATATCGAGGAGCTCCTTGGTGATTAGCTCCTGGCGCGCCTTGTTGAGAATTAGTGTGAGGTCCTCGATCATGTCGTTGGCGTTGTCGGTGGCATTGCGCATGGCAACCATCCTGGCCGATTGCTCGCTGGCGATGGACTCCAATATGGCGTGGTAAACTTGCATCTCGACATAGCGGGGGAGGAGGTGCTGCAGAACCTCCGGAGCGGAGGGCTCATAGATATACTCCAGGCTCTCGGGGCGCTCCATCTTCACCGGCTCGACGGGCAGAAGCTCCTGGAGCACTGGCTGCTGGTGGACGGTGGTGATGAACCGAGTATAGGCCAGGTAAACCTGGTCAATGGTCTCGTTCGTATAGTCATCGATGACCACGCGTGAGATGGGCATTGTATCGAGCAGAGAAGGCTGGTCTCCAAGATGTATGAACTCGGCAAGTATGTCCTGGCCATATCTTGACATAAAGTCTCTACCTCTCCGCCCCACGGTGATGGAGCTAACAGGCACACTCTGCTCAACAATGAAATTCACCGTCATCCGGTTGACATTGGCATTCAAGCCGCCGCAAAGCCCGCGGTCGGCGGCGATGTGAACAACGGCAATGCGTTTGACCTCCCTGCGTTGAAGTAGGGGATGGAGCTCCTCACCTGGTTGGCCCTGGGCAGCAAGGTGGGCGACAACCTCATGCATCTTTTCCGCGTAGGGGCGCGCTGCCAGCCCCCGCAGTTGGGCCTGCCTCATCTTGGAGGCGGCGATCATTTCCATGGCCCTGGTGATCTTGGCTGTACTCTGAACGGAGCGGATGCGGCGGCGAATCACACGAATCGGGATCATTTATTTAGCCTTCTTGACGCTAAGTACCATAGTATCTGGCATAATGTCTCATAAATTCCTCTCCCTTGAAGGGAGAGGTTAGAGCCTGTCCTGAGCTCGCCGAAGGATGAGGGTGGATTCCCCCTCCCTCTAACTCCCTCCCGCCAGGGGAGGGAGTTAGAGGGAATCTCGCGCTTAACCATCATACGGCACTGCCTGCTTGAACTCGGTGATAGCCTTCTTCAGCGCTTCCTCTGTACCTTCGCTCAGAGCTTTCTCCGAAGCGATGGCATTGCCGATCTCGGGGTGATTGGTCTCCATAAACCTGTGTAACGCATCCTCGGCGGAGCTGATGCTATTCACGGGGACATCGTCGAGGTAGCCGTTGGTTACCGCATAGAGAATCATCACCTGCTTCTCCAGGGGCAAAGGTACATACTGCAGCTGCTTCAGTACCTCCGTAATGCGTTGGCCCAGCTCAAGCTGCGCTCTGGTTGCTTTGTCCAGGTCGGCGGTGCCGAACTGGGCAAAAGTTGACATCTCTCGATACTGGGCGAGGTCGATACGAAGCCTGCCCGTCACCTTCTTCATAGCCTTAGTCTGAGCGGAGCCCCCAACCCGTGATACGGAGAGTCCAACGTTCATCGCCGGCCTTATTCCGGCATTAAACAGGTCGGTCTCCAGATAGATCTGGCCGTCGGTGATGGAGATGACGTTAGTCGGAATATAGGCTGAGATGTCGGCGGCCTGGGTCTCGATGATGGGGAGGGCGGTCAGCGAGCCCCCGCCGTGGTCGGCATTATATTTTGCCGCCCTCTCAAGAAGGCGAGAGTGAAGGTAGAAGATGTCTCCGGGATAAGCCTCACGTCCTGCAGGGCGGCGCAGCAGCAGCGATATCTGGCGATAGGCCCAGGCATGCTTGGAGAGATCGTCGTAGATGATCAGGGCGTCGCGCCCCTGCTCCATAAACTCCTCACCCATGGCGCAGCCGGCGTAAGGTGCCAGATACTGCAGGGCGGCGGAGTCGGAGGCGTTGGCCGAAACCACGATGGTATGCTCCATGGCTCCATATTCCTCCAGTGTTGCCACTATCTGTGCCACCTTGGATGATTTCTGGCCGATGGCCACGTAGATGCAGATAAGGTCGCCGCCCTTCTGGTTGATAATTGTGTCGATAGCGATAGCGGTCTTCCCGGTGGAGCGGTCACCGATGATCAGCTCTCTTTGCCCTCTGCCAATGGGGATCATGCTGTCGATAGCCTTGATGCCGGTTTGCACTGGCGTATCCACTGACGTGCGCAGCACCACATTGGGCGCCACACGTTCCACGGGGAGGGTTTTCTGGTAGTTGACCGGCCCCTTGCCATCTATGGGCTGGCCCAACGGGTTCACCACCCGGCCAATGAGTCCGTCGCCCACCGGGACCTCTACGATTCGCCCGGTGCATCTTACCTCGTCGCCCTCTTTGATCTCGGAATACTCGCTGAACAGGATGGCGCCTACGCTGTCTTCCTCAAGGTTGAGTGCTAGCCCTATCACTCCGTGGGGGAACTCGAGCAGCTCGTTGTATTTGACTCCAGCGAGTCCGTGAATATGGGCGATGCCGTCGCCGACCTCGACCACGGTGCCTACGTCGACCGCAGTCACCGTAGCGCCAAACCGCTCTATTTGCTGCCTGATAACGGAGGCGATATCCTGAGCTCGTGCCATCTGTGCCACTCCTCTTCTCGTATTTTACCGAGCTCGTTACCTATGTTGCTTGCACCATTTTCTGCTTGAGGGCTTCGAGCCTTGCCCTGGTGCTGCCATCGATTAGCTTGTCGCCGATCCTGGCGATGAAGCCGCCAATGATAGCGGGATCGACGTCAGTGGCAAGCACTATTTGCTTCCCAGTTATTGTAGCCAGACGCCTGACCAGCTTCTCTTTAGCTTCCTCATCGAGAGGAATAGCAGTGATCACCTCAGCATGCTCCAGACCCTGATGGGCATCGGCCATGCGTTCGTATTCAGCTACTATCTGGTCCAGTATGCTCATCCTCTGCCTTGCTACCAGGAGGTAGGCGAAGTTCAGAGCAAGCTTGTTGAGCTCGGGAAGGCATCCGCTCACTAGCTGCACCTTGTCGCTGAGGTGGACTTTAGGATTCTCCAGAATCGCTGCTAACTCTGGATCGGCCAGTGTAGCCGCGATAGTCTTCAGTTGGGATCGCCACACCTCCACCTCGTTGCTATCCAGGGCGAGCTGAAATACCGCCTGTGCGTGCCTCCTGGCAGAAGCGACTCTTGCCACTAACCCTCCTTCTTGAAATCGGCGCTTTCTTCCAACGTTTGTTCTATAAGCTGCCGATGGGCTTCCTTATCCAGAGCCCTGTTGATCACCTTCTCTGCGGCTTGAATTGCTACCTCGACGAACTCCTTGCGCAGTTGGGCCATAGCCTCTTCGCTCTCCGCTTGAATCTCGCTCCGAGCTCTGGCGACGATGGCCTCGGCGTCCTGCCTTGCCTGCTGCCGTGCTTCCTCTTTGAGCCGCTCCCCGATCTGTTCCGCTTGAGCCACTACGTCCTGGCCCTGCTTGCGCGCCTCTGCCAGTTGCTCTTTCACCATCTGCTCGGTTTTGGCTGTCTCTTGCTTGATGAACTCGGCCTGATCCATGCTGTCCTTGATCCGCTGCGAGCGTTCGTCGAGCATCCTGGTGATGGGCTTATAGGCGAAAAACCCAAGGACTGCTAGCAGTATGGCGAAGCTTATGAACTGCCCCAGCACGCCGTGCCAGTTCATGCCGAGTTCGCCCATAGCATCACAACTGCTAAGCAGCAGCGAGAGCGAGATAATCATGATGGCGAGGCCAATGCGGTGCCTCATTATGGAGCTCCCTTCGAATAACTTAGGAGATAGCTGCCTCTTTTGCAAATGTCACAGTGACGCGCTCTGCCTACAGCATACCAAGGATGATGGCTACGATCAGGGCATAAATCCCGATGGCTTCAGCGAAGGCGATAGCCAGGATCATGTTGGTCATGATCGCCCCCCTGGCCTCGGGGTTACGCCCCAGCGCCTGCATGGCTCCAAATCCCAAAATCCCAATCCCGAGCGCCGGCCCCAACGCACCCAGGCCCATAGCCAGTCCTGCACCTAGCATCTTCATAGCTTCTGCGTCCATTCTTTAACCTCCTTCAGGATTCTCATTCATGATTGGCGTGATGAGGAGTGACTGCCACGGTGGCGAAGACCAGGGTCAATCCAGCGAAGATGAGCGCCTGGACGAAGCCCAGTATTATCTCTAGCCCGTAGAAAGGCACGGCGACTACAACGGGAATGAGAAAGGCCATCATCAGCAGCAGTACCTCTCCTGCGGTCATGTTGCCGAAGAGACGGAAGGTGAAGCTGACGATGCGCACAAGTTCGCTAACCAGCTCAAGAGCGCCAACGAAGACATCAATGGCGCCGTAGAGGAGCACACTCACCGCGGACTTGATCCGGCCCCTTATGAGCTGCCCCAGCCCTTGGAGCAACTGTCCATATCTGAAGAACTTGCCTGCATAGTGGCGAAAGCCGACGGAGGTGATCCCCCAATACTCCACGAAGATGAACGAGACCAACGCCAGCATGAGGGGGACATTGATATCGGTGTTGGCCGGTCGGAATAGAGCTGTGTCCACTATGAATCCACTATACTTCCCCCAGAAGAGGGTGTCAGAGGTTCCTGTGTGGCCTGTGCCTATGACATTGAATATCGGCAGGAGCCCCATCCAGGCATTCATGAGCACATATAGAAAAATGGTGGCGATGATAGGGAAGAATCTGCGCCCGTTTTCCTTGCCTGCCACTCCCTCCACAAAACCGAGCAGCGTCTCGACAACCATCTCCGCAAGGTTCTGCAAGCCCCTGGGAACAAGCCTCATTCTCCGGGTGGCTAAGTAGAAGAACCCTACCAGCGCTAAGATGGTGATCCACGAGGTGATAAGGGTGTTGGTGATATAGATGGGACCCAATCTGTAGAACGGCTCGGGTGATTGACCACCGTAGTTAGCAGAGAGGTGGATATCTGGTCTGGGGGCGGGGAAAAAGAGGCCACCAATCATCATTAGCAGAAGAGCAACAACGATACCAATTGCTACCTTGCTCTTGAGACCTAGTTTGGGCACTAGCTATTTCCCTTGCCGTTGTTTTGCTTCTCCGACATGATCGGCCTGAGCATACGATAGACCCCAAAGAAGGCTACCGCCAGCCCCAACAACAATCCGATAATAATGAATATCGCCTCGATGCTGCTACCATCCAGCTTCTGTCCCAGCCAGCGTCCCCCCAACACCCCCACAAGAATGCAGACAGCGATGTACCATCCAATCCCTACAAATCTGAGGACATCCGCCCATCTTCTCCCCATAGCTCCCAAGCCGTGAGGATTATATCATATGTTGAAGGTAGTGCTCAACTCTGGAGGTGTCGACTGATAACCAGCGGCTTCTATTGTATAAGAACCCACAAAATAGTCGCGTAGCGTTGCCACTCCTGTGGCAACGAGTTCTATCAGAGAGTCTTGACGGATGCCACTCTTGTGGCAGCCAATTCTTCGTCGTGACAGGAGTCACGACGCTACAGGCGATTATGTTATCTAGGTGCTGAGTGCTGTTGGCTGACTGCCGAAAGAGGGTGGATGTCACTCTGCCAGGCAGGTTATTATCTTGGGGATACAGTAGCGGG
>CAZCXP010000127.1:0-1096 GCA_964502665.1 uncultured Dehalococcoidia bacterium | reverse complement strand
GAGGGTGGATGTCACTCTGCCAGGCAGGTTATTATCTTGGGGATACAGTAGCGGGCTATATCGCGCCTGCTGCCCCCACAGAGTATGGCTACCATTCTTCCCTGACAAACATCCTCCGCCGCCTGGCTCACGATTCTCGCTATCTCTGGATGGCAGTCAGGGGAGAGTCCTTTACTACCGTAATCACCGCTGGTGGCGTCATAGCCGAACTCCCAGAAAACGATGTCCGGCTTGAATGCGGCGACCCGCGGCGTAAGCTCGGCCTCCAGCCTGGAGAGGTATTCTTCGTCGGATATCGAGTAGGGAATTGCGATGTCCACGTTCGTGCCGTGGTCCAGGTTTTGGCTGCAAAGGCAGATATGGAGGACGTCCTCGTCGTCTCTGAATATGTCTCTGGTGCCGTCGCCGTGATGGGAGTCGGTGTCCAGGATGGCGAATCTCCTCGCCCCAAATCCTTGCCTCAGGTTCGCTATGGCTAGGGCTGCGCCGTTGAAATGGCAGCCCCCGCCAAAATAGTCTCTGCCAGCGTGGTGGTCGCCGCTACCGGTGAAAACGAAGGCGTTATCTATCTCCCCGCGCCAGATCCTCTCCGCAGCCTGCACAGTGCCGCCTGTTGAGTATAGGGCTGTCTCGTAGTAGATGGTCTGTTTCACCCCCTCTATCATCCGCGGCGAATGCACCTTCAGCAGTAGCTCTTCAGTGGTCGGCGTCACTTCGTAGAAAGCTTCGTAGAAGTGCACGTTGGGCCTGTCTAATATACCCTCCAGCTCCTGGGGGAAATCGCTCAGCCTTTCGCCGATAAGATAGAGGAAAAAGATGCCTGTTTGCTTCAACTGGCTCCTTTTCTGCGCATTTGCCTGGCTCGCTTGAGGATGGCGTCCTTGTATACTCGAACCAGGCCGCGGCCGTGCTGGAGCATCTTCTCTCCCCTCTTGCGCAACCTCGCCTCGCGGCGTTCCTGTCTAGTCTCTTCCTTTTCCAAATCGCCAGCCCCCATCCAATCACAGTATCTTGCGTAAATCGTCAGGCCCTATTCCTCTGCCTCGAAGGGAGGCCCTCACCCAAACCCTCTCCCTTGAAGGGAGAGGGCTAGGGT
>CAZCXP010000126.1:0-7280 GCA_964502665.1 uncultured Dehalococcoidia bacterium | reverse complement strand
GTTCGGAGAGGGTGGCCAAGTACAACCGCCTCCTCAGAATCGAGGAGGAGCTGGGCGAAAAGGCCAGTTATGCCGGGAGGGAGGCGTTCCATAATCTGGGGAGGTGAGGCAAATGATTACAGCTTATATCACTGAGGCGATGGGGCGGGCCACGTACAAAATCCTAGAAGATGAGACCTATTTTGGCGAGATCCCCGGCCTCGCAGGCGTATGGTCTAATGAGGCCACATTGGAGGAGTGCCGCAAAGTGCTTCAGGAGGTGCTGGAGGAGTGGCTGCTGCTAAAACTGCGCAGCAATGAGGAAATTCCTCCGCTCGGTGAGATCAGTCTCGCCAAGAAAGGTGCTTAACTATGAAGCCAATCCCGAGGCGGGAGCTTATTCGCAAGTTTCAGGCCCTGGGATTTGATGGGCCGGTCAGTGGCGGTCGCCACGCTTTTATGTACAAAGGAAGCCTTAAGGTACATATTCCAGGGGAGCACAGACGTGATATCTCGATAGCTCTCCAGCGGGAGATTCTTCGCCAGGCAGGGATAGATGTGCGCGATTGGGAACGAGCTTAGACAGGCCAAATAACCATGAAACAGATCGGTATCACAACGACAGTCCCTATAGAGGTGTTGCTGGCGGCAGGCTATACGCCGGTTGACCTCAACAACGTGTTCATCGGCAGCACCGAGCGAGAGCGCCTGGTGAACATAGCGGAGAGGGCCGGTTTTCCCCAGAACTGCTGCACCTGGATCAAAGGCATCTACGGGGCATGCATGGAGTATGGCATAAAAACCGTCCTCTGCGTCACCAGCGGCGATTGCTCCAATACTATCATGCTCATGGAGGTGCTCAAGCTCAAGGGGCTGGAGGTCCTGCCCTTCGCCTATCCCGACGAGCCCGATGTCGACCTCGTGCAGAGCGCGCTGGAGACACTGGCGGAGAGACTGGGCACAACCCTGGCCGCAGCAGAGGAGATGAGAAGGGAACTGGAAGAAGCAAGGCGCCTTGCCCTGGAACTCGATGAGCTCACCTGGAAGGGTGGGGTGGTGAGCGGCCTGGAGAACCACCTGTCGCTGGTCGCCACTTCGGACTTCAACGGAGACTATCGAGAATACGAGCACCGCCTGGGAGAGCTTCTGTCTCACGCCCAAAATAGAAAGCCTTGTCCCGATGACATCCTCCGCCTTGCCTATATCGGCGTGCCTCCGGTGTTCCCCGGGGATCTCTACCCTTATATTGAGCGCAACGGGGCCAGGGTGGTCTTCAACGAGATACAGCGCCAGTTCGCCATGCCGGTCCCCGGCCGTTCACTCGCCGAGCAGTACTCAAACTACACCTATCCCTACTCCATCTTCGGCCGCGTTGGCGATATCCTTCCTCAACTGCGCCGGCGGCGGATAGATGGCGTTATCCATTATGTTCAGGCGTT
This sequence comes from uncultured Dehalococcoidia bacterium, assembly GCA_964502665.1. Taxonomy (GTDB): domain Bacteria; phylum Chloroflexota; class Dehalococcoidia; order SZUA-161; family SZUA-161; genus SOKG01. The sequence goes on along the minus strand of CAZCXP010000126.1, from coordinate 5,862 downwards.
TTGTCACCGCGGAATAGGCGACATCATCTTTCGCGATGCCATCAACTTGCCTATTCTAACCCTGGAGGGCAACAACGACTTTGTGCTCAACCAACACCTGAGGACACGGGTCGAGGCTTTTGTCGATATGCTGAAAAGGAAGGCGGCGGCAACAGGCGGAGCAACGTCCAGCGCGGGTCTGGGGGTGTCCCCCAGAAGCAAACCCTAATGTCCAAACTCGAAATCCGAAACAAATTCAAAATCTAAATCACAAAATTCAAGACATTTGGAGCATTCGGATTTGCAACATTTGATATTGTTTAGAGCTTAGAAATTAGTATTTAGGATTTCTTGGTGGGGCTGGTTAAGACCATTTGGGCAATCACAACTAATCAAAACTTCTAGGAGGTTCCAAGATGGCAACCAAGATCGGGATCAATGGCTTTGGCCGAATCGGCAGGCAAGTCCTGAAGGCGATGAAAGAACAGCACGCAGATAAGCTTGAGGTTGTGGTGGTCAACGACCTGACGGATACCAAGACCAACGCCCATCTGTTCAGGTATGACAGTAACTACGGTCGCTACCCGGGCAAGGTGGAGGCTACCGAGGACTCGATCATCATCGACGGCAAGAGGGTGAGGGTCATAGCTGAGCGCGACCCGGCTAAGATTGCCTGGCGGGATTTCGGGGTCGAGATAGTCGTGGAGTCGACGGGCCTGTTCACCGCGGCACCCAAAGCCGCCGGGCACTTCGAGGGCGGGGCCAAGAAGGTGATCATCACAGCGCCAGCGAAAGAGGAGGACATTACCATTGTCCTCGGTGTAAACGAGGGGAAATATGACCCGGCAAAGCATCGCATCATATCCAACGCCTCCTGCACCACCAACTGCATCGCTCCCATGGTCAAAGTCCTTCACGAAAGCTTTGGGGTAAGCAAGGGGCTGATGTCCACCATCCATTCCTATACCAACGATCAGAGGGTGCTGGATACGGTCCATAGTGACCTGCGCCGCGCCAGGGCAGCAGCATTGAACATCATTCCCACCACCACCGGTGCTGCCAAGGCGGTGACTCAGGTCATCCCCGAGCTACAGGGCAGGATACACGGGCTTGCCTTCAGGATACCGACCTCCACCGTTTCCCTGATCGACTTTGTGGCCGATCTGGATAGAGAGACGACGGTCGACGAGGTCAACAAAGCCTTGCGCGATGCTGCCGAGGGTTCACTCAGAGGCATCCTGGAGTTCTGCGAAGAGCCTTTGGTCAGTATCGACTTCAAGGAGAATCCTGCCAGCTCCATCATAGATGGTCTCAGCACCATGGTCATCGGGGGCAACATGGTCAAGGTGCTTGGCTGGTATGACAACGAGTGGGCCTATAGCTGCCGTGTGGGCGACCTGGCGGTTTATATCGCCGACAAGGGGCTTTGACCTGAGCGCGTTGTACTTTGGGGAACGGCACGGAAGGCATCCAGAAACCTCATCGTCTGTAGCGTCGTGACTCCTGTCACGACGGAGAATTCGTTGCCACAGGAGTGGCAACGCTACCTTGGGGAGCAGGGCATGCCGTGCCCCTTCCTGGAAATAGGAGATAGCATGAGTCTCAAAGAGCAGCTGGACTACCTGTTTGATCCCCGTTCGGTGGCGGTGATTGGGGCATCCAATCAGCTGGGTAAGTGGGGTTTTATCATCCTTGCCCGCCTGCTGGAAAGCAAGAGTGGGAAGGAAATCTATGCCATAAACAGGAAGGAAGCGGAGGTGCTCGGGCTCAAGGCTTATAGGAGCGTAGTTGATGTGCCCGGGCCTGTAGACCTGGTCGTAATCACGGTCCCGTTTCAGGGTGTTATCGACGTTATGCATGACTGTGTCCGCAAGGGGGTCAAGGTTGCTATCGTCATCACCAGCGGGCTTGCCGAGATCGGCGGGGAGGGGGCGAGGATCGAGCGGGAGATGGTCGAGATCGCGCGGCGGGGCGGCATGCGCATTGTTGGGCCGAACTGTCTGGGGCACGTAGACACCTACTCCAACGTTCGCACGGTAGGTTTTCTGCCCGGGGTGAAAAGGGGGAGTGTAGCGCTCATCTCTCAGAGTGGCAACTCGAGCCAGACGATAACTCACTACGCCGGGCAAATGGGTCTGGGGTTTAGCAAGTTCGTCAGCAGCGGAAACGAGGCAGACCTGCACTTCGAGGACTACCTGGAGTATCTGGCTCAGGATGACAAGACGAAGGTTATCCTGGGCTACATTGAAGGTTTCAGAGAAGGGAGGCGCTTTTTCGAGCTGGCAAAGAAGATTACCAAGAAGAAGCCCATTGTCATCATGAAGGCTGGGCGCACGGATGCCGGTGTCAGGGCGGCACAGTCGCACACTGCTTCTCTGGCGGGGTCTGATATTGTGCTGGATGCAGCGTTTAAGCAGGCCGGGGTGATCAGGGTGGAGGAGATCAGCGAACTGGTTGACGTCGCCGTGGCTCTGCTGGGCCAGCCCCTGCCCCGAGGGAGAAGGGTGGGGGTACTGACGATGGGTGGTGGCATGGCGGTTATGGCCGCAGATGCGGTGAGGAGGGAGGGGCTGGAGATGCCCGCGTTCTCACCGGCTACCATGGAGAAACTGAATTCGATTATGTCGCACAGGTGGTCTCGCGGGAACCCGGTCGATCCCGGTGGCGACCTCGTCAGCTATCACGCCCTCTGGCCGATGCTGGCGGATGAGAATATCGATGCCATCATAATCACCGGCGGCGTCGGCATGATTTCCAGCTTCCCCGATTGGGTTAAGCTGCCGTCTTCGATGAAATCTCAACTTGATGACGCGAGGAAAAGGACGGAGGGTGCGGAGATCGGGAACCTGGACAAGACCATCGAGCTTATGAAAAAGCACCAGAAGCCTATCCTCTTTACCACGCATGTCAGCGGCGCTGCAAGAACAGGGAAAATCCACAATAAGCTGAAGGGTAGCCATCTCAGTTTCTACGACATGCCGGAGAGAGCGGCCAGAGCGCTCAAGCGCCTGGTCGAGTACAGCGAATACCTCGGTATCGCCCCCGGAGAATAGGGAAGCGGATAGACCTACGGACCTGGTTCCACCAGAATCTTCCCTTACTTGACACTCTGTCCTCGCAGAAGCTATAATCAGCTCAAAGGCTTTGGTAAAGGGGGTGTATTGTGTGTGAGTGAGATATGGGTTGGCGAGAACGAGCCTTTTGAGGTGGCTCTAAAGCGATTCAATAAGAAAGTTCAACAGGACGGAGTTCTTTCCGAGGCCCGGCGCAGGGAGCATTTCGAGAAGCCGAGCGTGAAGCGCAAGAAGAAAGAGGCTACTAAGAAGCGCAAGAGCTCCAGGAGCTCCAGGGGCCCCAGGAGCTCCAGAAGTTCCTGAACACCATCGACAGAATAGTGTACAGTGGAAAAGAGTTGACGTTGCAAGAGAAGTTGATGGCTGATCTCAAGAAAGCGATGAAGGGTGGCGATAAGACGCGCCTGGAAGTAATCCGTATGGTGAGAGCGAGGATCAAGAACACCGAGATAGCTCAACAGAAAGGCCTCGGCGATCCCGATGTTCTCGATGTCATCGCCAAGGAGGCCAAGCAGCGTCGAGAGAGCATCGCAGAGTTCAAAAAGGCTGAGCGGCAGGACCTGGTGCACAAGGAGGAGGCTGAGCTTGCCATACTCCTCGAGTACCTGCCGCAGCAGATGTCGCGGGAGGAGATCGCTGCCGCGGCCCGTCAGGTGATCGAAGAGGTGGGGGCGCGGGGGCCGGGAGACAAGGGCAAGGTGATGCAGAAGCTCATCGCTGAGCTGAAGGGAAAGGCCGAGGGGCGCGATATAAACGAGGTGGTAACAGAGCTACTTAGCGGCTCAACAGGATAAGAAGGGAAACCTGAAGAGGTTTGATCAGGGAACAAAAGAGCAAGCGATGGACTTGTCCGATTGTTCCCTTTTCGTATATCTGTATAAGACGCATTGGACAGTTGCGCATGAACCGTAATCAAGCGCCAAATTCGAAGCACTATCGGCAAGCGTTCAGCGTTCAGCTATCAGTAGCGTTGCCACAGGAGTGGCAACGAATTATTTCGTCGTGACAGGAGTCACGACGCTACCCAAATCTGAAATTGTTTCGTGCTCGGGAATTAGAATTTGGAATTCCCGTTTGTGCTGTGCGCAAGTATTTATGTCGCCGTAGATAGAAGGGTTTTGAGATGAGATTCGGGGTGATCATCTTTCCCGGCACCTGGAGTGACAAGGATTGCTATCATGTGCTGGACAAGGTTCTGGAGCAAAAGGTGGAGTACGTGTGGCATAAGGAAACCGATCTGTCCGGCTTCGACTGCATCATCCTTCCCGGTGGCTTCTCCTACGGGGACTACCTCCGCCCTGGGGCCATCGCTCGCTTCTCGTCGGTAATGACCGTGGTGGAGGAGTTTGCTGCTGCAGGCAAGCTGGTCATAGGTATCTGCAACGGCTTTCAGATACTATGCGAGTCCGGTCTTCTGCCCGGAGCCCTGATACGAAACAGCCACCTCCAGTATAGATGTCAATGGGTTCACCTGCGAGTAGAAAACGCCTCCCTGCCCTTCACCTCAAAGTCGAAAAAAGGGCAGGTGCTCTACATCCCGATCTCCCACTACGAGGGCAGCTACTACGCCGACGAGGCCACGCTGAATGAGCTTGAAGCCAACAACCAGGTTGCCTTCCGCTACTGCACCCCCTCAGGCGAGATAACCGAGGGAGCAAACCCCAACGGTTCCCTGAACAACATCGCCGGCATCGTCAACAAAGCGGGCAACGTCCTGGGTATGATGCCCCACCCCGAGAGGGCGTGCGAAGAGGCAGTCGGCGGGGTGGACGGGACCCTGATCTTTCAGTCCATCATCGACGAAGTGACCACCAGGGCGATGGGATGTATAAAACGACCCTAGCCCTTGACATAATAGAACGTTTGTGCTAGCATTCAAGTCAGAAGACAGAGTTTCACGTGTCATTGCGAGCGAAGCGAAGCAATCTCACGGGGCCTATCCCCCACGACAACTGAGATTGCCACGTCGCTACCGCTCCTCGCAATGACAAATTCAAGTTGACGCCTTAAGTGAGCGCCCGAAATGGGTAAGAAAAAGCAGATAAAGCCGAGCGAGTATCCCGAGCGGATGCTGAAGACTCTGGTTAAAGAATATGATGTGCCTGAGAATGTGGACATCAGGTATAACGGCATGGAACTCAGTATACTGGCTGCTGACGCTGGCATAGTAAGCGACTATAAGACTGAAGAGCGCGTTTCCAATAATCACGTGCGCTACACTTATGACGACTTTTTCCCTGAAATCATGGCGACCATAGGAATTATGGAAAAAGCGGGCTGGGTGGAGAAGCAAGGCTCAGCTTCTGATCTACGTATCCTACCAACTGTTGAAGGTCTCCGTCATGCTAGATGGCTCTTGCAGCCTTATCATGTAAAAGCATGGCTTGCTATAAGAAGCGATTTGCGAACTGTCTTTATTGCTATCGTAATTACCATCTTGACAGCGTTGATCGTGAAAGAGTGGTTTGGTAGCTAGGAGTAGCTATGTCCATCTCTAAAGAAGCGCTTGATGAGGTTGCCCTGAGCGAGGAGGAATACGACCTGATTGTGCAGCGATTGGGGCGGGAGCCCAATCTGGTCGAGATAGGGCTGTTCGGCAGCCTGTGGAGCGAGCACTGCGGCTATAAGCACTCGAAGCTGCTGCTGAAGCTGCTGCCCCACGCCTCCCCACGCGTCCTGGTCAACCCCGGAGAGGAGAACGCCGGCGCTGTTGATATCGGGGATGGCCTCTGCGTGGTGATGAAGATGGAGTCACACAACCACCCCTCGGCCATCGAGCCCTACCAGGGGGCGGCCACCGGGGTGGGGG
>CAZCXP010000125.1:0-7392 GCA_964502665.1 uncultured Dehalococcoidia bacterium | reverse complement strand
TTGCCATACCCACCTGAAAAGCAAGCCCCTCCATCTTTGATGAGGCGAAGGGGGACGGATAGGATAACGGAGACGGCTCAAATACATTCGGTGATCCCGATGTTGTTCACGCCGGTGGTCGAAGGAATGTTTCGCATGAATGCCCAGGCGGTGCAGGGGACATTTGATGTTGGGGGGGAGAGCAGGGTTTGGAGGGCGTTCAGGAGAGCGATGAGTGCGATAGAAGTTGAATGCCCCTGTGCTTGCAGACCTTGACGGTTTCAATGGTCACGATTATTATGCGGTCTTGGTCAGATGGGGTCGTATTGCGTCCAGAATCTCCCTGCAGCATATCTCAGCCTTGGATGCCCCAAAATCGCTGATCCGGCGATAGTGAGCCCGTGGATTACGAACATGGGCCAATACATCTAGCCGTTCATCCAAATCACGTTTTCGCCAAGGAAATATATCCTGGAACTGAGCCCACTGCTGGCCGATCAACTGCTTGAGGTCGCCAATGTAGGAGAAATCAATCAGATTGGTGCTACCATCAACAACTGCAAACGGATTTCTGCCCTCCTTGTCTCTGTTGTACTCCCAACTTTCCACCATGCCGAGCACCGCTGGTTGATCACCCTGCGATGGGCGGCCTGGATTCTTTTTTCGAATCTCATCCAACCATCTATCCCCAAATCGAACTCTATAGCGAGTCTCAACCAAACGGCGCAATGCCAACTCAATTTGCTCCATTAGGGGCCATAGTTCCACAGTTCTTCCCCACACTTTAAGGTAGCAGTCCAGAGCAGGTGAAAATGGCTGGAAGCCGTCACCTTCGTCCTCACGGTGTACGATGTAGCCTAGATCTACCAACTCTTCGACCTGATGGGCATCCGTGGTAGACGGGACTCCATAGACTATCTTGAGCAAAACACCGAACAACCCTGTACGCTCCAAACGCAATCGCAGAAGATCAAAGAAACTTCTAAACCCGCTACGCAGTCGCTCTATCACCCACTGTTCGCTTGCATCATCAGGCAAGATTCCCTGCTCCCGCCAGTCAAAAAGATGGAAACAGGTCATTTGGAGACAATACGGATGGTAACCGGCCACCTGTAGGGCAAGTCGTCTTTGTGCCTCTGACCAGGGAAAACCCGCGCGTTCTGCCGGCCGGTCTACAAGTTGTCTCGCTTCTGCTTCGGTCATGAGACCTAGACGTATGGGGTCTCCGAATATCCCCGCAAAATTGGATGATATGCCAGCATCTCGCTCGAGAGCCTCGACCGAACGTCTCGAAGCCGTCAAATAACACACACGATAGTCGGCCTCATACCCGAGGCTGCGTAGTAACTTCCACCCTTGGGGATCGAACTTGAAGTGTTCGGTCATGAAATCAAACTCATCAAGGAGTATCACCAGTCTACGACCAATCTCCTTAACGCTCCGAAAGAAAGCCTCAATACTCCTAACCATAACTGGCCAGGGTGTAGCCGAGTCCATCGCTCTTAGGGCTGCTTCGTGATCCAACCCTGGCAAGCGACTAAGATCCGTATGGATGAGACTGATAAACTGGCGGTAGAAATCCGCAGTCCTTCCTGCCTGGAAAGAGGCGCCCACGTCATATTTCAGAATCAACAAGCCAGGTTGCTGATCTCCAATGATTTCCACAAACTTGGTTAATAGCGATGACTTACCGATCCGCGTCTCTCCAACAACAGAGCACGAGGCTGGCTCGGCTGCTCGGACGATACGCGCCACTAGTCGCTGCAGTTCGGCCTCACGACCAAAAAACTGGTCTCCTGAGACAATTGGCCCGTATAGGTAGGGATTGGCTCGCATCATGCTACCATCCTTTCCACCTTCGTACGGAATGAGTTCAAAGCCTCGCTGTCCATAGGACGGTTGGCATTGATCCACCGGCGAAATAGATCTACGACAACCCTGTACTGTCTTATCGGCCCACTGGCTCGCTCGATAACCTGCCGCTCTTCAAGTCGGCCGGCAATGGCTAAGAGTTCAGCCTCATCCACGAATGAGGCACGCTGTCGAACAGCGCTAAATGGAGCAAAGGGGCGTGCTCGCGTTTCATCAGCCAGTAGATGCAGGAACAGCCCTTCAAGCGTTGCTTCCCGCGTATCCCGCGTCTCATCCTCTTTGTAGCGGAAGAGGTTATCAAATTTCGTAAATGGATCGAGGCGAGTCGGTCCTTGGATCAGTTCAGCGACCACGCGATCCACGTCAGCTCCCGTCACAGTAGGATTCTGCGTGCGGTTCAGATATTCGACCAAGCGATGGCATACAAACTGGATATAATAGGGGCTCCCCGCAGTTAGCCTAATGATTTGGGTGTAGTCGCTCCTGTTTACCGGTGAGAAATCTACCCAAGTTAAGGCAGCTTTTGGGGTGAGTTTCCACGAATAACTGGGGTAAACCGCGCTGTTATGCCGGATTTTGGGCAAATTCCTGCGCATAATCAGGGCAAACCGCATCACTGGAAGACTTTCTCCCTAGAACATTAGTGCTGGTAAATGAGAGCAACTGCACCCTAATGATTTCGTCAACTACTTGCGGAGAGATAAAGCGAGATCGGCCGTCCGGAAGAAGAACAGGACGTTCTATCAACTGGGCTGCTGGGTCGTGCTTCAAATACCCCACAAACCTGGGATCAGAGACAGCCAACTCGTTTGAGTACCTCTTTAGAACTTGGGGCATGTTGTCAATCCCAGAGAGGACACAAGAGAAGAAACCTTGCTCGATGAGCGATTTGAGGTACTTCATGACACTGCGATCAATCTTGCCCTCATCAATCCTAGCCGACAGCTCTGTGAATTCATCTATCAGCAGGACTAATCGGACATCAGGTAGCTGCCGGATACGATCCAAGTACATGCGAAACTGAAGTGAGGGGCCTGGAGGGGATGTCAACTGTTCCCATGTCAGGCTTCCGACTTCGTCCCCCAAACCCCTCTCGCGACACTTGCGTGCTATTTCGTCGGCGATGAGGTAGAACATCCCAGGAACCATGTCTTCTTCCATAAGCACGGTCTGCATAGAGAAATAGACGGGCACCACCCAGTCCGGGATGTTAATCCCAACATGGAGTAGGATGGACGTCTTGCCGGAGCGCTTCTGACCATAGACAACTACTGCGCTTGTACGCTCACGTCTGGTTACCTCACGAACCAACTCATCTACGAACTGATCACGCCCCACAAACATCTCTCGCTCGCGCACTGGGAGCCCGGTCCGATAGGGGTTGTCAATTGGCGTGAACGGTACCTCATCGCGCAATGACAAGCGAAGGCGAATAGGATCGGATTTCTTCTTCTGTTTCTCCCGATCGTGGTATTCAAGTCTCACCCGCAAATCCACCGCATCTTTCGATGTTGCACCTCGTTGTAGCATAACAGGAATGGCGACAGTGGCTGAGTGAGGACGAGCATAGATTGATCCCCCGGGCACGGGGTAGGGTTTAGGATCATCAACATAATCGCTGGTCTCCGATCCCAAAATTCGGATGCTGACCTCCTGAGCAGCACTTTCCCCTTTGTTCGCAATTTCTATGTGGCATTCTCGTTGCCTATCAGGGATAAGCCAAGCCGCTTTGACCACAGTAGGCACCAACTCAGGAAGCGAAACCTGTCGCAGTCTAAGATGTTCCTCCTCAACTAAACGCCGAAACCGGTATATCACACGGGCGAAGTAGGCACGCCCCAAGTAGGTGGGAGCCTCGTCTAGATCAGCCATGAAGCGACTAACTGAGGAGAGGATCACGTTAGCAAGGAAGTCCCGCTCCTCGAACCTACTTTCCTCGAAATACCTTTGGACCTCGTGCGCGATATCTCGCACCTTTGTCAGGAGCAATTGATCCGTTGCGGTCATTGCAGAATAGAAGAGCGTGAGCTTTTGCAAGGCAACTTCCGTCTCGTCAAGGCGGCGTCGATCACTAACCACGCTCAGCAGGTAACGCAGTGCATCTTCTTGCCGTTCAGCACGTGCTCGATAAGCCTCATATAGCTGTGTCAAAAGTTCATCCGACTTCGCCGACAGCGTCTCAAGCTGTAGAGATGCCGCTCTCCCTCGAAGAACGGACTCAATCTCGGAGCAGGCAGGGTGGTTTCCCTGTTTCAACAAGGCGTGTAAACACTGTCTTACAGGGAGATTGACGTAGACAAGTTTGAGAAGGCCGTCACCCAAATCATTGCGCGCATCTATTGGTGTACCTTGCACAGCCGTTGCTACTGCATTGACAACAGCCCGCTGCCATTTCGTAAGGGGACGCGATTTCTGAACCACTTTGGCTAGATCAATCCTATCGGCCACGTATGTCTGGAAGTAATTCGCAAGTCTGTAGAGAGTGTAAAAAGGCAGCCCACGCTCAAATAGCCGCATGTGCTCAAGGTAGTAGGCGCGTGCCGAGTCCAAATTGCCTCTTGCCAAGAAGTAGTCTCCCATTGCTCCCGTATAGGTGTTCAGATACTTCTGAAGGCTCTTCGCCACTTTACCACTGACAGGGCCTTCCCCTGTTACCTTAAGTACCAGACTTGCAGCTTGGAGGAAATAGTCCGCCCGCTCCTTCGGTTGGCTGGGATCAAGCTCGACACCCAAACCACATAGGCGTTCAGCTTCAGCTAGAGCTACATCCAGTGAGGTGCTCTTCAATACTTGGCTGGAGACTTTAGTCAATTCACAATCCTCAAAATCTTGGCGCAAAAGGGGGCTCACTTCCAATGTTAGTTCACCCCAGCCCTCAAGACGTACTTCTGGAATAGGTATCTCTTCGGCGGGCGGCACAACTACTGGCGCTCCGGCGATCAGCGCGCGGAGACGTGTGCGCTCTTTGCGAAAGTGCTCATGTCTAGGATTCAGGCGCAGTATGGTCTCGCAATGCTCCAATGCACGGTCATAGTTACCGATTTTGGTCTCAAGAGTTATCAGACTGGCCAGGACTCCGATCTCAGCAGAGGCATCGCCGCATAACCTCAGAGCTCTTTGAGCATATTCTCGTGCCTTGTCATATGCTTCAGCATATATGCAAAAGTTCATCAGCATATTGTAGAAAGGAAGGCGCTCCTGAGCATGTTGTACTCCTTCCTCAAGTACGGCAATAGAGTCCTCTGCCCGCCATATCTGTTGCAACATGCTGGCAAAGTTCTTTGCGGCCGCTTCATTGCCTGGCCATAGCTGCAATGCCTCTCTGAACAATCGCTCGGCACGAGTGAAGTTCTTATTGAACCGATGATAATTCGCACTCCTGTGCACTCGATCGCTCCGCTCTTGACGTTGCCGTTGCTGTGCATCAACTGGCTCAGTGCGAGCCGCTTCCTTAAGTGCTTCAACGATCGTTTCTGTAACTTGAGGCGGTTCGCGCTCTATAGTGGGGCGCAGTACTTTGGGCTCCTCATACTTTTCACCGAGTACGCTAGCCACTGCGCGTGGATCAAGTTCAGCACCGTCGCAGAGTACTTGAGCCAGGTCTATGAGCCTTCGGGCATGCCTGGTATCCCACTGCGGTTGTTCGAGCATCTGACGAGCCGTGGTCAGTAGACGACTGACTGCCTTTTCTCCTTCAGTTCCTGAGGGGAAGGGATCAAGATCGGCCAGCCGGTGCCACAGGCCATCTATTGATCTCAGCAAGTGGACTCGATCCCTCTCTCGTTCTTCGCCTATCAATGCAAGGGCTTGGCCCAGGATAGCGCGTGCTCTCCCCAGTGTCTCAAGCGCCAGATCATACCAGTCTTGCTCCGCCTGTCGCTCGGCTTCGAGTAGTAATGCCTCAACCTGTCCTCGTGTATCATGCTCAAGTCGTGCTCTATGCTCTTCGAAAAAGTGCTCAAGCTCTTGGATGCGTCCCGCTGTTCTCTCTTTCCAGGATTCCTTAGCACTATGATACTTCTCATCAATCCTGGGCTGTGGCAGCCCGGCCGCGATCCAGCACTCTCTAGCGACTGAGAGAATGCCATCACTAGCCAGTCGGTCTCCCCATTCCAAAGCAGGCAGGCCCAGAGCAACATCTTGCGCAAGAAAGTGTAGGTATGAGGAGTAGTCCACACCAGATTGGCGAAGCTTCGATAACACACTAGGCGCAATTACTGCCTGGCGGAGATCTAAAAGAAGCAAGTCTTGACTTACTGTACTCATCATTATCGCTCCTGATGTCAATTCTCACTCAGAACTTCTGGTAGAAACCATTCGATAGCCCAAGCCAGCCCAGGGTAGCGGCTAAGCAGTTCGCTGGCTTCGTGTTTCACAGCACTGTCAGACAGTGACAACCCTGTTTCTATGTTGGCCTGCGCACCCCGATCGAGGTGTTCTCGCAATTCCAGTGCTCGGCAAAGAGCATCGAGTATCTTCTGGTGATCATTTATCATTTGCATTCGTAGATCCCCCTCAATTGGAAAGCGATCCGCTTGTTGAAGAGGATTCTCGTCGATCAGTTTGCGTCCGTCCAGCGAACGAATTTTTTCTGCAATCTCAGCAGAGATAGCTGAAGAACCCTCTAGAGCCTCATACAATGGCTCAAAGATATTTACCAGATTGTATCGCTGAATCTGAAGTGCCAAAGGAACCCCCCGATAGGAGCGAAGCCGTGACTCTTGTCGCAATATTCGCGTCGCCTCTTGGAAATCGAGCTGTAGACGTTCAATTTCCTCAGGGGACATAGCGCCAGATTGGCCTATCTGTAGGTAACCTTTGAGCGCCTGACTGAGGGCCGGAAAGGTGTTTGCTAGTGCGAAGATTAACTGCCAAGCGATGTCCAGACCTTGACCTAGTTTACCGCGGACGTATAACCATCAACCGGCTAACCCAAGAAGCATCAGAAGGCCGAAGTCATTCGCCGCCACGGATAGCACTTGCTGATCACTCAAAAGCTGAGCAAGGGTAGACGGTCCTTTGTTACCTAGCTTTCTGCATCGTTGGATCATCGTGTGTAGGCTACTCAGATAGCCAGGTTCATGCCATAATTCTGGAAACTCCTCTACAGCCGCACGCCAGCTGTAGAACAGGTTCATATCCCTGTTGTCCGACACAAGGTTATCGAGGAACACTCTGGTCACCAACTCGCGCTCTTGGGCATCAGGAGGTGTTGCGAGCAGCAATGCCGAGGCCATCTGCAGTCGTGAAGAGGGAGGTATGCCAAGCCCTTCAGCGTGATTCAGAAACAGTGCACTTGCTCGCCTAAGTTCTGACGAAGCGGAGCGGAAGTTCTCAACCGACACCTTAAAACATTCTACTCCCAGCTTGCTTAAAGCTTGCCTAACAGTCTCCACAATCGTGAGGCCACGCAGGCCATCACTTGGTAGAAAGTCATGGACGATAAATCCAAGGCCCAGAGGGAAGTCACCGTTCTTAAAGGTGGCTACTAGAGGTGACTTCCAAAAGTTTTTAGGGTATACTTGAGGTCACTACAAGTCA
>CAZCXP010000124.1:0-7397 GCA_964502665.1 uncultured Dehalococcoidia bacterium | reverse complement strand
CGTGGATCGCTGATCTCGCCGCTTATGGCGGATGCGGCGGCAGTCGCGGGACTCGCCAGATATATGAAGGAATTGGGGTTGCCCATCCTGCCCTTGAAATTGCGGTTGGCGGTGGAGAGGCAGACCTCTCCATCCCCCAGTATCCCCTGATGAACTCCAACGCAGCTGGCACAACCTGGAGGCAGGATAATGGCCCCGGCCTCAACCAAGACCTGAATATGCCCGACTTTAACCGCCTCAAGGAGAACCTCCCTGGAGGCAGGAGTCACCAGCAGCCTGGTACTGGGATGGCACTTCCTGCCCTTGAGGATCTCCGCTGCTACCCCAAGGTCGTCGAGGCGCCCGTTGGTACAGGTGCCGATGAATACCTGTTGCACCTTGGTACCCTTAACCTCTGCTACAGAAGCAGTGTTATCCACCGCATGCGGCTTCGCCACCATGGGCTCCAGGCCAGCAGCATCGATTTCAATAGCTCGCTCGTAGGTGGCATCAGGATCAGGCTTGAGTGGCCGGTAGCTTTGCCCTCGACCACGACTTTCCAAGTAATTCCTGGTAGTCTCGTCAGCGGGGAAAAGCCCTGCCTTGGCTCCAGCCTCCACAACCATACTAGCGACGGAAAGCCGCTGCGATATCGCCATATCCTCTACGGTCTCACCACAAAACTCCAGAGACATGTAGGTAGCCCCATCGGCACCGATGTTCCCAATCAGGTAGAGGATCAGATCTTTGGCTGATACACCTTTTTGGAGACGGCCGCTAACCATTACCTTTATGCTCTGCGGAACACGGAACCAGGTCTTTCCCAGAGCGAAGGCAATCGCTATGTCGGTGGAGCCCATACCGGTGGCAAAGGCGCCCAGCGCCCCTGCAGAAACAGTATGAGAATCCGCGCCGATAATTAGGGCACCGGGAGCAGCGTGGGACTCAGCGATCACCTGGTGGCAGATGCCTTCTCCGACGTCAGACAGCAGTGCGCCGGTTTCCTTGGCGAAATCACGGATGAGCAGGTGGTCGTTGGATAGCTCCTTGGTTGGCGTAGGAGCGTTGTGGTCCAGGAAGAAGATGGTGGCTGCGGGATTGGCCAGCCGGTCGAAGCCACATGCCTGGAACTGCTTTATTGCCAGCGGGGCGGTGCCGTCCTGGGCGAAAACGAGGTCAACAGGAGTGACGACGATATCGCCAGCCTGTACATCAATTCCTGCCTTTTCGCTGAGAATCCTCTCAGCCAAAGTCTTTCCCATAGCCTTCACATTGACCAAAGCAAGCAAAGGCCTATTACTAGGCTGAGCTACTGAGCTACTAGGCGATCACCGCCAGCACATCGCCCCTTTTCACTGAGGCTCCTGGCCCAAAGTTCACCGCTTTGATCACACCGTCGGCAGGAGAGGGGATGGCATTCTCCATCTTCATCGCTTCGAGTATAACTACGGTGTCCCCTGCCTTGACTCGATCCCCTACGTTAACGACGTATCTAATTACTGTCCCTGGCATAGGTACGAGCACGGTGACTTCTCCTTCGGCGACAGCTACCTGAGGTGCTTTGCTTGCCTGCACAGGTTGTGGTGCAGCTTCTGGCCTGGGTGCGGGCTGCGGGGCTGTGGGGGTAGGGCGAGCAATCGGCCCGGTGATAGCTGCTGCGCCAGTTGGCTCCACTTCTACCTTGTAGTATTCGTCCTCGACAAAGACATTGAAGGTTCTGACGCCCGGCCCTTTGGCAGGAACTTCTTTTTCCACCTTCTCTACAAGCTTTCCGGCTAAGGCCTTGGCAATTAGCTCGTCCTCTTTCTTCACATCCTCCAGGGTCTTTGGCGCCCGGGGAGGCTTCCAATCATCGGGAATCGTCGTATCCAAACCATACTTCCATCTCAGGAACCTCTTCCCAGTAGTGGGATAGAGGGCATAGAGGAGTGTATCTCCGATGTCCTTAGCTAAGTCTTTGGCTTCCTTCGTGGCCTTCTCCAGTTCGGGTTCAACCATGTCGGCAGCGCGGCAAGTAATGGGCTTCTCGCCTCTCTCGTAGCCCTTGAGCACCATCTTCTGGATCTTGGGATCGATCGGGGCTGGCGGCTTTCCATAGAGCCCCCAGCAGTAGTCCTTCACCTCGTTAGAGATCATCTTGTAGGGGCCGACAAGGACATTCTGCACGGCCTGGACACCTACAATCTGGCTCGTGGGGGTAACCAGGGGAGGATAACCGAGCTCCGCTCGGGTTTTGGCCGTCATCTTCTGGCACTCGCCCAGCTTGTCGAGGGCATCAGCTTGTTTCAACTGGGACACCAGGTTGGTGGTCATTCCCCCCGGAATCTGATGGATCAACACTCCGGCGTCGATAATCGCCATCTTGGAAGTGTCCACGAAATCCCTGTATTTAGGAGCGATTTGCTCCACCATGGCCCCACACTTGACTAGCTGCTCGATATCAAGCCCGGTATCCCTGTCGGTTCCATAAAGGGCAACCACTATAGGCTCAATTGCTGGTTGGGAGGAACGAAGGGCGAAAGGAGCTAAGGCGGTATCGATGATATCGACCCCAGCTTCAATGGCTTTTAGCAGAGACATGGAAGCTTGCCCACTGGTGTAGTGGGTATGCAGCTCCACAGGGACCTTCAGGACCTTCTTGAGGGCCTTAATCAGCTCATAGGCATCATAAGGGGATATCAACCCAGCCTGGTCCTTGATGCAGATTGAGTCAGCTCCCATATCCTGGAGGATAAGGGCTTTGTTAACATAATAGTCGAGGTTATACACCGGTCCGCCCATCCTGGGCTGGGTCAGTGAATAACATATCGCCCCTTGAATGTGTTTGCCGGTTTCCTTGATAGCTTTATAGGCCATTTCGTGATTGCGCTCATCGTTCACGGCGTCGAACACCCGGAAGATGTCGATCCCTACCTCGGCGGCATGGTGGACGAAGGCTCTCACCAGGTCATCGGGGTGGTTTCGATAGGCGACCAGGTTCTGTCCCCGCAACAGCATCTGGAGCGGGGTATCGGGCATGAGCTTTTTCAGCACGCGGGGCCTCTCCCAGGGGTCTTCACCCAGGAAGCGGTGGGGGACATCGAATGTGGCTCCCCCCCAGACCTCCATTGAGTAGAAGCCACACTTATTCATTTCCGGAGCGATGGGCTCCATATCCTCAGTCCGCATTCTGGTAGCGATTGAGGATTGGTGTCCATCGCGAAACGTGGTATCGCAAATCTTAACCGGTTTTTTTGCTTTTGGCCTTGTTTTTGTTTGTTCGGTGGTCAAATCTTTTGCCAGGATGGGACCTTCTCCGATTCCAACCATGACTTCTGCCTCCTTTTCAGACTAGTCTTCGTTGCCACAGAGTTCGCATTCTCATGATCTCTTCTCGTCCCAAAACGGGCCAAAGGTTGGCTACCAAAGCCGGCCTTTGCCTGGGCATAATTGCCTCACGTGTTCTCTCTTCCTCCTCGATGCAGGCAGATATGCCAGCCATAATGGCCGCCACAACCTTTCTTCTATCTCTCTCAGGACTCAGTGTCATACTCATAGCTTCACACAGGGATATTTCCATGTTTCTTGGGTGGCCTGGTTTCGCGCTTGCTGGACAGGAATTCGAGGGCAGCGATTATCTTGGGACGGGTCTCACCTGGCATAATAACTTCGTCAACCAACCCTCGAGAAGCTGCAATATACGGGTTGTAGAACAGATCACGGTATTCTCCGATCTTCTCCTGCAACTTGGCCTCGTGGTCGGCGGCTTCCGAGATCTCGCGGCGATGAATGATGTTAGCAGCTCCTTCAGCCCCCATGACCGCGATCTCAGCGGTGGGCCAGGCGAAGACCATATCGGCGCCGAGTTCCTTGGCACACATCGCCAGGTAGGCACCGCCATAAGCCTTGCGTACGATCAAGGTGATCTTGGGGACCGTGGCTTCAGAATAGCACCACAAGAGCTTGGCACCGTGCCTTATTATCCCAGACCACTCCTGGTCGGTGCCGGGGAGATATCCGGGGACATCGACAAGCGTGAGCAAAGGGATATTGAAAGCATCGCAGAACCTGATGAAGCGAGTTGCTTTGTCAGAGGCGTTGACATCCAGACTGCCGGCGATGAACAGGGGCTGGTTGGCAATGATGCCCACTGTTCTCCCATTGAAGCGAGCGAAACAGACGATCATATTCTCAGCATAGAGGGAATGCGGCTCCAGGACTGTCCCATTATCCACTATGGATAGGATGACGTCCTTCATATCGTAGCTTTGGCGGGCGCTATCGGGCACTATGCTATCGAGGTTGGGTGCGGTGCGGTTGGGATCATCTCCGCTATCGAGAATGGGAGGGTCTTCCATGTTGTTGGAAGGCAAATAGGTCAGCAGCTCCTTAATCATCTCGATGGCGTGGGTATCGCTCTCACAGGCGAAGTGGGCCACCCCACTCTTGATGTTGTGTACCGCAGCACCCCCCAGGCTCTCGAAATCGATCTCCTCCCCACTGACAGTCTTGATGACATCCGGGCCTGTGATAAACATGTAGCTGGTTTTCTCGACCATGAAAAGCCAGTCGGTCATGGCAGGGGAATACACCGCTCCTCCGGCGGTAGGGCCCATTATCGCTGATATCTGAGGGATAACCCCCGAGGCACAAGAGTTGCGAAAGAATATGCTCCCGTATCCGGAGAGAGCGTCAACTCCTTCCTGAATGCGAGCGCCACCCGAATCGTTGAGGCCGACAACCGGAACCCCCATGCGCATGGCCACGTCCATGACCTTGCATATCTTCTTCGCGTGCATCTCCCCCAGAGTTCCCCCTCTGGAGGTGAAATCCTGCGAGTAGGCGCATACGGGGCGACCGTTTACTGTGCCGTAGCCGGTGACTACCCCTTCGGCGGCGATGAAGGTCTTGGGCATGTCGAAGTAGGTGCAGCGATGGCGAACAAACATATCGAGCTCGCAGAAGCTTCCGGGGTCGAACAGGAGGTCGAATCTCTCCCTTGCCGTTAGCTTGCCAGCCTGATGCTGCTTGTCAATCTGCTTGGGGCCACCTGATGCCCTCTCCTTCTCTTCCCGCTCTCTCAATTCCTTGAGACGATCGAATACTGTTGCCATCAGGCGTCTCCTTTCTTTGCCTGACTTTTCATTGATTCTATCCTACGAGCCGTTCTCGGCGTACCGCGAAGCTGACCGCCTGGCAGGCCAGACAGCGTTGCTTGGCCTCCCTCAACAGCCTCCTACACATTGAAGCTTCTAAATCGGCGACGAGGGTATCAGTGGAAGGGGACGGAGGGGAGTGTTTCTGGATAACATTTGCCCTGTAACCGCGGGCGAAGCGTAGTGCTCGCAGGGATTTCACAGTGTCTCTTAACCTTGTCAACCAGCAGTTGAGGGGGCAATTCACCTAGTTTCAGTATGCCAGTAAGCGGCTTCTTTGTCAAGGTTTGTGCTTATCGGTTACCAATCCAGGTTGGCTTCAACATTATAGTATCAATGTCATCATTCCTGCGCTAAGTATGGCTGCAGCGTCGTAACTCCTGTCACGACGGGGAATTCGTTGCCATGAGAGTGGCAACGAATTCCCTCTGATTATGAGTGTAGTCAAGGTTACCATCCATGGGAATGCACCCTGACCTCGGCAGCTCCGCTCCGATATGGTAGAATGTTTGGTAAAGCCTAGCCTAAGCAGACTATAAGTCGCGGATTTGGTAGGTGCGATGACTCTGTCCGTCAGGCCAATGGAAGTAGAGGATGTTCCCCAGGTCTCCGACATCGAAGGGGAAGCCTTCCCCCCGCCCTGGCCTGCCACCAATTTCAGGCGGGAGCTAATGGCTAGCAGCTTGACCCGTTGGCTCGTAGCCTGTGAAGAGTTATGTGAGGGCGAACGGCTAGCCGCTGAGGCTGGGGATCAGGATTGCGATGTCCGATCTTCCGAATCAAAGCTTGAGACACTGAGAGCCAGGCTTGGGCGCCTGTTCAGAGCGGCCCCGGCCCAAATGGCTCCCAGGGAACGCATCCTGGGATTTGCTGGTATCTGGTTCATGGCCGATGAGGCTCACCTTGCCAACATAGCAGTGCGTGAGGACTGTCGACAGCGGGGTATTGGTGAGCTTCTGCTTATCTCGGTCATCAAGCTTGGTGTAGAGCGCGATGCGCGGTTCATTACGCTTGAGGTACGCTCTACCAACAAAGCAGCTCAGGCTCTCTACAGAAAATATGGTTTCGTCGAAGTAGGAATCCGACGCGCCTATTACACAGATAATAGAGAGGATGCTGTGCTCATGACGGCGGATGGGATCACCTCAGCTCCTTTTAGGGAGAATTTCCTGAGGTTGAGCCGCGCCATCGCCGAAAAAATGGGGATCGAAGTCTAGAGGCTTGCTAACACTCCCCAATCTATCATTTGCATACTTCAACCAGATCACTTCTGTCAACGGGCTATGCCAAGAACTAAAGCTGCGGTCAATACTGGCCGAGCTGTGCCAGGTCGAACCTCATCCCATCCCGGGCAGCGATGACATTAACTCCAGTTTCTTGAGATAGGTTTTTCGCCACTTCCCAGGGTTTAGCACGCCACATGGTCATTCCAAAGTGAGTAATAATCGCTGCCTTGGGACGAAGTTCCCTGATAATCCTTCCTGCATCGAGCGCTGAGAGATGATCATAGGGGCCGCCAGGCTCCAGTCTCACCACGTTGATAATCAGGAGATCAGCTTTGTAGGCAGCGCACAAGCTATCAAAGTACCTGCTATCTACAATGCAGGAGATGGAATGCTTGGGGGTCTCAAACACCACTCCGTATGTCTCCACGGCATGTTGATGACGAAGCGGAGTGGTGAAAGAGATGTCGCCGACTCTGTACCGCCCACCCTCTCTTAGAATCTCGATGCGCTCGGGATATCCTTGAAGATATCTCAATACGACAGGGTCATCATCAAGGGCATCGCTAGGCAGGAAAACTGTGCCTCTTCTGTGCAAACCCCCGTCTGTCATGGCTTCGATCATAACATTTATATCTGCCGAATGGTCCAGGTGGCGGTGCGA
This sequence comes from uncultured Dehalococcoidia bacterium, assembly GCA_964502665.1. Classification (GTDB taxonomy): domain Bacteria; phylum Chloroflexota; class Dehalococcoidia; order SZUA-161; family SZUA-161; genus SOKG01. The sequence continues at coordinate 396 of CAZCXP010000124.1, read as the reverse complement.
GAGGATAATGGCTTGTAGCTTGGTGGGATTAAGTTTTCTCTTTGTTGCCTGCACCAGGCATCCCGGTCCAGGATCAAAGAGTATTTGTGTGCCACTGAGGTCAAGCCAAAGGCCGCCCGAGGCGAGGATTTGATGGGCTACCATTACCCTGGCGCCGGCAGTGCCCAGGATAATCAACATATCTTTTTCCGCTTCGGTATTGCTCATCGCCTCTCTGACTACTATCGGGGCCGATTTATATAAAACACATTAAGCGTAGCGTTGCCACTCCCGTGGCAACGAATTGTTCGTCGTGACAGGAGTCACGACGCTACTGTCAATGGTAAGCCAGCCGATTTAGAGTAGCGTTGCCACTCCTGTGGCAACGAATTGTTCGTCGTGACAGGAGTCACGACG
>CAZCXP010000123.1:0-7517 GCA_964502665.1 uncultured Dehalococcoidia bacterium | reverse complement strand
TTTCAGGGTGGAAAAACTGTGCTATAATACCTGACCAGAGTAATTTCTATGCTCCTTCGCAATCTATCATTGCTGATAGAGCACCCTGCGGTGTTCTTTTCGCTAGTGGGCATTGTCACTGTAGCTTTGCTGATTGCGATAACCGTCCATGAATTTGGTCATGCGCTGGTGGCGAACTGGCTGGGCGACCCCACAGCGAAGAGGCTGGGGAGGCTCTCGTTAAACCCTATCAGGCATCTCGACCCTTTGGGCACAGTGATGATCTTTCTGGTCGGATTTGGTTGGGGCAAGCCCGTCCCAGTCAACTATCAGTTTCTGGGTCGAGATCCGAGGAGAGGAATGGCGCTGGTTGCTTCGGCTGGAGCCCTGTCTAACGTTGTCGTGGCCGCTCTATTCGGCGCGCTAATAAGAGCAGGGGTGGTGGCCTGGCAATCGCCTGGCCGTCTATATGTCGATGACTTTGAATTGGGCATGGTTGCTCCTATGCTGGTAGGTTACGTCATCCTATTCAACCTGATCCTGGCGATATTCAATCTTATCCCGATTGCCCCATTGGATGGGTTCAAGGTTGCCGTTGGCGTTCTGCCCTCGCGGCAGGCCTATGCCTTGGAACGAATGGAGCAGTACGGCCCCATGCTCTTGCTGGCGTTCCTCTTTCTTGGCTACTTCACCGGGTTTCTGTGGGATGTCTTGATAGGCCCGGCAGACCTGTTTGCTCGCCTTTTTGCGGGGCAGGGATTCAATTTCTGAGGTGCCTGTTGGAAAGAATAGCGGTAATAGGACTTGGTCTAATTGGAGGGTCGTTGGCGTTGGCCTTGAAGAGGTCAGTAGCCTCGGAGGCGGAGATAGTGGGGTTCAGCCGGCGCTCGGAGACAGTGACCAGAGCAAAGGAAAGGGGAGTTATTGACCGGGCTGCCGGGGACATGGCATCCGCAGTCGAAGGGGCGGATTTGGTCATCATAGCCACTCCTGTGATGACTATCAGAGCAGTACTCGAACGGATATCTGGTCATGTGTCTTCTGAGTGCGTGGTCACCGATACCGGCAGCACCAAAGCAAAGGTTATGCGGTGGGCGGAAGAATACCTGCCGCGCGATACTAGCTTCATCGGCGGTCATCCCATGGCAGGCAAAGAGACCTCGGGCATAAATGAGTCTGATCCTGACCTTTTTCAGGGCTGCGTTTACTGCCTCTCTCCTGCCCCAAATGCAGCCCCCCGAGCGGTGCAAACACTTGAAACGCTGGTGAAGTCGATTGGAGCCAGGCCGTTTTACATTGATCCTGACGAACACGATAAGCTGGTGGGTGGAGTCAGTCATCTGCCAATGTTGCTCTCCGCGGCATTTGTTTCGAGTACCACGGTAAGCTCCTCTTGGCCCGAGATGGCCAAGCTTGCAGCGGGAGGCTATCGAGACCTGTCGCGGCTGGCCTCTGGGAACCCTGAGGTGAACCGAGATATATGTCTTAGCAATCGGGAAGAGATCATCCGCTGGATAGACTGCTACCTGGATGAATTGAAGGAGTATCGTCGGCTGATAGAGGGGGGTGGGGAGGGGCTCAGAGATGCGCTTGCACGTGCTCAGGAAGCAAGGCAAAGGTGGCTGCAGGAGGAGAGTCGGTGAAGCAAAGGGTGAGAGGCGCTCGCGCCTTAGAAGGCGAGGTTTATCCTCCTGGTGATAAGTCGATTTCCCATCGTGCTATGATCCTGAACAGCATAGCCCAGGGCGATGCCAGGGTGAGCAACTTTCCGCAGGCTGGTGACTGTCTAGCCACAGTGGCCTGTCTGCGTGCTTTGGGCGTGGAAATAGAGTCTGGCGAGGTTGGGGAGTTCTTTGTTCGGGGGGTGGGTAAGGAGGGATTGAAAGAGGCTGAGGATGTGCTCGATGCTGAGAACAGTGCCACTACCATGCGCATCCTCACTGGTCTGCTCGCAGCTCAACCGTTCTTCTCGGTTATCACCGGGGACCAGTCGCTACGCTCTCGTCCCATGAGCCGCGTGATTCAGCCACTGAGGCTCATGGGGGCTCATATTTGGGGGCGGAGCGGCGATTCTCGGGCGCCGTTGGTGATCAAGGGAGGACAACTCCACGGGATTCGCTATCAACTCCCAGTTGCCAGCGCCCAGCTAAAATCCGCGCTTCTACTGGCTGCTCTCTTCGCCAAGGGAGATACCATAATAAAGGAGCCGGTGCCCTCTCGGGACCATACCGAGAGATTGCTCAGGACAATGGGAGCTGAGATAGAGGTAGCCGCTGACACCATCACCATCTCTCCCAGCAGCCTGGGCGCTGTGGACCTGACCATCCCCGGCGACATCAGCGCTGCTGCTTTCTGGCTCGTTGCCGGTGCCGTCCATCCGCAGGCTGGCATCCGACTGCTGAACACGGGCATCAATCCTACTAGGAGCGGTATCCTCGATGTGCTGCGCTCGATGGGGGCTGACCTGATAGTGCGCAATGAGCGCCTATCCAATGGCGAGCCTGTCGCTGATGTGGAAGTGCATTCAAGCGCCCTCACCGGCGTAGAGATCGGGGGAGGCCTCATCCCCCGGCTGATCGATGAAATTCCGCTAATCGCCTTGGCTGGCTGTGTAGCTCAGGGGACAACGGTAATAAGAGATGCCCAAGAGCTTCGAGTAAAGGAGACCGACAGGATCAGTGCCACAGTAGAGGAGCTCTTGAAGATGGGTGCTGAAGCGGAGGAGCTGCCCGATGGTATGGTTATTCATGGAGGTAAGAAGCTGCGCGGCTCCAGTTGCGACAGTCACCGAGACCATCGCTTGGCTATGATGCTTGGCATAGCTGCGCTTATTGCCGAGGGGGAAACAGAGATTGACAATGCTGAAGTGGCGGATATATCATATCCCGCATTCTGGCAGGACTTGGAGAATCTGAGTTCAGGCCAGTAGCCAGGTAGCGTCGTGACTCCTGTCACGACGGAGGATACGTAGCCACAGGAGTGGCAACGCTGTCGTTTTTTGAATAGCTTGTGAAGGAGAGGACGGTGAGCACGGAACTGGTTCATGTAGGGTTCGGTAACATCGTGGCGATAAATAAGGTTGTTGCTATTGTTTCACCGGGATCAGCACCCATCAAGCGTATGATGCAAGCGGGAAAAAGCAAAGGGCTTCTGGTGGATATGACCAGCGGCAGGAAGACCAAAGCGGTTTTGGTCATGGATAGCGGACATATTGTGCTTGCTGCTATCGGGCCCGAGACCATTGCTGGCAGGCTGGCTGCAAGCCGAGGGATTGAAGTTAAACAAGCGTGAGGTAGGAGTGAAAAGGAACAAGCCAGGGTCAGGGGCAACCCCCTTGTTCATTGTTATCTCGGGTCCTTCTGGAGTGGGCAAGGATGCTGTCCTCGATGCAATGAGAAGGATGAGATATCCTTTGAATTTCGCGGTGACGGCAACCACTCGACCTCAGCGCCAGGGGGAGACCGATGGGGTGGACTATCACTTTGTCTCCAAATCTGAGTTTGACCGGATGATAGAGAAGAGGGAGCTTCTGGAATGGGCCAATGTCTATGGCAATCTCTACGGGGTGCCAAAGCGCCAGGTGCAGGAGTCTCTGGCTGAAGGACTGGATGTGGTAGTGAAGGTGGATGTTCAAGGGGCGGCTACGATCAAGAACATCCTCCCGGAAGCTGTTTTCATATTTGTGGCCCCGCCCTCGATGAACGATTTGGAAAAGCGACTGAAACAACGTAAGACCGAGTCTGGTGTAGACCTGGAGTTAAGGATGAAGGCCGCTCAGGAAGAGATGGGCAGCTTACCTTTGTTTGACTATGTAGTAGTCAATCACGAGGGCCAGGTGGAGCTTGCCGTCTCCCAGATTGAGTCTATTGTCACCGCTGAGAAATGTCGGGTAAAGGCGAGATCGATTGAGATCTAGAAAGACCTCGCAGCAAAACCAACTGCAGGAAATCAGGCACAGGAAACCAGGGGATATAAGTCTTCGCCGCCCTGTGGAGGCGCGTCGCTTTCGTCGAGTGTTAGGCGTTGCCTCGCTCTACAGTGCAGGCTATGGCAATGTCGGGTCCTCTATCTACTATGCCCTGGGCGTTGTTGCTCTGGTGGCAATGGGAGCTACCCCGATAGCCCTTTTCGCAGCCGGTCTCCTTTTTGTGTTTACCGCTCTCACCTATTCTGAGGGGGCAACGATGTTCCCCGAGGCCGGGGGGTCGGCGAGCTTCGCCCGTCACGGGTTCAACGAGCACGTGGGCTTCGCCGCTGGATGGGCGCTCCTGTTGAGCTATATCGTGACCATCTCAATCTCGGCGTTCATCATTTCGCCGTATTTGGGCCACTTCTGGGAGCCTTTGAAAACCGACCCTTGGATCGGCACCCTTCTCTCGATTGGGATTGTCCTGTTTCTAATGGTGATCAATATCATCGGGGTTAGGGAGACGGCATTTGTGAATATAGGGGCGGCAGTGCTTGATGTGGCGGTCCAGTTATTGCTGGTAATTATAGGCTTGGTATTGCTCCTTAATCCTGGCGTTGTCGCATTCAGCGTTGGGAAGCTGGCCGAAAATATGTTTGGCAGCGGCAACTGGCCGTCTGCAACTGACCTTCTCTTCGGCATTGCTCTAGCTGCACTGGCATACACTGGCGTGGAGACCGTCTCCCAGATGTCAGAGGAAACGCGCCTTCCTCAAATCCGTGTGCCGAGGGCAATGTTCATGATGATGTTCAGCGTGCTGATTATGTTCTCCGGTATCTCTGTGGTGGCCCTCTCTGCAATAGCGCCGGGGGACTTGGCTACTGAGTGGGCTCGGGACCCGGTGGCGGGCGTTGCCAATGCCTTCCCGTTTGAATGGTTGAAGGCAATATTCATGCCGCTGGTGGCGATACTGGCGGCTACCATCTTGCTCATTGCCACCAACGCTGGAATCATGGGCATCTCCCGGCTGGCCTTCTCCATGGGTTCATATCAACAGCTGCCATCGGTGTTTCATCGGATCCATCCCCGCTTCCGAACGCCATACATGTCCATCATCGTCTTCAGCGCAGTAGCCATTCTCATCCTGATCCCAGGCCTATTCCGTGGCGATATAACTGAGATATTTGGGAATATGGGCGGTCTATATGTGTTTGGTTCTCTTCTTGCGTTTGCTTTTGCGCATGCCTCTGTTCTGGCCCTGAGGATCAGGAAGCCCGAGCTGGCACGCCCATTTAAACTTCGAGGCAATGTCAGAATAAGAGGACATGAGCTGCCGATAACTGCAATAATCGGGCTCGTTGCTACGATTACAATCTGGCTGGTGATAATCGTTGTCCAGGAGTACAGCCGGTGGGTAGGTTTTGGCTGGATGGCTGTTGGCTTGGGAGGATATGCGATATTCCGCTGGCGGAGGGGAGTGACGCAGAGGAAGGCGGGGTATGAGCCTAAGTAGATTCTATTCTCTTTGGGCTGGCGTTTCTCAAATGACGGGCACTGTTCAAGTTCTTCGTCGTGACAGGAGTCACGACGCTACTTTCCCTTTTGCATTTTGATATTTGAATTTGTTTGGTGCTTGGGAATTAGCAATTAGAATTTCCCTATTAGATATAGCGCAAGTACTTATGTCGTCGTGTATATAACGAGAGCTAGCCTCTGGGTCTTCTCTTTCTACCCTTCTGTGCTACCTTGAGCCGCATCAACGAGCGGAGCATCGCTGCTTGAGCTCGAGCGTGGTCTGCCTCTGAAGCGGGCATGGTCACTCTCTGCTCAGCGCGGCGTCTCGCTTCCTCGGCGCGTGCGGTATCGATCTCCTCAGCTCTCTCGGCGGTGTCGGCCAGCACAGTCACCTTATTTCCCTGCACCTCTAGAAATCCGCCGCTGACGAAGATCGATTCCTCTTCACCAGCTTTTCTCACCATGAGCTCGCCGGGCTGCAGCATAGTCATCAGGGGGGCGTGGTTGGGGAGTATGGCAAGCTGGCCTTCGACTCCCGGTGCTACCACGACATCGACCTCGTCTGAGTAAACCACTCGCTCAGCAGTTACGATTTCAAAACCTATTTTTGGCATTATTTCCCTCTACAGGCAGGCGAGCCGCTTGCCTGCATAGTTGTCTTAGAGACTCTTTGCCTTCTCCACGGCTTCGTCTATGTTGCCCACCATGTAGAATGCTTGCTCCGGTAGACCGTCGTGCTTGCCCTCCAGGATCTCCTTGAACCCGCGCACCGTTTCCTTTATCGGCACATACTTGCCCGGGATGCTGGTAAAGGCCTCAGCGACGAACATGGGCTGGGAGAGGAAGCGCTGTATCTTGCGGGCGCGGGCTGCCGTGAGCTTGTCCTCGTCGCTGAGCTCCTCAATGCCCAATATGGCGATGATATCCTGGAGGTCTTTGTAGCGCTGTAATACCCTTTGTATGCCTCGTGCTACCTGATAGTGCTCCTCACCAACTATGAGTGGGTCAAGGATACGCGAGGTCGACGTTAGGGGATCGACAGCGGGGTAGAGCCCCTGCTCCATTAGTGAGCGCTCGAGGGCGACAACGGCGTCCAGGTGTCCGAAGGTGGTAACGATGCCGGGGTCGGTGTAGTCGTCAGCGGGGACGTAGATTGCCTGGAAGGAGGTTATGGAGCCCTTCTTGGTCGAAGTGATCCTCTCCTCCAGTTCGCCCATCTCTGTGCCTAGAGTGGGCTGGTAGCCGACCGCGGAGGGCATCCTGCCCAGGAGCGCTGAGACTTCCATACCAGCCAGGATATAGCGATATATGTTGTCGATGAAGATGAGAACGTCCTGTCCCTCGACGTCGCGGAAATACTCTGCCATAGTCAACCCTGTGAGCCCGATGCGCAGCCGTACCCCTGGCGGCTCGTTCATCTGTCCGAAGACCAGCACTGTCTTGTCGATGACCCCGGATTCCTTCATCTCGTTCCAGAGGTCGTTGCCTTCTCGTGACCTTTCGCCGATGCCGGCGAATACCGAGAAGCCGCCGTGCTCGGTGGCTATGTTGCGTATGAGCTCCATGATGATTACAGTCTTGCCTACGCCAGCGCCACCGTAGGCTCCTATCTTGCCTCCCTTGGTAAAAGGAGTGACCAGATCCATCACCTTTATGCCGGTCTCCAGCAGTTCGGTCTTGGTCTCTTGCTCGGTAAACGGGGGAGGTAGGCGGTGGATGGGCCAATGCTCCTTGGTGTCAACAGGGCCGAGGTTATCCAACGGCTCTCCCTGGATATTGAATAAGCGCCCCAGGGTCTCCCGCCCCACGGGCACCGATATGGGCGCCCCGGTATCGATGGCCTCGGCGCCCCGTTCGAGCCCATCGGTGGGCGAAAGGGCAAGGCAGCGTGCCCAGTTGTTCCCGATATGATGCTGTGTTTCCAGGACAAGCTTGCCACCATCTGTGATGATCTCGATAGCGTTATTGAGCGCTGGCAGCTCATCCGGGGGGAACTCGATATCGACCACAGTCCCGATTACCTGGGCCACTCTACCTTTTGCCATGGTAGCCTCCTGGGATGTTCTAGTCGTTGGAAACGTTTTATCACTTCGTTCGTTCAAGTTGTTGGTGCGTT
>CAZCXP010000122.1:0-7631 GCA_964502665.1 uncultured Dehalococcoidia bacterium | reverse complement strand
GCTTTAAAATCCCCCTTTAATCCCCCTTTTCAAAAGGGGGAAATAGGGGGATTCAATGACTAATAGCGGTTAATCAGAGGTTCTATAAAACACATTAAGTAGTTGTGCATGAAACGCAACCCACCCTCTGGAATGATAAGTTGGTGGGTTCCGCTTTGCTGCACCCACCCTACGAATCTAGGTCGGGAAAATGCTCACTACCCGGTCCAAGCCACTGAGGTCAGTGGTTATGCTGATTTTGCTCCTGGGGAGGCGTCTACTTGCCAGCTCACATACTGCTTGTCCTTGATCATGCGCTATCTCCAGCAGAATCCCCCCACCGGGCAGCAGATTTCCCTCCGCCTGTGAGACAAGTCCTTCAATCACTTCGAGGCCATCGGTGCCACCGCTCAAAGCCAGCCGTGGCTCAAATCTTGATATTTCGGGACTCAGTTCGACCAGCTCCGAGGTTCTCACATAGGGCAAATTGGCAATAATGAGATGCACGGGTTCGGGCAGAGGATCAAGCAACTCACCTTGAAGCAAAATGATTCTATCGCTCACGCCGTGACGATGGCAGTTGCTTCTAGCTATCTCCACGGCGGCACTGGAGATATCGGTGGCATAGATTGTAGCGTGGGGCAGGTTTGTTGCCAGAGCAATAGCGATAGCCCCGCAGCCAGTGCCAACATCGGCAATCAGGCAGGAGTCAGTAAGGAGGGTGGTTGCCAGCTCAACCGCCTTCTCCACCAGGAGTTCGGTTTCAGGTCGAGGTATGAGGACAGGGCGGGCAACCTGAAAATCGAGCCCATAGAACTCTTTGTGCCCGGTGATATAGGCAGTGGGTTCGTGGCTCAGACGCCGTTGGATAAGAGCTGAGAAGGCGGAGGTTTGCTCTGGCGTCAACCCTTGTTCAAGGCTGATATAGAGCCCAACTCGATCCACTCTTAAGAGATGCCCAAGAAGAAGTTCGGCTTCAAGGCGGGCATCGTCTATGCTGTGGGCAGCGAGGTTTCGTGCCGCTTGGTCAAGGGCCTGGCCCAGGGTTACCCCAATTTCGCCTCCATTTGCTTCGCCTGATCAGCGGTGGCTACGGCATCGATAATCTCGTCGAGGTTGCCTTCCAGCACACCCTCCAGGTTATGGAGGGTTAGGCTAATGCGATGATCGGAGACTCTCCCCTGGGGGAAATTATAAGTGCGAATCTTTTCCGAGCGATCCCCGGTCCCTACCTGAGAACGGCGAGCATCGGTTACCTCTTGAAACTGACGCTGGCGCTCCCTGTCTAATAGCCGGGCGCGAAGCACGGCCATTGCCCTGACCCTGTTCTTCATTTGTGAGCGCTCGTCCTGACATGTAACAACCATACCCGTTGGCAGATGGGTAATGCGCACGGCAGAGGATACTTTGTTGACATGCTGGCCACCAGCGCCACTGGCACGAAATGTATCCACTCTCAAGTCATTGGGATCAATGCCCAGCTCAACCTCCTCCGCCTCAGGCAGAACAGCCACAGTTGCCGTTGAGGTATGAATGCGGCCCGAGGATTCAGTGACTGGCACGCGCTGCACACGGTGGACTCCACTCTCATACTTCAATCTGCTGTATACGCCCTTCCCTTTGACCTCGAAAATGATCTCCTTGAAACCGCCGATACCGGTTTCATTGCTACTAATGATCTCAGCCGGCCAACCTTTGGCTGAGGCATAGCGGGCATACATTCTAAAGAGATCAGCGGCAAAGAGCCCCGCTTCCTCACCCCCGGCACCAGCACGAATCTCCACGATGACATCCTTGACGTCAGCAGGGTCATGGGGAAGAAGAGCGCCCTTGATCTGCTGAAGCAAGCGGTCACGCTGTTCCTCAAGGCTTTCCACCTCACCCTTGGCCAATTCGGCCATCTCCTCATCCAGGCCTTGGGCGAGCATCGCCTGTGTTTCCTCCAGGTTTTTCAGGGTAGCCTTATACCCTCTATACTTAGTGACTAATTCCTCGATTGATGCCTGCTCACGCGCCAGGTTCTGCAGCTTATCGAAGTCGGAAGCCACTTCAGGCTGTGACATAAGCTCGTTCAGTTCCGTATAACGTCTATCGATTGATTCTAGCCTGTCAAGCATGGTTCACCTGATAGAAACTCCCCCGATGGGGGAGAGTTGCAAGCTAATACTATTATAGCACAGCCAAGCTGCCTTTCAACGTGAACCCTCATGGGCGAGTGCCCACTAAGGAATGATGAAGATTGTGAGGGCATCCGACTGTGGGTAGGCTGCCCGATGTCGGGCAGCCTACCCAGCCGTTCGTAAGGTGCTCTAAACTGTGACGTGGCTCAATACTTCAGCTACTTTATCTAGGGAAACCGTTTCTTGCTCGCCTTTATCCATGTGCCTGAGCAGCACTGCCCCGCTCTTGACCTCATCCTCGCCGATGATCACAGCGTGGCGTGCGCCCGTGGAGTTAGCCTGCTTGAGCTGCGCCTTGAGGCTCCTGTCGCCGAAGGTCAAGGTTACACTTAGCCCAGACTTCCTCAGCAGGGAAGCGAGCTTCATTGCCTCACCCTTGGCCTCCTGTCCCAGGTAGGCGATGAACACAGCGGGCGCTGGAGGTACCGGCACAGCAACCTTTTGCTTCTTCAGGTTCAGCACAAGTCGTTCAACCCCGGTGGCGAAGCCGATTGCAGGGGTAGGCCTACCGCCGAGCTGCTCGATGAGGTCATCATACCTCCCGCCTGCCCCGATGGTCGCCTGAGCCGCTATTTCGCCCTCCGGGGCGATCTCGAATACAGTCTTGGTGTAGTAGTCCAACCCCCGTACCAGACGGTGATCAATGATGAAGGGTATATTCAGTAGATTGAGGTAGCTCTGTAGCTGACCGAAGTGCTCCGCGCATTCAGCGCATAGGTAATCGGTGCTCCTCGGTGCCTGCTCAGTGAGGGGGATGCAGGAAGGCTTCTTGCAATCCATAAGGCGCAACGGGTTTACCATCAGGCGACGCTTGCAGTCGGGACATAGGGATTCTCTACGTTGGGAATAATAGGCTCTCAAGCTATCAAGATACCCTGGTCGGCAGGTATTGCAGCCGATGCTGTTCAAGTAAAGATTAAGACGTTGCAGCCCCAGGTTTACATAAAATTGCCAGGCTATGTCGATGACCTCAGCGTCAAGGGCGGGGTCGCTGTCTCCCACGGCCTCGACGCCGAACTGGTAATGCTGTCGGTATCTTCCTGCCTGGGGGCGCTCGTACCTGAAGATAGCTGCCATATAGTAGAGCCTCACGGGCTGGGGAAGGGTGTGCATCCCGTGCTCCACGTAGGCACGGCAGACCGACGCAGTCCCCTCGGGGCGCAGGGTTAACTTATCCCCACTCCGGTCCTCAAGCGTGTACATCTCCTTCTCTACAATGTCGGTCTCCTCGCCGATGCTGCGCACGAAAAGGCGAGCGTCCTCGAAAGTGGGGGTGTCTATGCGTTGATATCCATATAGTTCGGAGATAGCAACCGCCTTCTGCTTGATGTAGCTCCAATATCCCTGCTCTGGGGGTAGGATATCCGAGGTGCCTCGTGGTGCCTGATACAAGAAAAGACCTCCTCTGCTAATGCGACGGTTCTGTGTCGTTTAGCAGAATACAGCATCGTGAATTGTTTGTAAAGGAGATTGCATCTGAGGTACCCTTGGAATATACTCTAGAGTAGATATGCTCACCAGGGTGCGCTTATGGATATAAAGCCCCTTCTTGACAAGGTGGGAGAGTATCTTCCTAAGGACAGGCTGGCTTCTGTGGAGGATGCCTATCATTTCGCACTGGAGGCGCATGGCAATCAGCGTCGCCAGTCGGGGGAACCATATATAACTCATCCGGTGGAGACAGCAATGATCGTTGCTGAACTCTACCTCGATGAGATCTCCATTGCCGCCGCCTTACTCCACGATGTTACTGAGGACTGCGGTGTTCCTTTCGCTGACATTGAGGATCGATTCGGGCCTGAGGTGAAAAAGCTGGTCGAGGGTATGACCAGACTGGACAAGATCTCATCACAACTTCAAGAGGGAGAGCTTGATAAGGTTGTTGAAAGCGAAGCCCAGGTGGAGAGCCTGCGCAAGATGTTCGTGGTCACAGCCGAGGACATCCGAGTGGTGATCATCAAGCTGGCTGACAGGTTGCACAATATGCGCACCCTCAAGGCACTTGCCCCAGAGAAGCAGCAGAAGATAGCGAAGGAGACGATGGAGATCTATGCCCCCCTCGCCCACCGCCTGGGAATCTGGCAGATAAAGTGGCAGCTAGAAGACCTGTCCTTCCGCTATCTGCAGCCGGATACCTATCGCCAGATCGCTAAACTGATCGCCGCTCGCAGAGTAACCCGGGAGCGCTACATAGCCCGTGTGAGCCGAATCCTCAGGGAGGAGCTTGAGAAAGCAGGTGTCAAGGCAGAGGTCACCGGGAGACCAAAGAGCATCTATAGTGTATACACCAAGATGGACAGATATGCTGCTCAGGGAAAGGAGTTCAGCGATATCCACGATCTGCTGGCGCTGCGCGTATTTGTAGACAGTAGCCATGACTGCTATAGCGCTCTCGGAGTTGTCCACAGCCTGTGGCATCCGATTCCTGGGCAATTCGATGATTTCATTGCCAATCCTAAGGAGAATAGGTATCAAGGGCTACACAGCACCGTGATGTGCCTCGATGGCAGACCGCTGGAGGTTCAGATCCGCACCCATCGTATGCACCGCATAGCCGAATACGGAATAGCCGCTCACTGGAGGTATAAGGAAGGGGCAAAGAAGGATATTGAGTTCGAAGAGAAGATAACCTGGCTCAGGCAGCTTATGGAGTGGCAGCGTGAACTGAGCGGGTCGGCGTTCATCGAGTCCATTAAGACCGACATCTTTCAGGATCAGGTTTTCGTTTATACCCCCAGGGGCGAGGTGAAGGAGCTACCCAGGGGCGCAACCCCCCTCGATTTTGCCTATTGTATTCATACCGATGTGGGGCATCGTTGCATCGGAGCCAAGGTAAACGGCAGAATGGTGTCACTGGACTACCAGCTTAACAATGGGGACACCGTTGAGATCAAGGCCACCAAGTCGGATCGCGGTCCCAGCCTCGATTGGCTTAATCCCAACCTGGGCTACGTCAAGACCCAGCATGCTCGCGAGAAGATCAGGCAGTGGTTTCGCCGTCAGGAGAGGGCAGAGAATATCGAGAGAGGCAGGATAATTCTGGAAAAGGAACTCCGACGCCTGGGGTTAGGCTTTGCCAACCGGGAGAGGATTGCCGGACTCTTCAATTACGAAGGGGTGGATGATTTCCTGGCTGCTATTGGCTGTGGCGACATCAGCACTCACCTAATCGCCTTGAAGATAGCCGCCCCTGAAGAGCGCCCCCAGACATCCTCAGCAGCGGCTCCACCCAAGCCGAAAACGTCCTCGCCAGTTCAGGTTCTAGGTGCCGGCGACCTGTTGACCCACATCGCCCCTTGTTGTCAGCCAGCGCCCGGTGACGAAATCATCGGCTTCGTTACCCGCACCAGAGGAGTGACCATCCACCGCAAGGACTGTCCCAACGTAGCCAGCGAAGATGAAAAGGAGAGGCTGGTCAAGGTAACATGGGGGAAGTCGGGTCTTTCTTTCCCTGTCACTATTCGCGTCGAGGCCTGGGATCGGGTGGGACTGCTGCGAGATGTTACCTCTCTCGTCTCAGATGAGAAGATAAACATAGCTGCGGCTTCGCTCGATGACCAGAGTGACGAGACGCTCTCCGTTTTCCTGACGCTGGATGTCACCACTATCGGACAACTCGGTCGGCTGTTCTCCAGGCTGGAAGGTGTACCTGGCGTTATCAATGTGACTCGAGTTTCAGACGGCGAACACGAGGGGTAGGTGAAGTATCTTCGGTGGAACAGGGTCGCTTCGAGGAACAGCTAAAGGCACTGCCGACAAAGCCCGGGGTTTATCTGCTTAGGGATGGCATTGGGAAAGTCCTCTACGTGGGCAAGGCAGCCAGCCTGCGCCACCGCGTAAGGTCCTACTTCAGCACTCCACGTGCGCTGGCGCCCAAGCTCCAGAAGATGGTAGCCAGGACGCGCGACCTCGATTTCATCGTCACCGATTCCGAGCAGGAAGCGATTATTCTGGAATGCAACCTGATCAAGAAACACCGCCCCCGCTATAACGTCAGGCTCAAGGATGACAAGAGCTACCCCTATATCAAGGTCAGTCTAAACGAGGAATGGCCCCGCGTGTTCCTGACCAGGCGCTTTGAGGATGATGGCGGACGCTACTTTGGGCCTTTTGCCAGCGCTGGGTCGGTGCACAGGACCCTCGACCTCCTGAAGAAGCTGTTTCACTACTGCTCGCCTAGATGGGTAATCACAGGCAGGAAGCCCCGACCTTGTTTCGATTTCTATATTGGTCGCTGCGTCGGAGCCTGCAGCGGTGAGATAACAAAGGAGGAGTATCGCGAGATCATAGAGCAGGTGATCCTCTTCCTTGAAGGCAAACAGGAGGTGGTGGTTCGCGACTTGCGGCGGAAGATGGAGGAAGCTGCCGCCGCGGTGGAGTTTGAAAAAGCTGCTTACTTACGCGACCAGCTTCAGGCTGTGGAGAGTGTCACCGAGGGGCAGAAGGTCACCTCCACTACCAGGGACGATGAGGATGTAATCGCCTTCGCCAGGGAGAGGAACGAGGCTTGCGTGCAGATATTCTTCATCCGCAGTGGCAAGCTCATCGGGAGGGAGCACTTCATCCTCGAGGGAACACAGGACGAGGCCCCAGGCCAGATTATGGCCAGCTTCATCCAGCAGTTCTATGGCTCAGCCCCTTACATCCCCCCCCAAATCCTGCTCCAGACCGGGCCCCAGGATACGCCGGTCATCTCATCATGGCTACAGAGCCTGCGTGAAAGTAGGGTTAGACTCAAGGTGCCTCATAGGGGTGAGAAGAAGAAACTGGTGGATATGGTGGCTGAGAACGCAGCTCAGGTGCTGGGGCAGATGAGAGCCAAATGGCTGGCCGATAGCGGGAAAACCGCTGCTGCGCTCAAGGAACTTGAGGAACAGCTTCACCTGCCCAGATTGCCTAAAAGGGTGGAATGCTACGATATATCGGACATCAGGGGCACCTCCGCCGTGGGCAGTATGGTGGTCTTTGAAAACGGCCGCCCCAAGCCTGCGAACTATCGCCGCTTCAAGATAAAGACCGTGGCCAGCATCGATGACTATGCCATGATGCAAGAGGTGCTCAGGCGGCGCTTCAAACGAGCAAGGGCGGAGGACGGCAGCTCATGGGCTGTGATACCAGACCTGGTGCTGATCGACGGTGGTAAGGGGCATTTGACCTCCGCCCTGGAGGTTGCACAAGAGCTTGGGATCGATTTCGTTCCCTTTGCTTCTCTGGCCAAAGAGAACGAAGAGGTCTTCCTGCCAGGGGCGGCAGAGCCCGTCATCCTCCCCCGCAACTCCCAGGCGCTTTACCTGCTGCAGCGCATCCGCGACGAGGCGCACCGCTTCGCCCTCTCCTATCATCTGAGGGTGCGCCGGAAGACCGCCATGACCTCGGCTCTGGACGTGCCCGGCATCGGACCCAAGCGCAGGCGCGCTCTGCTCAAGCGCTTCGGCTCCCTTAGAGGAATCAAAGACGCCTCTGTGGAAGAGC
>CAZCXP010000121.1:1928-7681 GCA_964502665.1 uncultured Dehalococcoidia bacterium | reverse complement strand
CTAACTCCCTCCCGCCAGGGGAGGGAGGATTCTGCGATGCTGGCTCTAGAACAAGAGCGCTTATCAGTGTATTATAGCAATAGCCTGATTTGGAGGGGTTCGATGACACTGGCACTGGAAGGCATAAAGGTTCTGGACCTGTCCCGCACCGTGCCCGGGCCATTCTGCACCATGGTCCTGGCAGACATGGGCGCAGACGTGATCAAGATCGAGGACCCAAGGTACCAGATGGGAATGCTTCCAGACCAGGAGAAACAAGCGGCCTATGATTTCCTGTCCCGTAATAAGAAGAGCATCGCGCTCGATCTGAAGACCGCAGAGGCAAGGGAGATTTTCCACAAGTTAGCAACCGATGCCGACGTTGTCATGGAAGCCTTTCGTCCCGGGGTCGCCAAGAAGCTGGGCGTGGACTACAAAACCATCTCCAAGCTCAATCCCAGGATTGTCTATTGCAGCCTCACTGGCTTCGGTCAGGATGGGCCCTACCGCGATCTCCCCGGGCACGACCCCAACTACACCTCCATAGGCGGAGCGGTGGGACTCACCGGAGATGAGAGAGGCGATCCGGTGGTCATTCGAGCCGCCCTGGGAGACATAGGCAGCGCCCTGCACGCCGTCATCGGCATCCTCTGCGCCCTCATGGCGCGGGATAAGACTGGAAGAGGCCAGTATATAGACATCTCCATGACCGACAGCGTCCTCTCCTTCCTCACCATCAGCTTGCTGAGGTACTTCAGGGACGACTTCATCCCCAAGAGGGGTTGGCCATCGCCAACGATAAACGTGTGGAAGACCAAAGATGGCAAGTTTGTCTCCACCGGCCTGATAGAGCCCTATTTCTGGGAGCGCTTCTGCCGCGCTCTGGGCAGGGAGGACCTCATCCCCCACCAGCGCGCCAAGGGCAAGAAGCTCCAGGAGGTACACTCTGCAATCAGGGAGACGTTTCTGACCAAGACCAGGGACGAATGGTTCCAGATCATGCGCGATGCGGACACATGCGTCAGCCCGGTCCTGGAGCTGGATGAGGTGGTCAACGACCCGCAGTTGCTCAGCCGCGATATGTTCCCCGAATTCGATCACCCGGCAGAGGGCAAGGTAAGGCAGCTCGGTATGGCGATAAAGCTCTCGGAGACGCCGGCGAAATTCAGGAGCTTCGCCCCCATCATCGGGCAGCACACCGACGAGATCCTGCAAGGGTTGGGCTACAGCGAGCAGCAGATCGAGGAGATGCGCAAGTCGGGAGCGATAAGATAGAGCTGCGTCTTTTGACGGGTTGAGAACATGCCTGAACTGCCGGAGGTCGAGACCATCAAAAACGACCTTCGCCCCGTGGTAGAAGGCCGTCGTTTCACCAGCGTATCCCTCTTCTGGCCGAGAATTGTGATCGGACCCTCGGCCGAGGAGCTGTGCCAGCGACTCCCCGGTCAGGTGATAGAAGAGGTGGCCAGAAGGGGCAAGTACCTCATCTTTCGCCTGGCCGGCGGCGAATCGCTGGCATTGCATTTCAGGATGAGCGGCTCGCTGCTGCTGAGGAAGAAGACCGTTGCCTCTACCGAGCCCAATCGTTACGTAACAGCCGTATTCGGTTTAGATGGCGGCCTGGAGATGCTTTTCTGCGATCGGCGTAAGCTGGGCACTGTGTCACTGGTTAAGGATGAGCGTGAAATAGCCACCAAGCTCGGCCCCGAGCCCCTCGACGCCAGCTTCACCCCAAAGGTCCTGAGGGAGAGGTTAGGCAAGCGAAAAGCTCCCATAAAAGCGGTGCTATGCGACCAGAAGTTCGTCGCCGGCATCGGCAACATGTACGCCGATGAGGCGCTGTTCTTTGCCAGCATCCATCCTCTGAGGCCAGCCAACAGCCTCTCTGAAGAGGAGACGAAGAGGCTGCACAGAGCTATACGCCAGGTGCTCAACAAAGCCATCGGCAGTGCCGGCGCCACCATCAGTGACTATCGCCGTCCCGGCGGCGAACCGGGAAGCCAGCAATATGCTTTCTACGTAGCACATAGGGGTGGGCAAACCTGCAAAGTCTGCGCCACCCCCATTGAACGCATCCCTGTTCGCAATCGAGGGACCTATTTTTGCCCCCAGTGCCAGCCACGATGAGCGCCCACCTCTTTGTTCAGCAACTGCGGTACTATTTTCCCATAGATAGCTACAGAAAAGAACCATTGTGTACCTGGTGAAGAAATGCTACTGTGTGAGTGGTACTATTGCTTACTACTATCTCATCTTAAGAAAGGGATCTGATTTGCGAAGCGGACCTACACAAGATGCTCAGCTAGAAACGACGCCGATCGTTCGGCAGGTAGCTGGCGTCTTGCGCTTCAGCATTTGAACTCCAGAGCTAGGAGCGAGACATGTTGAGAATGAGCAAGTCAATGCGGGATAGGCCCGTCCCGACGCCCAGGAACATCACTGAACGCAAGAGAACGCAAGAACAGTTCCAGTTGGCTGAGGCGAACTACAGAACCATTTTTGACAATTCATCTGTCGCTATAACTGTAACCGATGAGAATGAGAACATAGTCTACTGGAACAGGTTCGCCGAGGTTCTCCTGGGGATGGGTAAGAACGACCTCTGTATGAAACCCGTCAGCTCTCTTTACCCAGAGGCAGAGTGGCGAAAAATAAGATCACAGAATGTCAGACAAAAGGGCATACAGCATCACCTGGAGACCAGAATCATCAGAAAGAATCAAGAAATCATCGACGTCGACCTCTCCCTGAGCGTGCTCAAAGGGCCGGACGGAAAAGTGACCGGTTCGATAGGAATTATTGCAGACATCACTGAGCGCAGGAGGGCGCAGGAACAGCTCCAGTTGGCCGACGGGAACTACGAAACCATTTTCGAGAATTCATCTATCGCCATAACTCTAGCTGATGAGAACGAGAACATAGTCTCCTGGAACAAGTTCGCCGAGGCTCTTCTGAGAATGGGTAGGGACGACCTCTATATGAAACCCGTCAGCTCTCTCTACCCCGAGGCGGAGTGGCGAAAAATAAGATCACAGAATGTCAGACAAAAGGGCATGCAGCATCACCTGGAGACCAAGATCACCAGAAAGAATCAAGAAATCATTGACGTCGACCTCTCCCTGAGCGTGCTCAAAGGACCGGATGGAAAAGTGACCGGTTCCATAGGAATAATTGCAGACATTACCGCGCGCAGGAGGGCGCAGGAACAGCTCCAGTTGGCCGAAGAAAACTACAGAACCATTTTTGACAATTCATCTGTCGCCATAACTGTAACCAATGAGCACGAGAACATAGTTTCCTGGAACAAGTTCGCCGAGGTTCTTCTGGGAATGGATAAGCACGACCTGTATATGAAACCCGTCAGCTCTCTCTACCCAGACGCGGAGTGGCGAACGATAAGATCACAGAATATCAGACAAAAGGGGATGCAGCATCACCTGGAGACCAGAATGATCAAGAAGAATCAAGAAATCATCGACGTCGACCTCTCTTTGAGCGTGCTCAAAGGACCGGATGGAAAAGTGACTGGCTCGATAGGAATAATTGCAGACATCACTGAGCGCAAGAGGGCGCAAGAGGAGAAAGAGAGGATGGAGGAGCAGCTTCAACTTGCAGGACGCTTAGCAACAGTCGGTCAGATGGCAGCAGGCGTTGCCCACGAGTTGAACAACCCCCTCTCCGCAGTCCAGGCGTTCGCCCAGCTTCTCACAGAGAGAGATGACCTGGATGAAACCGTAAAGAGCGATGTAGAAACTATCTACAAGGAGATACAACGCGCCACCAAAATCACCAGTAACCTGCTTTCTTTTGCCCGCAGGCATAAGCCTGAGAAAGCGCTCATCCCAATCAACGAGGTCCTTGAGAGAAGCCTGGAGCTCCACGCCTACCTGATGAGGATCAACAACATAGAGGTAGTGAAGGAATTCGATACCAGTCTCCCCAGGACTATGGCTGACTTCCACCAGATGCAGCAGGTCTTCGTGAACATCATCAACAATGCCGAGCAGGCCATGACGGAAGCCCACGGCAGGGGTAGGCTCCTTGTCAAGGCACAGAGCCTGGGCGAAACGATCAGGGTAGCTTTTACTGACGACGGCCCGGGCATCTCGGAAGAGAACCTGAAGAGAGTATTTGACCCATTCTTCACCACCAAAGATGCGGGGAAGGGAACAGGGCTCGGTCTCAGCATTTGCTTCAGTATCCTCCAGGAGCACGGTGGCAGTCTACATGTCGAGAGCAAGCCTGGCGAAGGAGCAACCTTCACAGTAGAGATACCCATCGTCTCCGAAGATCAGCTCACTGCTGAGCAGAATGGCTCAATCCAGAGCCAGGGCGCGTAATCCAAAATCGATGCAGTCAAAGGAACAGCATTCCGGCTTCATTAGGTCTGCGTGTTCGTTGACGCGGGCAAAATCAGTGCTAAAATAGGCTCGCGGCCCATGTCTCAGCAAATCGATTACTCCCCACTGGATCAACCACACATACTGGGGTTTGTCTTCTATCCCAGGCCAGACTGGACACCGCCCCCACCCGGCGCTACCGACCATCTGGTACCTGTGGAAGACGGAATATCCATATCCTGCCGCTTCCATCCCTCGAGCGAAAGCGCACCCTCCATCCTGTTCTTCCACGGCAACGGAGAGGTGGTCTACGACTATGACGGGATTGCTCCCCTCTACAACAGGCAGGGCATCAACCTGTTCGTAGCAGATTACCGCGGCTACGGTCAAAGCGGCGGCATGCCCTCCTTCTCCAACACGGTAGCCGATGCCCACATCATATTCAAGTACTTTCGCGACACCCTGCGGTCGGGTGGCTACAGCGGCCCTCTGTTCATCATGGGCAGGTCCCTGGGAAGCCTGTCCGCCGTGGAATTAGCATCGAGCTATCCCCAGGAGATGAAGGGACTGATCCTGGAAAGCGGCTTTGCCAGTGCCGGGCGGCTGATAAGTTACCTGAGCTACGCCTTCCAATTCCCCGGGCTGGATGAGTTTGAGAAGGCAAACCTGGAAAAGATTGGCTCGATCACCCTGCCCATCCTATTGATTCACGGGGAATACGACGAGATCATACCCCATGAGCAGGCGGAGGTCTTCTACCAGAACGTAGGTTCGAAGGACAAAAGGCTGCTGACCATCCCCGGAGCCGGTCACAACGACATATTGCTGCTGGGCATCGAGGAATACTTCTCCGCCGTCAAAGAGTTCGTATTCGGCCTGGAGTAACCTATCTGTGCCAAGAGTGAGGAGTTGAAGCGATGTTAAAGGGACTGCTTTGGATCCTGCGCCTCCCGTTTGAGATAGCGGCGTTTGCCATAAAGCTAGTGCTGTGGGTCATACTCACGCCTGTGAAGATGCTAGCATTTGGCTTGCTGGTCAACGTGGCTATGTTTCTGGGCCTGATCGCCGCCGTGGCCGCAGTGGTCTATTTTCTCGTAATAAAATGATAGCGCTCTGACCCGCCCCCGGAAACGCGCTGATCGCCAGGTCAAGGAATAGCAACGCCGTCAATCTGCGCGTAACCTGCATATCTTTCTATCCCGACCAATATACGGTGGGTTTCTCTTCGTTCCACCCACCCTACGGGTCTTACGCCCTCCAGCCAGAGGTAGGGTGGGTGAAGTGCCAGCGGAACCCACCTTCCAGAGCCGTCGGCTATCAGCTATCAGTTCGCAGTGTCCCGATGAATGTCGCTAGTATTCTTTCGGCCAAGACTGAATACTGACAGCTGATCGCTGGTTGGTGGGTTTCTCTTCGTTCCACCCACCCTACGGG
>CAZCXP010000121.1:0-1828 GCA_964502665.1 uncultured Dehalococcoidia bacterium | reverse complement strand
GGTGGGTTTCTCTTCGTTCCACCCACCCTACGGGCTGTCATTGCGAGCATGCAGTCTGGATGTTATAATTCTGGGCGACGAAAGGAGGGCAAATGGCAGGGATAACATCGTATGGCGCCTACGTCCCACTACAGAGGATAGACCGCAAGACCATCTCTTCCGCCACAGGATGGTCAACCTCGGCAGCCTCTTTGCCCGGAGAGAAGGCGGTAGCCAATTATGATGAGGACAGCCTCACTATGGCGGTGGCCGCTGCCATAGACTGTCTCGACGGGCTTGAGAGGGAGAAGATCGACGGCCTGTACTTCGCCACCACTACTCCACCCTACAGGGAAAGACAAAACGCAGGAATAATCGCCACTGCCCTCGACCTGCGCCCCGATATTCGAACATGTGACTTCAGCGATTCTATCAAGGCAGGAACCGGTGCCTTGCTCGCTGCCTGTGACGCGGTAAAGGCAGTCTCAGATAGCAATGTCATGGTGTGTGCCTCCGATTGCCGTCTGGGGAAGGCTGGCAGCCCTCAAGAGGTGATCTTTGGAGAGGGTGCTGCCGCCCTGCTCCTGGGGGCCGGCGATGTTATCGCCAGCCTGGAGGGCTTCTACTCCCTTTCCTACGATTTCATGGACCAGTGGAGGGCGGATGGGGATAGGTACAACCGCATGTGGGAAGACAGGTGGATCAGAGACGAGGCCTATACCAAGTTCATCCCCGAGGCTATTTCAGGGCTGCTGAAGAAATACGGGCTGGAGATCAAGGACTTCGCCAAGGTTATCTATCCCTGCATCTACCTCAGAGAGCACGGCGCGATAGCGAGAAGACTGCAACTCGATCCTGCTCAGATTCAGCAGGAGATGCTGACCTCTGTAGGCGACACCGGCACTCCTCATTCCCTGATGATGCTGGTCGCCGCCCTGGAAGACGCTAAGCCAGGAGATAAGATCCTCGTCGCCAGCTACGGCAACGGAAGTGACGCCTTGTTCTTCCAGGTGACGGAGCAAATCGAGAAGGTCAGGGGTAGAAGGGGGATTAAGAAGCACCTGGCTTCGAGGAAAGAGCTGACCAGCTACGAGAGGTATTCGTCCTTCCACAATGTAATACCTATGGAGATGGGGGTCCGTGGAGAGGTCGGTGCATCTATGGTATCGCTGATGTGGAGGGACAGAAAGACGATCCTGGGTCTTATTGGGGCAAAGTGCAAGCGCTGCGGCACCCCGCAGTATCCCTACCAGCGGGTGTGTGTGAATCCCAGCTGCGGAGCCATCGACGAAATGGAGGAGTATCGCTTCTCCGACAAGAAGTGCAAACTTTTCAGCTATACGATGGACAGCCTGGCCTTCAGCGCCAGCCCCCCGGAGATGTATGGGGTGATAGACTTTGAAGGCGGAGGGAGGTTCGGTTTTAATCTTACCGACTGCGAACCGGAATCACTTAAAGTGGATATGCCGGTAGAGATGAGCTTTCGCAGAAAATACGTGGATGAGGTCAGAGGCATTCACGGCTACTTCTGGAAAGCGATGCCGGAGAGAGCATAGCAATTCCCCTCCCCTGGCGGGAGGGGACTAAGGGGAGGGGGAATTCGATTTCACCCTCATCCTTCGACGAACTCAGGACAGGCTCTAACCTCTCCCTTCGAGGGAGAGGGAGTTGGGGCGGAGATTTTTGTGAGAGGTAGCGTTGCCACTCCTGTGGCAGCGAATTATTCGTCCCGATAGGAATCGGGACGCTACAAAGGGTGAGGTTCGGGACAACTTGAGAGAAGGAGGCAGAAGTGCCAGAGGGAATAAAAGACAAGGTTGCCAACATCGGAATGGGGTGCACCCGATAC
>CAZCXP010000120.1:0-7742 GCA_964502665.1 uncultured Dehalococcoidia bacterium | reverse complement strand
GGCAACTTAACCCCGTTTGCAAAGCCGGCACCTTAACCCCCCTTTGTAAAGGGGGGAAGGGGGGATTTGCACTCGCGGACTAGCTCCAACTCGAAAAAAGCCTGCTCTTCTGGTAAAATGCTCACAGCGTCAATACTGATGGTCTCTGGTGAAAGGAATACCAAATGAAGAAAATATGGGCACCTTGGAGAATCGAGTACATTCGCCAGGAGGGGGGTAAGGGGTGCATCTTCTGCCAAAAGCCGAAGGCGAAACAGGACAGAGGGAACTACATTCTTTTCAGAGGAGATAGGAACTTCGTTATGTTAAACGCCTATCCCTATACCCCCGGCCACCTGATGGTAGCACCATACAGGCACCTTGCGGACCTGGGTGAGCTAACCAACGAGGAACTGCTTGAGCACTTCGACCTGGTGAGAAGGAGCTGTAAAACGCTAACCGAGGCATACCGCCCCGACGGGTTCAATATCGGCATAAACCTGGGCAGGGTGGCTGGGGCTGGAATCGAAGATCACGTCCATACCCATGTCGTCCCCCGTTGGAGTGGCGACATCAATTTCATGACGGTGGTATCCGATGTCAGGGTGATACCACAGGCTTTGGACGCAACCTACGCCGAATTGAAAGAGAAGATAGCCGGAAGCAAGGCTACTCCTCAGCATTGAAAAGGCAACCTTTGCGTGTTCGACTGATTTCGTTTATACTAAAACCAGTAGGGTCGTCACAAGAATGTCTGAGCAGAGTACCATAGTCCTTGAGCCTGCCAACGACTTTCTTTTTTTTGTTCAAAGTCACACCGGGGAAAACATTGCTTCCTGTTACCAGTGCGGGAAGTGCACCGCGGGCTGTCCCACCGCCTACGCCATGGACCTTACCCCGCGGCAGGTCATGCGGGGGATCCAGCTCGGCCTCAAGGATGAAATACTGGATAGCTCGGCAATCTGGCTTTGCGTGAGTTGCCAGACTTGCTCTTTGAGATGCCCCCGAGAGATTGACATCGCCAAGGTGATGGAGTCCCTGCGGCTGTTCTCCCAGGCTGAGGGCAGGCCGCCGGCGCAAAGGGAGATAGCGGTGTTCCACAGCGCCTTCCTCCGGCAGGTACGCCTCTTCGGTCGCCTTCACGAGGTCGGGTTGGCAATCACCTATAATCTACTCAGCATGCATTTCTTCAACAACATTAAGCGTCTACCAGCACTGCTTGCCAGGGGGAAGCTGAAGCTCATGCCCCAGACAATGAAGGGAGCGTCAGCGGTCAAGCAGATCGCCACACGGGTCAAGGAGCTAGAGAGGAAACCGAGCTAGCGTTGGCACAATCAGAATCCAATGTCGGCAAGTCTGTCGTGAACCAGGTCTATTCTTATTACCCAGGGTGTTCATTACACGCCACAGCGGCAGAGTACGATGTGTCTGCGCGGCTGGTATGCCAGAAGCTTGGTATCGATCTGCATGAACTGGAAGACTGGGTCTGCTGCGGTGCCTCAGCAGCGCACTCCACAGACCACCTGCTGAGCCTGGCGCTTCCCGCCCACACCCTGAAGCAAGCTGAGGAGAAGGCTCTTCCTCTGGCTGTTCCCTGCGCCATGTGCTATTCCCGACTGAAATTCGCCCTTCATGAACTCGAGAATAGGGATACCCTGGACCTTGTCAGCCGCGTCATCGGCAAGGAACTGAGCACCGCCGTCACCGTCAAGCCAATGCTCCAGGTGTTGGCGGATGAGAACATCTCCCTTCCCATCGTAAAGCCTCTCAGCGGGCTGAAGGTAGCTTGCTACTACGGCTGCCTTTTGGTCCGCCCCCCTGAGGTGGTCGGTTTTGACGATGCGGAGAACCCGCAAACCATGGATCGCCTTATGGAAAGGCTCGGCGCTGATGCTATCGACTGGGGGCTGAAAACGGCCTGCTGTGGCGCTGGCGTGGCCTTCGCCCGCCTCGACGTCGTCCTCAAGCTGTCCCATCGCCTTCTCACGCTGGCACAACGAAGCGGCGCTGATTGTATCGCCGTCTCCTGCCCCATGTGCCACGCCAACCTCGACATGTACCAGAAGGATATGACGGCAAAGTTTGGGCAGAAAACTGAGTTGCCTGTCCTCTACTTCACTCAGCTTATGGGGCTCGCTCTGGGCTTCTCGGCCAAGGAGCTTCTTCTGAGTAAACACCTGACCGACCCGCTGCCTATGCTGCGCAGGAAGAAGCTTATCTAGGAGGAATAATGTCCCGAATAGGGGTCTTTGTCTGCCATTGTGGCACCAATATCGGTGGCGTAGTAGATGTCCCCAAGGTAGTCGAGGCTGCCAAGCGTATGCCTCTGGTGGCCCATGCCGAGGAAAACAAGTACACCTGCAGCGAGGTAGGTCAGGCATCGATTCGCGATGCCATAAGCGAGCACAAGCTGGACCGGGTGGTGATCGCCTCCTGCTCCCCGAGGATGCACGAGAACACCTTCCGCAGGACTGTTGCCGCCGCCGGGCTCAACCCCTACCTTCTCGAGATGGCAAACGTGAGGGAGCACTGTAGCTGGGTGCACTCTGATTCCAAGGATGCCACAGCGAAGGCCATCGATCTGGTGAGCATGGCCGTGGCGAAGGTGGCGCGCCATGAGTCCCTTTTCCCCAAACAGGTGGGCCTCACCAAGCGTGCCCTGGTAATCGGTGGTGGCATAACGGGAATACAGGCAGCCCTGGATATAGCTTCTGCCGGTCACGAAGTGGTTCTGGTGGAGAAAGAGCCCAGTATTGGCGGGCGCATGTCCCAGTTGGATAAGACCTTCCCCACCCTTGACTGCTCGGCTTGCATACTGACCCCGAAGATGGTCGATGTCGCGCAGCACCCTAAAATCACCCTTCTCACCTACTCCGAGGTCAAAGAGGTGCGAGGGTTCGTGGGCAATTTCGAGGTGGATATCCTGAAGAAGGCGAAGATGGTTGACTACGTGAAATGCACCGGCTGCGGCACCTGCTGGCAGGCGTGTCCCGAGAGAATACCGTCGGAGTTCGATTTGGGCATGGGGTCGCGCTCTGCCATCTACATACCCTTCGCCCAGGCTGTCCCCAACAAGCCAGTGATCGATGTGGCGAACTGCCGTTACGAGAAGTATCTCAAATGGAAAGAAACGGAGGAAGGCCCGGAGCCACCGCAGTGCCGCATCTGCGAGGGTGTCTGTCCCACTGAGGCCATCGACCGGTCGCAGCGGGACGAGGTTGTAACCGAGAAGTTCGGTGCCATCGTGGTTTCCACCGGATTCAAGACGTTCGATTACAGCGTCTATGGAGAGTATGGCGGGGGAAGATACCCCGATGTCATAAGCTCGCTCGAGCTGGAGAGACTTATGTCCGCAGCGGGGCCCACCGGGGGCGAGGTGCTCCGACCCTCCGACGGCACTCATCCTAAGAGCGTAGTCTTCATCCAGTGTGTGGGCTCGCGTGATGACAAGGTAGGGCGGCCCTATTGCAGCAAGATCTGCTGCATGTATACGGCAAAGCACGCCATCATGCTCAAGGAGCATGACCCCGATGTCCACTGCTACGTCTTCTACATAGATGTTCGCGCCGGGGGCAAGGACTTCGAGGAGTTTGCCCGCCGTGCCCAGGATGAATCCGGCGCAATCTACCTCAGAGGAAGAGTCTCACAAATCTACCAGAATGGGGAGAAGCTCAAGGTTCTGGGCGAGGACTCACTCATCGGGAGGCCAGTTGAGATCGACGCTGACCTGGTCGTGCTGGCAACCGGGATGGAGCCCAGCGTGAATGCTGACGTGCTGGCCCAAACCCTCAACATCAGCTACGATACTTACGGTTTCCTGATCGAAGCCCACCCCAAGCTGCGCCCGGTGGAGACTCAGACGGACGGCATATTCGTCGCCGGTACCTGCGTCGGTCCCCGCGACATCCCCGAGTGCGTAGCCCATGGCAGCGCCGCTGCCGCCAAGGCAATAGCCTTGCTCAGCCAGGACAGCCTCACCACCGATCCGCTTACCTCCTTTGTTGACCCAATGAAGTGCGTCGGTTGCTTCGCCTGCAGGGAGGTCTGCCCGTTCAATGCGATCGAGGAACAGGTCACCAGGGATAAGCGCACCATCTCCTCGATCAACGAAAGCCTGTGCAAGGGCTGCGGGCTCTGTGTAGTGGCCTGCCGTCCCGGGGCGATCAACCTGCGCGGCTTCACCAGCCAGCAACTGCTCTCGGAGGTTTTGACGCTTGTCGGCAGATAACGGACCCAGGATTATCGGCTTCCTGTGCAACTGGTGCAGCTATGCCGGAGCGGATATGGCCGGCACCAGCCGTCAGGCCTACCCAGCCAACATCCGTATTATACGCGTCCCCTGTTCAGGCAGGGTTGACCCCATCATGGTAGTCAAGTGCTTTGAGGAGGGCGCGGATGCCGTCCTGGTCGCTGGCTGCCACCCTGGAGATTGCCATTACAATGAGGGCAACTACTACAGTCGCCGCCGCTTCGCGCTTCTGAGAGAGCTGCTTGATTTCATGGGCATACAGAAGGAGCGATTCCGAATAGAGTGGGTCTCGGCGTCGGAGGGGAGGCGGTTCGCCAAAATCATCTCTGAGTTTACCGAGGACATGACCAAGCTGGGGTCAAGGAAAGTGAGCTGATGGGAGCAGACTTCACTCAGCAGATTAGAGACAAGGCCAGGGAGCTTCTGGAAAAGGGCACTGTAGAGTGCGTCATCGGCTATGAGACCGGTACCGACGGCTTCAGCGCGCGCCCCGCTTTTGTCTACGATCCCGCCGAGGCCGACCGGCTTGTCTTTGACAACACCTGCAGCCACAACCTGGTGAAGTATCTGCTCAACATGAAAGGTAGACCTGCCGCCGTGGTGGTCAAGGGCTGTGACTCGCGGGCTGTAAACCTCCTCCTCAGCGAGAAGCAGATCCAGCGCGACCAGGTGTTCATCATCGGCGTGGCCTGCCCCGGTGTAGTGGAGTGGGGCTGGAACAAGCGCAGCGAGCAGATTCAGAAACGCTGCAACTGGTGCCGGCAGCACACGCCTGTAATCTATGACTTCCTGGTGGGTGAGCCTGTGACCGAGGAGCCTCCCGCTGGGTTTGCCGATGTAGGGGAGATGGAGGCCAGGACATCGGAGGAGAGAGCCGCTTTCTGGCGGGAACAAGCCGAGCGCTGCCTTCGCTGCTATGCCTGCCGCCAGGCCTGCCCCGGCTGCTATTGCATCGACTGTTTCGTGGAAGAGCTCGACCCGGAATGGGTAGGGATCAGGATTGCCCGTGAAGAGAACCTGATGTGGAATACGATCAGGGCGTTTCACCTGGCGGGGCGCTGCATCTCCTGTAACGAGTGCGAGCGAGTTTGTCCGGTCAACATCCCCCTCAGCTTGCTCAACAGGAAGATGGAGCAGGAAGTGCTCACCCTGTTCGACTATCGGGCGGGCATGAGCGATGATGCCGTGGCGCCCCTAATCACATTCAAGAAAGAGGATAAACTGGGAATCGGAGAATGACGAAGATTCCACCTGAAAATACGCTGCCCTTAGCTTCAGGGGACATGGATTCCCGCTTCCGCGGGAATGACACAGTCATGTCACTCCTGCGAAAGCAGGAGTCCAGCCAATTGAACGAGGGCGTACCAGTTTCTGGGGAGAGGCTAATGCAAGCCTCTTTCTATTGCGCACTGTGAGCGGCACGATCATGAGAGTTTTAGGAAAGAAGGAGCTGGAATCCTGGCTCAGCAGCATCATGAAGGAGCGAACCCTGGTCGCTCCCAAGCATGTCGACGACCGCGGGAATGACACAGTCATGTCACTCCTGCGAAAGCAGGAGTCCAGCCAATTGAACGAGGGCGTACCAGTTTCTGGGGAGAGGCTAATGCAAGCCTCTTTCTATTGCGCACTGTGAGCGGCACGATCATGAGAGTTTTAGGAAAGAAGGAGCTGGAATCCTGGCTCAGCAGCATCATGAAGGAGCGAACCCTGGTCGCTCCCAAGCATGTCGACGACCTCACCCTGTTCTCCCCCATCCGATCGGTGGATGAGATTGCATTTGACTACCAGAATACAAACCTCTCACCCAAGGAGCTGTTTTTCCCCAGAACCGATACCCTGTTCACTATCGAGCGGAAAGATGGCAACATGGAGGTCACACCCGCAACTATCGAACAGGAGACGGTCATCTTCGGCATCCGCCCCTGTGACGCCAGGGGGATTGCTATACTCGATGGCCCCTATCTGGACGATCCCGCCGATTCCCTCTGGGCTCAGCACCGAGACAAGACTACCATGATCGGGCTCGCTTGCACCAAACCGGCCCCTCAGTGCTTCTGCACAAGCATGGGCAGCGCTCCCAATGACTCCTCCAACGTTGATATCATGCTTACCGAAGTAGACGATGGCTATGCAGTCGAAACCGTTACCGAAAAGGGCGAGAGGCTTCTGCAGGGGGTAGAGCTTAAGGAGTCAGACGTCAAACCCTCGGCGCCTTCCTGCGACACCGATGTCCCTGCTGAAGGAATTGTCGAAGCCATACAAAAGGTTTTCGATGACCCTTACTGGAGCCGGCTGGCAGACCGCTGTATTCATTGCAACGTCTGCGCATACGTCTGCCCTACTTGCTACTGCTTCGACATACGGGATCGCAGGGATAGAGGGAAGATAGAGCGGATACGCACCTGGGAGAGCTGCCAGTCAAAAGGGTTCACTCGCATCGCCGGCGGCTATGATCCCCGAGCGAATAAGGGAACTCGTCTCCGCCAGCGCTTCTGTCACAAGCTGCTCTATTTTCCACAGCAGTTCGGGCCTCTATGCTGCGTAGGTTGCGGCCGCTGCGTAACCGCTTGCCCGGTGAATATAGACATCAGGGAGATCATCTCCGATCTCCAGAAGCTAGGAGCCAAAGTTGGTCAAGGAAGCAACTGAGAAGCCAGTTCCAAACCCTTTTGTGCCCTACCCAGCTACACTGACGAGGGTCGTCGACCTGACCCCTGACGTCAAGCTTTTCACCCTGGAGCTGGATAGGGCCGAAGATGAGTTCGACTATAGACCGGGGCAGTTTGCCTTCGTCTCCGCTTTCGGGGTAGGCGAGTCTCCCTTTGGATTGACCTCAGTAGCTCACCGCAAAGAGGGCCTGCAGTTCGCGGTGAGAAGGGTGGGAACTGTCACCAATGCCCTCCATCAGCTCGAACCCGGGGCCAAGACAGGGGTGAGGGGCCCCTTCGGAAACTCCTTCCCTCTGGATGACTATAAGGGAAAGAACATCATCATTATCGGCGGCGGTATCGGTTTCGCTCCACTGCGCCCGGTGATCAATACAATCCTGGACAATCGCGACGGCTACGGCGACGTCCTCATCCTCAACGGAGCGCGCACTCCTCGAGACCTTTGTTTCGCCGCTGAGTTCGACGACTGGGCGAAGTCTCCACGGACCAAGCTCGAACTCACCGTTGATGCTGGTGACGAGAACTGGAACGGCAGGGTAGCGCTGATCCCGGCTGCTCTAGCCGAGCTCCAGCCTTCGCCGAAAGATGCCATCGCCATAATCTGCGGCCCTCCTATCATGATCAGGTTCACTCTCACCGAGCTGAAGAAACTGGGCTTTGCTGGCGAACAGATCGTGACCACCCTTGAGGGCAAGATGAAGTGCGGTCTGGGCAAATGCTTCCGCTGCAACGTTGGCGACAAATACGTCTGTAGAGACGGCCCCGTCTTTACCTTCGAACAGATCTCCCAGTTCATAGAGCAGTTCTAACCCAAGTCCCCCTCACATTGTGCAGTAACATCGGAG
>CAZCXP010000119.1:2325-7863 GCA_964502665.1 uncultured Dehalococcoidia bacterium | reverse complement strand
ACTTTGAACTCGGGGATTTTGGCCACGGGGTCCAGGGCGGGGTTTGTGAGCAAATTGGTGGCACTCTCTGCGAAATGGAAGGTCATAAAGACCACACCCTCTGGTGAGTCCTCTGTTACCTTCGCCTTGGCCGTTACCTTTCCCCTGCGGGAGATAACCTGCACCTTATCGCCATCGGCGATACTCAAGGCTGCGGCATCTTGAGGATTCATCTCCACCAGCTCCTCGCTCCTCAATATGTTAAGTCCCCTTACTTTGCGGGTCATGGTGCCGGTGTGGAAATGATATCGGCTGCGCCCCGTGGTCAGCACCAAGGGATAGTCATTATCAGGCTCCTCGCGAGGTGGCTTATACTCCAAGGGCACAAACTTGCCCCTGCCCCTGGTGAATTTCTCGGCATGGAGGTATTTTGTTCCCGGATGTTCCCCATCGGGACAGGGCCATTGTAAGCCGCCATTCTCCAGTCTGGCATAACTAATGCCGCCATAGGAAGGCGTGAGCCCGGCGATCTCATCCATGATCTCCGATGGGCTGGTGAAGTCGAAGCCTTTAGCCCCCATTCGTCCAGCGACCTCACAGATGATCTGCCAGTCTGGCTTGGAATCGCCCACAGGATCGATCGCCTTGCGCACTCGCTGCACACGGCGCTCGGTATTGGTGAAGGTGCCTTCCCTCTCGGCGAAGCTTGCCCCGGGCAATACCACATCGGCGAGCCGCCCTGTCTCGGTAAGGAAAATGTCTTGAACCACCAGGAAGTCGAGCTTCCTGAGCGCTTCCTCGACGTGCTTGGCATCAGGGTCACTGAGCACTGGGTTTTCGCCCATAAGATATACAGCCTTGATCTTACCCTCATCCATAGCAGGGAACATATCGGTAAGCACGGTCCCCGGCTCCGCCGGCAGAGCGCAGCCCCACGCAGACTCGAATTTTGCTCTCACCTCGGCATTGGCCACTTGCTGGTAGCCAGTGTATACATTGGGCAAGGCACCCAAATCGCAGGCGCCCTGCACGTTGTTCTGACCACGCAGCGGATTCACCCCTGAGGAGGGCTTGCCGACGTTGCCGGTGAGCATCGACAGGTTGGCTGTGGCCAGCACGTTATCGGTGCCGTGGGAGTGCTGTGTAATTCCCATAGCGTATAGGATGGAGGACGGGCCATGGGTAGCATATAGTCGAGCTGCCTCAGCGATTGTGCCACCAGGGACCCCGGTGATCTCTGAGACACGATCGAGGTCGAAGGCTCTAAGCGAATCCGCGAATTCGACGAAGTTCTCGCAGCGCTGTTCAATGAACTCTTTATCCAGGAGGCCTTCGTCAACTATCACTCGAGCCATGCCCATGAGCAGGGCGACATCTGTTCCTGGGTGGTGGCGCAGCCAGATATCAGCCATGCGACAAAGGGCAATCTGGCGAGGGTCGGCAACGATAAGCCTGGCTCCCTTATCCACCGCCTTCTTTATCTGGAGGGCAATAACAGGATGATCTTCGGTAGTATTGGTGCCGATAGCCAGGATGCAGCCGGCATCGGCAATCTCTTCTATGGAATTAGTCATTGAGCCGCTTCCGAAGCTTGTGACTAGACCAGCCACTGTAGGCGAGTGTCAGAGGCGGGCACAATGGTCAACACTATTGGTGCCCATCACCCCCCGAGCGAATTTCTGGAAAACATAGTTCTCCTCGTTGGTGCACTTAGCCGAGGATATGGCGGCGAATTGATCCCCTTTGTAGTTGGCCAGCCTGGTTGCTATCAGGTCTAACGCCTCGTCCCAAGTCGCCTCCGCAAACTCGCCGTTCTTCTTGATAAGGGGCGAAGTCAGACGATTGGGGTCTGCGACGAAGTCCAGCCCGAACTTGCCTTTAACGCATGCTTGCCCCTTATTCGCTGGACCGTTGCCATCGGGGATCACCCTGATGATCCTCTCGTCCTTGATCTCAAGCTTGAGCTGGCAGCCCACGCCACAGTAGGGACAGGTGGTGACCACCTCGCGATCAGGGTGGATGTACCAGCGAGCGCTCTTCTCCATGAGAGCGCCGGTGGGGCAGGCATCGACGCAGGCACCGCAGAAGGCGCAGTCAGCATCCTTCAGTGAGCGGCCGAAAGCGGTGCCGGGCAGCGCCTGATGCCCGCGGAAGGTGAACGCAATCGCTCCCAACCCGCGCACCTCTGCGCAGATTCGGATGCAGCGCCCGCACAGGATGCACAGGTTGTAGTCCCGGTCGAAAAAGGGATCGCCCCGCTCAATAGGGAGTTCCCTGGACTCATACGGCAGGGTGATCTCTTCGAGTTTGAGATAATCGGCCACCTGTTGCAGCTCACAGCGCCCGTTCTTGGGGCAGAACACACAGCGCTCGTTGATCGCTGAGTTGCGAAGGCAGATGTCAAACGGCTTGCAGGATTCCCGCTGTTGACAGGTGAGGCAGGGATGGGGGTGCTCGGTGAGGATGAGTTCCATGATGTCCTGCCTCAGCCGCTGTATCTGCGCGGTATCGGTGTGCACCACCATGCCATCGGTGGCCGGGGTGGTGCAGGCGGGGGGAAAGCCCCTCATGTTCTCGATCTCCACGAGGCACATGCGACAGGCGCCGAAGGGCGTGAGATCGGGGTGATAACACAGAGTGGGGATATAAATGCCTGCCCTGGTGGCGGCATCGAGCACCGTGGCCCCTTTCTCCACCTCAACCTCTTTCCTGTCTATGATCAGCTTGACCATGTCCATCAGCTAGCCCTCTTTGATAGCGAGATTCTACTCCTTCTCTTCCAGGGGAATAGGCTCATCGGGGACCTCGATGGTCTCCCCGGAGACCTTGACTACGGCGCTGAAGCGTTCAGGGCACATCTCGTAGCAGGTGCCACACTTGATACACTTGCTCTGGTCGATGACGTGGATCAGCTTCTTGCCCCCCTTGATGGCATCCACCGGGCAATTGCGCTGGCAGATCATACACGCCTTGCATTTGTCTGGCAGGATGTAGAACGCGATCAGGTCTTTGCATACCAGGGCCGGGCAGCGCTTCTCGTTGATGTGCGCCTCGTACTCGTGGCGGAAGTAGCGGATGGTGGTGAGCACCGGGTTGGGCGCCGTGCCGCCGAGCGCACATAGCGAGCCTTGATTCACCGTCTGCCCCAGCCTGAGCAGCAAATCGATGTCGCCAGGCTCTCCCTGTCCCTGGGTAATGCGTGTCAGGATGTCAAGCATTTGCTTGGTGCCGACGCGACAGGGTACACACTTGCCGCAGGACTCCTTCTGGGTGAAGTCAAGGAAGTAGCGCGCCACATCCACCACGCAGGAATTCTCGTCGAGGACGATCATGCCCCCTGAACCTACGATGGAGCCGGCTGCGGTGAGCGATTCATAGTCCACCGAGATATCGAGAAGGTCGCTGGAAAGGCAGCCTCCAGAGGGGCCGCCGGTCTGCACCGCCTTAAACGCCTTGTCCTGGACGATGCCACCGCCGATGTCATAGATGATCTGGCGCAGCGGGATGCCCATGGGCACCTCGATAAGGCCAGTGTGATTCACCTTGCCCGCCAGGGCGAAGGTCTTCGTCCCCCTGCTCTTCTCAGTCCCATAGCTGGCGTACCACTCTCCACCCTGGTGCAGGATGGCAGAGATGTTGGCCCAGGTCTCCACGTTGTTGATGTTGGTGGGCCTGCCCCATAGCCCTGACTGGGCAGGGAAGGGGGGGCGGGGACGGGGCATGCCCCGTTTGCCCTCGATGGAGGCCATGAGCGCCGTCTCCTCGCCACAGACAAAGGCACCGGCACCCTCCTTGACCTTGATGTGAAAGCTGAGGTCGGAGCCCAGTATGTTATCGCCCAGAAGGCCATATTCCTCCATCTGGCGCAGCGCGATGTCCAGCCGCTCCAGCGCCAGCGGATACTCAGCGCGACAGTAGATGTAGCCTTCGGAGGCACCGATAGCGTGGGCGCCAATGAGCATTCCCTCGAGCATCGCGTGGGGGTCGCCCTCCAGAAGGGAGCGATCCATAAAGGCACCGGGGTCTCCCTCATCGGCATTGCAGATGAGATATTTGGGGGTCCCCGCCGCGCGGCGGCAGAAGTCCCACTTGGTGCCAGTGGGGAAGCCAGCACCACCTCTGCCCCGCAGCCCTGACTTCCTCACCTCCTCGATCACCTGCTCTGGGGTCATCCCCAGTGCCTGCGCCAGCCCGCTGTAGCCGCCACGGGCGATGTAGTGGTTGATGTTCTCCGGATCGATGAAGCCGCAGTTACGCAGGGCAACGCGCACCTGGGGCTTGAGCATAGGGAGGTCAAATAGCTGAGGCACGCCATCAAGCGAGCCCTCCCCCAGTGTGCCCAGGGCAAGGTCAGGGCGCGGGTTGTCGTTGAGCAAATAATCCTCGATGAGCTGGACGGCGATGTCGGCATTGACACCGCTGTAAAAGATGCGGGGGCGGTCGGGTTTGGCTATCTCCACTATAGGCTCGATGTAGCACAGCCCGAGGCAGCCCACCTGGATGACAGTGGCATCCAGACCGCGCCTGGTGATCTCAGCATTGATCGTCTGGAGCACGTCAAGCGCTCCCGCAGAGCGCCCGCAGGTAGCAGCGCCAACCAGGATGCGCGGCCTCCCGCTCAGCTCCAGGGCCTCCCACTCCGCCAGCGCCCGCTCCCTAATCTCGGTAAAGCCCATGTTATTCTCCCTTTGGAGTGCTTCTCGCTAACGATAGGGGGCCAGAACCTGCTTGACCTTGGACGGGGTCATCCTGCTGTAGACGGTGTTGTCAACGACCATCACTGGGGACAGGGCACAGCAGCCGAAGCAGGCCACCCTCTCCATGCTGAACTTGAAGTCGGAGGTGGTGCCCCCTGGTTCAACATCGAGCTCCCGCTGCACGGCATCCAGGATAAGCTCCCCACCGCGCACGTAGCAGGCAGTGCCCATGCAGACCTTGAGCATGTGCTCGCCGGGGCGCGTGAAGCGAAACTGGGCGTAGAAGGTAGCTACACCGTAGATCTCGCTCTCTGAGGTGCGCAAGAAACGGGCTATCTCCTTCACTGCTTCCTCAGGGAGATAGCCCAACTTCTCTTGCGCCTTTTGCAGGATAGGGATCACCGCTCCCCTCTCCCCTTTGTATGAGTCGAGAACCTCAGCCAGTTGCTCGCTCACCGCACCTCCTGTTTGTTATTTCCTAACAAGCCAAAATGAAGCTGCATGCGGCAATCTGAATTGGGCGTGAAGACTGCCGAGAGCAGCAAAGGCGAATCCAACCTTGAAGCTGAGGCAAAACTAAACAGGCTCCAACTCGAGCTGTCGAGACACGACGGGCGGCAGCATCGCCGGAGTGATTTGGAGCCTGAGATCGCACCTCAGGCACCGCCCGGCCTCCCCGACCGCCATCTCCTCAGTTAAGCCAGTCTCAACCTCAGCAAAACTCCCAATTCGCCGCTCCACCGGCAGGCAGGGCATGTGCACCCGCTGCCTATCGGCGAAGCCCTCATCCTTGCCCAGCCACCCGTTGCCCTCCTCAACCGGGGCCAGGGCCTCATCAATAACGCCACTGCCGCCGAGATAC
>CAZCXP010000119.1:0-2225 GCA_964502665.1 uncultured Dehalococcoidia bacterium | reverse complement strand
GATCGGCTCGGGCCGCCGCCGGCCGCTGGCATCGGGCTCGCCTAACTTCATACGGATGCACTCCAGCCCCAGCGCACCGTTCCTCTGCGTTATCTTGGATGGCGCTGCCAGAAACTCGATTGAAATACCCTCGTGGAGCGCCGCCTCCACCTCCTCAGGGCTGGCTGGCATCTCGGCGCGGGTGCGGCGGTAGACGATGGTCACCTCCTTGGCACCCAGGCGCAATGCCACCCGAGCACCATCAATTGCCGAGTTACCCCCTCCAATTACCGCCACCCTGTTGCCGGTCTTGACCTCTTTGCCCAGATTCACTTCCCTCAGGAAGGAAGCGCCATCCATCACTCCTGGAAGGTCCTCTCCCTCTACGCCTATCTTGGTGCCCTGGTGAGCGCCAATGGCGAGCAGAACAGCATCGTAGCCTTGCTCAATCAGCGAGTCGATAGACTCAATTCTGGTGTTGGTCCTTATATCTACCCCGGCCTCCCGGATGACCTGGATCTCACCGCCGAGAACGTCCCTGGGCAGGCGATACTCAGGGATGCCCACCCTCATCATACCTCCGGGCTCGGGCAGTGCCTCAAAGACGGTTGCCGAATGTCCGCTCTTCGCCAGATAATAGGCGGCGGTGAGCCCTGCGGGGCCGGCGCCCACAACAGCGATCCGCTTGCCAGTGGGCTCCGCCACCCTGGAGTTCGACCTCCATGAGTCGTCGCCTCGATCAGCGGCAGAACGCTTCAGCTCTTTGATGGAGATGGGATCGTTAAGCTGACCACGGCGGCAGGCTTCTTCGCAAGGGTGGATGCACACGCGACCCAGCGACCCAGGGAAGGGAACCTTCTCTCTGATGACTGCCAATGCCTCGCTGTATTTGCCTTGAGCAGTGTAGTGAAGATACCTGGGGATATCTATGTGGGCCGGGCAGGCGTCGCTGCAGGGAACTATATAGGCCTCGCGGTCAATATACAGTCCATCGCGCGCTCCCCGGTCCATAATAGCGCCAGTGGGGCATACCTCGACACAGGCGAAGCAGAACCTGCACCCTGAGTCTTTAACAGAGCCGCCATTGGCTGTAAGTACCTTGGTGGGGTTTTCCTCGTCATCGAAGGCGTAGACCCCCACTCCCCTTACGTCCCGGCAGATGCGGACACAACGACCACAGAGGATGCATAGATTATAGTCGCGGTCATAGAAGGGGTTGTCCCTCAGCAGAGTGTATCCCTTAGGCTGATAGGGTATATCGCCGCTGATGCCAACGTAGTCGACCACCCTCTGCAGCTCGCAGTGCCCGTTCTTGGGGCAGGTGACACAATGCTGGGTGACGGCTACAGTTCGAAGGCAGATGTCGAAGGGCTGGCACCTTTCTCTACGCCAGCACTCAAGACAGGCGTGGGGATGCTCCGTCAGAATCTGTTCCAGCACCTCTTGCCGCTGCCCTCGTACTGCCGGCGTGTCGGTTCTTACCACCATGCCATCGCTTGCCTCTGTGGTGCACGCCAGCGAAAAGTCATCGCTATCCGCAATCTCCACCACGCACAGGCGACACTGGCCCGTCGGCTTCAGGTCGGGGTGGTCGCAAAGTGCCGGGATATAGATGCCAGCTTCCTGCGCCGCCCGAAGAACCGTTGTCCCCGCCCTGGTCTTTACTTGCTGCCCATCAATAATCAGCGTGATCTCATCCATTGGTATGTGGTAGGTCCTTCCCAGCTGCTCTAGCCTGCTCAATGGTTCGAAGCAGTAAGATGGCGTAGCGAATCATGCTCGCCTTAAGAAAGCGGACAGTGCCCTTCCAGAAATCCTGCACTTCTGCGCTGGACATATCTCTGACATAGCTATCAGCGGGTCGTAGGCCAGCCTCCACCCCACGCACCACCAGGTCGGCCAAATCGGGTCTCTGCTGCAGCAGCTCATGTAGCTCTGCCAAGGTCTCGTCCTGCATAGCCTGCGGCCCGCCCTCAGGCACCGCAGCGAGGTCAGCTACTTCCCACTGGGCGATCTGCTCGATAGCATCGTGGTCTATTTGTGGCAGGCGCGACCATTCTTGCTGCACTATTTAGGAGTCCCTCCTCTTGGTTCCAGGCGGAAGACTGATTGGTCAAAAACGACCCACACTTGTTCTCAGGTTGCCGGTGATTTCAATGGCACCTCTAGTCTGGCTGATGAGTCGATTCTCAGTCCTATTCTAACAGTTGAGCAGCAAGTCAGTCAACAATATGTACCCACGCAGT
>CAZCXP010000118.1:2857-8000 GCA_964502665.1 uncultured Dehalococcoidia bacterium | reverse complement strand
GTGACTCCTGTCACGACGAAGAATCCGTTGCCACAGGAGTGGCAACGCTACGCTTCCGATTTGGTGCTTACTCAGGGTCCATGCGCAACGGTTCAATGCGTCTTACATCAGGAATGGAGGAGAGTATGGATTACGCCCTTAGCGAAGAGCAGGAAATGCTGGGTAATACGGCCCGCGATTTCCTGGCGAAGGAATGCCCGAAGACACTGGTACGCGAAATGGAGCAGGATGAGAAGGGCTATTCGCCCGAGCTGTGGCAGAAGATGGCGGACCTGGGGTGGATGGGCTTGGTCTTCCCTGAGGAATACGGCGGCAGCGGGCTGAGTTTCCTCGATCTCACCATCCTCCTCGAGGAGATGGGCAGGGCGCTCGTTCCCGGTCCTTTCCTCTCCACAGTCGTCTGCGGCGGGTTGACTATCTTGAGATGGGGCAGCGAAGAGCAGAAAAAGGAACTGCTGCCCAAGGTAGCAAAAGGGGAGCTGATACTAAGCCTGGCGCTTACCGAAGCCAGCGCCAGTTACGATGCGGCGGACATCACGGTTCGAGCGGTCCCTGAGGGAGACAGTTTCGTCATCAGCGGGACCAAGCTTTTTGTTGCAGATGCCCAGGTCGCCGATTATCTGCTATGTGTGACCAGGACCAAGGACGGTGACGATAAGCGCAACGGCATAACCCTCTTCCTGGTGGACGCCAGGAGCACGGGTGTTGGCTGCACCCTGCTGAAAACGTTCACCGCCGATAAGCAGTGCGAGGTCGTTTTCGATAAGGTGCACGTTCCCAAATCCAACATGCTCGGTGAGCTCGACAAGGGGTGGGAGATAGTGGAGGACGTTATGGAGCAGGCAGCGTTTGCCCTATGTCCCTTGATGGTAGGTGGTGCCCAGCAGGTCCTGGAAATGTCGACCGACTACGCCAAGGAAAGGGTTCAGTTCGCCCGACCCATCGGGAGCTTCCAGGCTATCCAACACAAGTGCGCTGATATGGCGACCGATGTCGCCGGCGCGAGGGATATCACCTACCAGACGGCCTGGAAGCTGAGCCAGGGGCTGCCCTGCAAAAAGGACGTCTCAATAGCGAAAGCTTGGACCTGTGAGACCTATCGAACGGCTTGCGTCGAGGGCATCCAAATTCATGGGGGAATCGGTATTACCCAGGACCACGACATGCAGCTTTATTACCGCCGTGCCAAGGCGATGGAAATCGCTTTCGGCGATGCCGATTACCACCTCGAGCTAGTAGCGCGCCAGATGGGCCTCTAGCGACTTCCTTATGTCATTGCGAGGAGCCCTGAGCCGGTCGAAGGGGCGACGAAGCAATCCCTCGGGTAGACGAGAGCAAAGGAGACCGAGATTGCTTCGCTTCGCTCGCAATGACACTGGACTTGCCCCTTCCACCGATTGAGAAATTATAGGTTCAGCCTCATACCCTCGTAGCTCAGGGTTACGTTCGCCCCTAGCTGCTTCGCTACCTGTTCCACTTCTTCCTTGATCTCGCCCTCAAACATGGGGCTGACGTGGATAACCACCACTGGGGGGAGATAGCCCTTGGTTTTCTTGAACCCGGCCAACTCCTCCCCGAGCAGGCGAGGGTCAAGGTGTCCACCGGAGACAGCGTGCTCCTCCAGTCTATTGGGCAGGGTCACATCCATGATGAGCAACTGTGGCGATATGTGTTCCCAGCAGGCAGATAAACCAGGCCCCGTATCCCCACTATAGAAGAAGCTCTTTCCCTCGCCAGAAGTAATCTGATAGCCCACCGTGGGGACAGCGTGCTTCACCGGAACTGCCAGTACCTTGTAACCGTCTATATCCTCGACCCTGTGAGGCTCCAGCGGGCAGAATCTCAGGGGAGGGTTAGGGGCAGGTATCTCGGTGAAATCGGGATAGATAACACCGTTGAGTATATTGTTGGAGATAGCATCCAGCGTGCTCGCCTGGGAATAGACCCTGATAGTCTTCCGGAAATAAGAGATACTGAGTGCGATAGCAGCGACATCCCTCACATGATCATAGTGGCAGTGGGTGAGCAGAATAGAAGTCACCTTCTCCTGCTCTGAAAGGGAGAGGCTGGAGGTGAGTGCCCCAGCGTCCACTGCGAGAACGTCGTCGATGAGCAAGGACGTCAGCCTGGTGGTCGCCGACTCAACATTGTGTGCTCCCAATACCCTGATCTCCATTTCGCGATTTCCTTTCTCCGACAGTTATGATTTGTGCAAAATTCTGTGTAATTCCCCTCCCCTGGCGGGAGGGGATTAAGGGGAGGGGGAAGTCACCCTCATCCTTCGGCAAGCCTTGGGCCTGGCCAAGGCCAGGGCTCAGGACAGGCTCTAACCTCTCCCTTCGAGGGAGAGGAACTGCCTGGTTCTCCCCCCTCTGGTTGGAGGAGCTAGCGGTAGATCTCATAGCAGATTATGCGTGATGCGATAATCTCATCGTGCAACCAGCAAGGGATTGAAATCGGTGTCGTAATCGTAGGTATCGATGCCCTCTTTTCTCTTCAGGTAGTTTACCACAGCGTAGGTGAAGGGGGTAGCCACCGCCTCATAGCCGGTTTTGACCAGCCAGTGGGTAAGTATTGTGCCGGCAAGTACAGCCCCCGGCAACGTGCCGCCGAAGGCGATGGCGATGAAAACGGCAGCATCCAGCCCCTGACCGACAATAGTGGAACCGATAGTCCTGCTCCACAAGAAGCGCCCCCTGGTCTTGATTTTCATCTTGGCCAGGATGAAGGAGTTGGCGAACTCGCCGACCAGGTAAGCGGCAAAGGAGGCCGCCAGAATCCGAGGAACATAGTTAAAGATGCGTCCATAGGCGACCTGGACATCAGCCTGGTACGCCGGGATTAGTCCTGCCAACCAGAAAGCAATAACCGCGATCAGGTTGCAGAAAAAGCCCAGCCAGATCACGCGGCGTGCCTGGCGATATCCGTAGACCTCGGTGAGTATGTCCCCGAAGATATAGCTCAGGGGGAAGATGATGATTGCAGCGGGCAACGGCGCCGGGAGCTCAAGCCCGCCAAGCTTCACTGGCCCAACGCCCAGAGTTATAAGCTTAACAGCGATGATGTTCGCCGTAATAAGGCAGGTGATGAAAAGAGCAGCAACAACAACAAACCGTTGTGAGATGACCATCAGCTTCTAAATCCAGCGCCGGGAGCGGAAGAAAGCCAGCATGCCGCCGATGATGCAGACCATAGCAATGAGTATTCCGGCAAAGGCAGCCGGGCTGTCAACAGGCATGGGATAGATATTCATCCCCAAGATGCTGGCAACTAGCGTCAGGGGCAGCATTATCGTTGAGATGATGGTCAGCACCCGAATAACCTCATTGATGCGAAACGAGGTCAACGTGTCATTAGTGTCGCTAAGACCCTCCACCACCTCTTTATAGTCATCGAGGGTGTCTCGAATCTTGCGCAAGTGGTCCGCTATGTCGCCAAAGTAGACATCGGGGTCTTCCTTGAGAATAGGCCACTCCTTTTGCTCCAGTACCTCTGCTGCCTCCGTCTGGGGCCTGATTATACGCCTGAAGGAGATGATATCACGGCGCAGTATTGCTACTTCGGCAACCGTGCCCCTCGGGTTCTCACCGAAGATACGGTCCTCCACCTCATCGATGTTCTCTCCGATCTTGTTTAGTATGGGGATGCAGTAGCTGACCAACCGATCAAGGACGAGATAGAGCAGATAGCCGGCGCTCCGCCCCATGCTTTCCTCCCTAGTTTTCTCGTTCGTTTCGCACGCTCTAAACAAAGTCACCAGAGGCTTGAGGTCACCCTGGTGCAGGGTGATCAGATAGTCCTCACCAATGAATATGGAAACTTGACTGGGCGTGGTTGCGCGCGCTTCGGGATTGAACACGGGGAAATGGAACACGGCAAAGAGATAGTCTTCGTATTCGTCAATCTTTGGTAGCTGGATCCTGCTCAAACAGTCATCCAGATCGAGGGTATGGAAGGGGTAATGCTCAGCCAGATACTCTGTCTCCGTCTCCGTAGGTTGCTCG
The DNA here is from genome assembly GCA_964502665.1 of uncultured Dehalococcoidia bacterium. Classification (GTDB taxonomy): domain Bacteria; phylum Chloroflexota; class Dehalococcoidia; order SZUA-161; family SZUA-161; genus SOKG01. The sequence continues at coordinate 3,996 of CAZCXP010000118.1, read as the reverse complement.
ATATTGACCCAGGTCAGCTTGTCCCAGGCAATCGACTTGATGCTGGGCTCGGTTCTGGTGATCGTGGGTTTGGCCACACCAGCCCCACGTCTCCTCCTAATAGGTGGCCTGGTTATCCGTCTTATCTTCATCGCAAAAGAACAGCTCCGGTTGATTACCGGGTGGAAGAAAGGTACCTTTCGGCGGAGATGGCAGCAGTGGCTCCGTCACCAACAGCGCTGGAGACCTGCCGCGCCGACCCCGCACGGATATCCCCAGCGGCAAACACACCTGGTACCCCCGTTTCCATCTGGTCATTGACCAGTATAAAGCCTTCTGGAGACAAGGCAAGCAGCCCTCCGAGATAGCCCGTGTTGGGGCGCAGGCCCACGGCTATAAAGACGCCGGAGACCTCTAATCTCGATTCCTCCTTGGTCTTCACATTTCGCAATCTCAGTTCCCTGACCTGGCTATCTCCTTCAATGGACTCAACTACCGTATCCCAGAGAAACTCTATCTTCGGCTCTGCAAAGGCTCTTTCCTGAAGTAGCTTGGTCGCCCTAAGCTGGTCGCGGCGATGGATGACGACCACCTTTGATGCAAACCTGGTGAGAAAAAGGGCATCGTTCAGGGCAACGTTTCCCCCTCCCACCGCCGAGACCACCTGATCATTGAAAAAAGCGCCGTCGCACGTGGCGCAATACGACACCCCCCTACCCCTAAGCTCCTCCTCCCCAGGCACACCCAACTTGCTATACTCAGAGCCGCCGGCGATGATAAGCGACTTGGCACGATATTGGCCCTCACTGGTGTTTACTATCTTCTCCTCTCCCGCAAGCTCAACCCCTTCCGCATCAGTCATAGTTATCTCCAGGCCATATTTCGTCGCCTGCTGCTCCATCAGGGAGCCTAGCTCGGCGCCAGAGATGCCCTGGGGGAACCCCGGATAGTTCTCCACAAGCTCTGCATTCATTATCTGGCCCCCTGGGACAAGCCTTTCAATCAGCAATGTATGCAACCTTGACCTCGCAGCATACAAGCCGGCGCTGAGCCCAGCAGGCCCACCACCGATAATGATCAACTGGTAAGAGTTATCACCCATTTCAAGTCCAGGAGAAGCTCAACGTAGCAGAACCCGTAGGGTTCTGGGTTCTACGTTC
>CAZCXP010000118.1:0-2757 GCA_964502665.1 uncultured Dehalococcoidia bacterium | reverse complement strand
ACGTTCCCAACGCTGATAGCTGAACACTTGCTTTTCAGGGCAGGGCAGCCTCCAAGTGCTTTTTCAGCTCCGCCTTGGATCTGAGTCCCACGATCTGAGTCATCGGCTTGCCGTCTTTAAACAGCAGCAGGGTGGGAATGCTACGAATGCCATATTCTGTTGCCACCCGGGTGTTGTCATCAACATTAACCCTAACAAATCCTACCTGGCCTTCATACTCCGCGGCTAGCTCGCCCACTATGGGAGCGATGGCGAGACAGGGGGCGCACCAGGGGGCCCAAAAATCGACCAAGAACGGCATCTTAGCCTCAAGGACAACTCCGTTGAAGTCCTTGTCATCCACACTAAGCGGCTCAGCCATAGATACCTCCACAGCGGCTTTATTGGCAAGTTAGCCCTTCATTGCTTCGGCCACTTCTTGCACCACAGATCGTTTGGCAGCAGTGATTGCATTCTTTATCGCTTCGGCATCGCTGCGACCGTGGGCCACGACGACGCTGCTGTTGACCCCAAACAAAAGAGCGCCGCCGTACTCTCTATAATCCAAGGTGCTGATAACTGATTTGAAGGTGGGCTCAAGAAGATCAGCAGCCAACTTGAGTCTTGGATTCTCAGCCACCGCCTTCCTCAGAGAGTCGAGAAGCATTTCGCCAAGGCCCTCGCCCAACTTGAGCAGCACATTGCCGGTGAAGCCATCGGTCACGATCACATCGGCCCGCCCACTGGCGATATCTCTGCCCTCAACATTGCCGATGAAGTTGAGCTTGGATTTCCTTAACATGTTGTGGGCCTTCTGTACCAGCTGACTACCCTTTGTATCCTCTTCACCACTTGAGAGCAAACCGATTCGAGGGCTATCGATGGCAAAGATTCTCTCCATATATATGCTGCCCATTCTGGCGAACTGAGCCAACAACATCGGCTTGCAGTCAGAGTTTGCCCCCAGATCAAGGCAGAGGAGCGGTCCTGTAGGGAAAGGGAAAAGAGCGCCCAGGGCAGGACGGTGGATTCCCTTCGTTCTACCCAAGATCAGGCTGGCTGCAGTCATCACCGCCCCTGTATTGCCCGCGGAGACAAACGCCCCTACCTCCCCAGCTTTGAGCAGAGAAATCCCAACTACAATGGATGAGTCCTTCTTTTCCTTGACCGCCGGTACCGGGCGCTCCTCCATGGTTATCACCTCGCTGGCATGGACAACGCTTATCCCGCACCCAGCAAGGTTATGCGCGTTCAATTCCTGTTGCACCACGCTCTCTTGCCCCACCAACACAACCTCCAAATTGTTATCACCGGCCGCCGCGATCGCCCCTTTTATTATCTCCTCAGGGGCGTGATCACCACCCATGGCATCCAAAGCGATCCTAATTTTCTTAGACGCTTTTTGCTTGGGCACTCTTCGTTCCCTCCCACAGGTCGCAACACCCACCCCAGTGGGCGATGACCTCGTCGTTTTGGAATATCCGGGCGATCTCACAGCGATCGGTACATACCTTACATTCAAAGGATGAAGTGCGATAGGTCTCTTCGCTCGCCTCGAATCCGGCGAAGTCAGTCATCTTGCCATTACGGGACATCTCTTCGCGCACCAGAAGCGCAGCCCCGATAGCGCCCATCGCCTCATGATAGAGCGGGACGAAAACCTCGGTGCCTAAGCTTTCCTCGAAGGCGCGGACGATCCCTTTGTTGAAGGCTACCCCACCCTGAAATACAATAGGAGGCAGCATCTCTTTTCCCATGCCAACACCGTTCAGGTAATTGCGAACCAGAGCCTGACACAGACCGTAGATTATGTCCTCTGTCTCGTGTCCCATCTGCTGCTTATGGATCATATCGGACTCAGCGAACACAGTGCATCGCCCTTCGATGTGCACCGGAGCCTTGCTCTGAAGGGCTTGCTCCCCGAAGTCCTCGATCCTTATGTTGAGCCGCGATGCTTGCTGGTCGAGGAAGCTGCCGGTGCCGGCGGCGCAAACGGTATTCATAGCGAAATCTACCACGAAGCCATCGCGGACGATGATTAGCTTCGAATCCTGGCCCCCGATCTCGATGATGGTGCGCACCTCGGGGAGGTAATGGAGAGTAGCCACAGCCTGTGCAGTGATCTCATTCTTAACCATATCTGCGCCCATAATAACCCCTGCCAGGTAGCGGGCGCTCCCTGTGGTACACACGCCTCTTATCTCGCCTCGAGGTGGCATCTGTCCCTGGATGTCCTTAAGCCCCCGTTGGATTACGGCGATCGGCTTACCTTGAGTGCGAAGGTAATTATGGGCGACGAGTTCGCCTTTTTCGGTCACCAGAGCAAACTTGGTTGTGACTGAGCCAACGTCGACGCCGAGATAAACATCCATTTCCCTCTGCCATCCTTCGAGCTGTCGCCCACCTCACCTGGGCGCCATCGACAGCATCTTCTCTCTCCTGGCGTAATAGGCCCTTTTTCTGGCTTCACCCCTGTCAATTTCGACTTCAGGCTTCTGTCTCCAGCTTATCGTCCACGCACACGATTATAGTTACCCGGGAACAAGCTGTCCACACCTCTGGCTATTTTTTCTAGTATAGATAGAAACAACTAAGGGGTCAAGACATTTCGTGAATCCCAAAAACAGCGATTTGGGACCAAGTTGGTGCTGCCACATTCCTATGTCATTATGAGCCCTCGGCGTGAGCTCGGTCGAACGCTCAGCCGAACGGAGCGTTAGCGACGAAGCCATCTTGAATGTACTTGTGGAAAGATTGCCTCGCTGCCCCTTCCGCTTC
>CAZCXP010000117.1:1295-8125 GCA_964502665.1 uncultured Dehalococcoidia bacterium | reverse complement strand
CGCCAATGAGATAAAAGTCACATACAACTGCAACACCGTACACTAAACTTTGTGATGAAACCCGGAACGAGTTTACGAAGCAGGACCCGAGGACAAACTGAAGGAGGTTAAGTATGGCAATACAGAGGGTGTAGTTTCCTTGTATCATATGTGCAATTCTCTTGCAACAATCGAGTGTTGGATTTCAGGTTGTAGCGGTTTCCTATTGGTTGAACAATATATCGCTATGTGGTAGGATACTGCGCAACCGCCAGGTAGAGGGGGCAAAATGAGCACCAAACAGGTCAAAGTCTACTCGACACCAACATGCCCGTATTGTAAGATGGCCAAGCGCTTCTTGGACGCCAACAACATTCCCTATCAAGACCTCAACGTGGCCGCGGACAAAGCAGCCCGAGAGGAGATGATCAGCAAGTCCGGTGCCATGGCGGTACCAGTGATCGAAATCGACGGCGAGACCTTAGTCGGCTTCGATGAGGCGTGGTTGAAGCAGAAACTGGAACTCTGAAGTATACCGACCTGAGGCAATGGATTATGTATGAGCTAATTATTATCGGAGCTGGTCCGGCGGGTATGACGGCAGCAGTCTACGCCGCCAGGAAGCGGATTGGTACCCTTCTCCTGAGCAAAGACGTGGGAGGTCAACCTCTGTGGACAGCGGGCATCGAGAACTACATGGGCTACCAGTTCATCGAAGGCGTTGAGCTGATGCAGAAATTCGAGGAGCAGGTGAAGCAATTCCCTGTAGAACAGAAAATCGGTCAGGGAGCGGCGGCCCTGTCCCGCGTAGACGGGGCATTTGAGATCAAAACGGATAAGGGTGAGAGCTATCAGGCGAAAGCGGTGATAATCGCTAGTGGAAAGCGTTCCCGTCAGCTCAATGTACCTGGAGAAGACGAGTTGAAAGGAAGGGGCGTAACCTATTGCGCCATCTGCGATGGCCCTCTCTTTGCCGGAGAGAAGGTAGCGGTGATAGGCGGTGGCAACTCCGCGCTGGAAGCTGCCGACGACATGGTCAAGATAGGCGAGCACGTGTACCTGGTCTCTACGACTCCGCTTACCGGCGACCAGATACTTATTGACAGGCTCAAAGATGCCTCCAAGCTGACTGTCTTACTGGAACACGAGGTGGTGATAATAGAGGGCTCGACCAGGGTAGAAGGAATTAGGATCAGGGACTTGAAAAGCGGCGAGGAGAAGAAGATCTATGTCGGAGCCGTCTTTGTCGAGATCGGACTCATCCCCAACTCAGAGTTTGCCAAAGGCGTGGCCAGGCTCAATAAACTCGATGAGATTGAGGTAAATTGCTCCTGTGAGACGGGGATACCGGGACTATTTGCTGCTGGAGACGTAACCAGCGTCCCAGATAAACAGATAGTGGTGGCTGCTGGTGAAGGGGCCAAGGCGGCTCTGAGCGCTCATCGCTATCTGCAGAGACTTTAAGGAGGTTGCTAAAATGGGTGTCTTTTTCTTGGGCAGGGAGCTTATCAATATTGCCCTCGGTATCGAGCGAAATGGGGCCGTGTTCTACGATTCCCTGGCTGACTCGACCACGGATGTCACGGTCAAGGGGACCTATAAGTACCTGGCGGACAAGGAAAGGGAGCACATTGGAATCTTCCAGAATATGCTCGGCTCAGTGGGCGATTATCAGCCGCCGGAGATACTTACCGAAGAGTATGACTCTTACCTGAGAGCGCTGACCGACTCCTTCGTTTTCACCGATGACCAGGTTGCCCGTGAGATGGCGCGGAAAGTAGAAAGCGACGTCGAGGCTATTCAAATCGCCCTCGGCGCGGAGAAGGACTCGATCCTGTTCTACTCTGAGATGCGAGGCCTTGTTCGTGCGTCAGACCGTGACGTGGTGAATAAGATAATCGAAGAAGAGAAGTCTCACGTGAGACAGCTTTCGGATCTCAGGAGTGACCTGGGCAAGCGGTGATAGCCGAAAGAGGTGGGAGGACTCCATTGTTATTTTGAGTAACCTGAAGCAGCAAAGGCTTTAGGCGCGTCTGGTTCTGGTGGGGGAAGGAGGTGATCAAGATAGCAGTCGAGAAGGAGGGCGAAAGGTACCGGTGCAACGTCTAGAGACTACTAGAGCCTTCGTAGAGTCTGGGGAGATATACCATCAAAAAGAGAGGAGTTTGAAGAATGGCTTACAATGCAAAGGACTACAGCAACTTAATCGGGATGGAGGGTTTTAGCGACACCTTGCTTAATAACCATTTCACCCTCTATCAGGGCTATGTAACCAACACCAATAAGCTGCTGGATACACTCGCCGCTATGCTCAAGGAGGACAAGGCAGGGACTCCGGAATACGCCGAACTGAAGCGGCGGATGGGATTCGAGTTCAACGGCATGCGCCTCCATGAGTACTACTTCGAAAATCTCGGCGGCAAGGGCGACACCAACAAATCGGGCAAGCTAGGCAAGAGGCTAGCCGAGGACTTTGGCAGCTACGAGAACTGGGAGAAGGACTTCAGAGCCACCGCCGCGATGAGGGGCATTGGCTGGACCATTCTGTACCAGGACAACCGGACCGGTAGGATGATAAACCAGTGGATCAACGAGCACGAGACCGGCCATCCCGCAGGCTGTAGCCCTATCTTGGTGCTGGACGTTTTCGAGCATGCCTTCATGATCGACTACGGGCTGAAGCGCCCTGACTACATCGGGGCTTTCTTCAAGAACATAAACTGGGGCGCAGTCGAGGCTCGCCTCAAATAAAGGCATCCGTTACCAGACTGAAGAGGAATCGTTTCGAGGACTAGGGATATGAAGAAAGCCTATCTGGATAATGCGGCGACTACACCTCTATTGCCCGAGGTGCTGGAGGCCATGCTCCCCTACCTCAGGGAGGACTATGGCAATCCACAATCACTGCACGAATGGGGAGATGGGGCCAGAGAGGGCATCGAGGAGGCCAGAAGCCAGGTGGCAGCGCTCATCGGGGCCCGGCCCGAGGAGATCATCTTCACCGGCTCAGGCAGTGAGGCCAATAACTTCGCTATCAAGAGCCTGGCTCAGGCCCAGCAGTCCAAAGGGAAGCATATTGTCATCTCCGCCATCGAGCACTTCTCTGTGCTCCATTCTGCGAAGACGCTGGAGAAATGGGGCTTCGAAGTGACCACGGTTCCCGTGGATGGGTACGGGATGGTGAATCCCGAAGCGGTGGCTGGAAGCTTAAGGGAGGATACCATTCTGGTCTCGGTAATGCATGCCAACGGCGAGGTAGGAACCATCGAGCCTATCGCCAGTATAGCGAAGGGGGCAAAGAGAACGGGAGCCCTGTTCCACACCGATGCCGTGGCCACCGCGGGCACAATACCTGTCGACGTTGCAGAACTCGGTGTCGATGCGCTAAGCCTGGCCGCAAACCAGTTCTATGGCCCTAAGGGCGTCGGTGCCCTGTGGCTCAAGAAGGGCACGCGCATCATTCCCTTTCTCGACGGTGGGGTGCAGGAGGGAGGAAGAAGAGCAGGAACTGAGAATGTACCTGGCATCGTGGGAATGGGGAAAGCAGCAGAGCTGGCGCAGCAGGATATGACTTCTCGAATAGAGCAGCTCTCCGCTCTGCGAGACCGATTGATAGAGGGCTTGAGTTCCAAGATAGAGCACACGATCTTGACCGGCCACCCGACCCAGCGCCTCCCGGGAAATGCCAGCTTCTGCATCGAGTTCATTGAGGGGGAGTCGATGCTCATGCTGCTCTCAAGCAAAGGTGTCGCCGCCTCCAGTGGCTCGGCTTGCACCTCCAGGGCGCTCAAAGCTTCCCACGTTCTCACCGCCATGGGCATACCTCCTGAGCTCGCTCAGGGGTCGCTGCTTTTCACCCTCGGTCTGAACAATAGCAATGAAGACGTGGACCATGTCCTGGATGTGCTGCCTCCAATAGTGGACAGGTTGCGACAGATGTCACCCCTTTATGCCAAATTCATTAAAGAGCAGGGGGGAGGGAGATAGAATGCCGATATACAGTGAAAAGGTGATGGAACATTTCATGAACCCCCGTAATGTCGGGGAGATCGAGAACCCTGATGGCGTCGGCGAGGTGGGAAACCCGATTTGCGGGGATATGATGACCTTTTACATTAAGGTAGACAACAACCACCTCGATGATGTCAAGTTCAAGACATTCGGCTGCGGCGCTGCCATTGCCGTCTCCAGCATAGTGAGCGAGATGGCCAAGGGTAAGACCCTGGAGGAAGCGAGGAAGATCACCCCGGCACTGGTGGCCGAAGAGCTTGAAGGGCTGCCCAAGAATAAGTATCATTGCTCAAACCTTGGTGCTCAGGCACTCAACAAGGCCATCGACGACTACCTCAAGAAGCAGGGCAAAGAGGTCAAAAGCAAAAGGAGGAAGAAGGATGAAAAAGAGTGAAGAGCCAAAGGAGAAGGAGAAGAAGTGCTTTTGCCCCTATTGTCAGGAGGAGATTCTCAGCGCCAGGTTTCCCTACTGCCAGCCCTGCGGCGTGACCCTGCGCTACTGCGTCAGGTGCCAGCTAGCGGTGGTGAGGGAGGCGACAGTCTGTCCCCAGTGCGGGGGCGAGCTAGAATGGAAATAAGGGGCCTCCCATGCCAGAAAAGGTTACCCTGGTGGTATTCAGCGACGACCTGGACAAGGCCCTGGCCGCCTTCAACATCGCCATAGGGGCCGCCTCCATGGGGATGGAGGTGAGCATGTTCTTCACCTTCTGGGGACTAAACGTCATCAAGCGAAATGAGGGCAGTATTAAGAGCAGAGGGATAATGAGGCGGATGCTCAACTTCATGAACCGGGGAGGCTCAAAGAGGCTTCACCTTTCCAGATTCCATATGCTGGGGATTGGCACATGGATGATGAAGCGGCTGATGAAGGATGTCAATTCTCCCCGACTCGAGGAACTGATGTCCATGGCCAAAGGGATAGGCGTGAAGTTTATTGCCTGCACTACCACTATGGGGATGATGGGGATCGGCAAGGAAGCCTTCATCCCCGAAGTAGACAGCTTTGCCGGGGTAGCTACATATCTGGCTGAGGCGAGAGAGGGAAAGGTCAATCTGTTTGTCTAGGAGGGGCGATGAAAGCGGATGAGACCTTGGACTGCGTAGGGCTCTACTGCCCCATGCCTATTGCTCATACCGCCAGCAAGCTAAAAGAGTTGGAGAAGGGGCAGGTCCTGGAGGTACTGGCCGACGACGAGGGGATCAAAGAAGACATGCCTGCCTGGTGCAAGGTCACGGGCAACGAACTGCTGGGAATCGAAGAGGAAGCAGGACAATACAAGGTCTACGTCAGGAAATCCGAGTAGGAACAAGAACACAAGGTGTCAAAACTGAAACGGGAGAGTACAAAATGGATCCGAAAGCTCTACACTCGCTAAGCTATGGCCTGTATATAGTAGGTTCCAGAAAGGGAGACAAGATCAATGCTCAGATTGCCAACACAGTGATTCAGGTCTGCTCCGAGCCGCCGACTATCGCCGTGACCATCAACAAAGGAAACCTCACCCACGAATTCATCAAGGACAGCAAGGTCTTTGCCGTTTCGGTACTGTGTCAGGACGCCCCGCTGAGCCTAATCGGGAGCTTCGGATTCAAATCGGGAAGAGATTCAAACAAGTTCGATGGGGTAGACTACAAACTGGGTGAGACGAGAGCCCCGATAGTCCTGGAGCACACGGTGGCCGATATGGAAGCCAAAGTGGTCAATGAGGTGGATGTGGGGACCCATACTATGTTCATAGGCGAGCTTGTGGCTGCTGAGGTTCTTACAGAAGATGAGCCAATGACCTATGCCCACTATCACCGGGTAAAGCGGGGTACCACTCCGAAGACGGCCCCATCTTATGTCGAAGACAAGGATATCAAGAAGGAAGGAGATGCAAAATTGGCGAAATATAAGTGCGGCGTCTGTGGTTATGTCTATGATCCCGAGAAAGGCGATCCGGAGAGCGAGATCGCGCCGGGCACCCGGTTCGAGGACCTGCCGGGCGATTGGGTGTGCCCAGTCTGCGGAGCAAGCAAGGACGAGTTTGAAAAGCTGTAGGCTACCAATACCCTAGAACAGCGGCCTGATTATGCGAATGAGCATCAAGCGTCCCAGGGCAGCGAAGTTCGTAGATCGCGCTTGATGAGCATATCATTCAGGCATCAAATATGACCGAGAGGAGGTGAGGGAGGATGGCAGAGGAAGAACATAAGACTCATCAATGTGAGAAGTGCGGCTGTGAAGCAGAGCTCGTGGTGAAAGAGGAGGCGACCAAGGACAAGCCTGGTCGAGGAACACTCGTCTGCAAGGTATGTGGCAATGAAGCTGATATGATCCTGGAAGAGATCTGAAGCCGGGCATGACCTGGCGAAGAAGGAGGGATGTGGAATGGCAGGCAATCGACCCAGCCTCCGCGCAATCTTCACTAACTTGCAAGCGCCCATGCCCTTGAGGCGCAAGGTCTGGCTGTTGGTTCGCAACAACTGGATCAAGATCATAACGCGAAGCAGCTGCTGCGGACACTACGGGGAACCCGGCTGCTGACAGGTCCCAGAAGAGGGACTGGGTCAGTCCCATGATCATCCTCACGACCATCCGTAGCAGAGGGCGTGGAGCAGAACCACATGCAGATGATGGTGGGTTGCGCTACGCTGCACGCACTGTATTAGTGCTGGGTGTCATTCCCGCGCATGCGGGAATCCAGGGGCCGTAGATTCCTGCTTTCGCAGGAATGACAAGAAAGCAATGACAAAAGGAAGGTAGGGTGGGTAGAGTGAAACGAAACCCACCAGCCCTGATGCGGATGATGGTGGGTTGCGCTACGCTGCACGCACTGTATTAGTGCTGGGTGTCATTC
>CAZCXP010000117.1:0-1195 GCA_964502665.1 uncultured Dehalococcoidia bacterium | reverse complement strand
CCGCGCATGCGGGAATCCAGGGGCCGTAGATTCCTGCTTTCGCAGGAATGACAAGTTAGGCGGTTTTAAGCGCAACCGCACTGATTAAGGGCTAGGACAACTATGGCGATAGACCCGATATGTGGGATGGAGGTAGACGACAAGACAGCTCTCAGCGCAGAGCACGAGGGGAACACCTACTATTTCTGCAGCCCGGGCTGCCGGGATAGGTTCCTCTCTGAAAAGGGCGCGTCTACCTCTTCACCTGGTGAAGGGCCATCTTCTCACGAAGCTGAGGATAAGGGACAAAACGTGGAGAAGGCCACCCTTAACATCAGAGGCATGCACTGCGCCTCCTGCGCCTTGAACGTGGAAGGCTCCCTCAATAAGTTGGAAGGCGTCTCCAAAGCTACGGTGAACTTTGCCACTGAGAGAGCGTACGTGGAATACAACCCCGAGAAGGCGACTCCTCAATCACTGGAGCGGGCGGTGGCGGAAGCGGGCTATGCTGTCATCAAGGAAGAACCAGAGTCGCTCAATCTGAGGGTCATTGGCATGGATAATGCTCACTGCATGGGCACTGTAGAGGCAGCGCTTAAAGGGGTCAACGGCGTACTCTCCAGCAAGCTTTTCCTCAATGAAAGAGCAAGAATAACTTTCGATCCGGTGTTGACCAATCGCGAAGCTATCAAGAAGGCGATAAGGGGTGCTGGCTATACGCCGCTGGAAGAGACCACAGTTGACCGAGAAAAGGAGGCGCGGCAGAGTGAGATAAAGGCCCTGAAGATTAAGTTCGTTGTGGCTGCAGTTTTCGGCGTTCCCCTGCTTTACTTTGCCATGGGCCACCACGTCGGTCTGCCACTTCCCTCCCTCACCGACGGCAGTATGGCTCTGATTCAACTGCTGCTCACTACCCCCATCATTGCCGTTGGTTACCAGTTCTACACCGTGGGGCTCAGGTCGGTGGTGAGAAACCGCAGTGCCAGTATGGATACTCTCGTCGCCCTGGGCACTGGCACCGCCTATCTCTACAGCTTGGCCTCGTCCATCTTGATCTGGAGCGGCAATCCCAATTACGGCAGGGATGATGTTTATTATGAAGTGGCAGGGCTGCTTATCGTGTTCATCATGCTGGGCAGGCTGCTGGAGGCTCTGGCTAAGGGGAGAACTTCGGCTTCTATCCGCAAGCTGCTCGAACTACAGCCTAAGATTGCCG
>CAZCXP010000116.1:0-8131 GCA_964502665.1 uncultured Dehalococcoidia bacterium | reverse complement strand
CCTCGAAGGGAGAGGTTGGGTGAGGGTGTCTTCCCCCTCCCTCTAGCTCCCTCCCTCAAGGCGAGGGAGAACTGTTGCTCCTCTCCCTCGAAGGGAGAGGTTGGGTGAGGGTGTCTTCCCCCTCCCTCTAGCTCCCTCCCGCAAGGCGAGGGAGAACTGTTGACTTCTTTATTTGGGACGTGCTAACATTGTTGCCCACACGGTTGTTTCTGAATGAACAGACGAGTCTTGGCATGGATAAAGGAGGTGCTTCCATGTGAAGAGTGCTATTGTTCTCGCCTTGAACGCTATAACACGGAGGAGGTAGCAGCATGCCACTGGGAGATCTAGGCAAGAGAGTGAGTCAAGCTTTGTCTGAGACTATTAAGGGTGTTGGGGAGATCGGACAGAGTGCGATAGAGATTGCCCGCAGCAACGTTGTTGACGGACTTCGCGGCGTGAGAGATGTAGTGACAGAGGCGTCGGGGCTGGCCGGAGACACGGTGGCGGGCGCGATACAGGCAGCCAGTCAGGTTGGTGCGGAACTTGGCACCACAGCTAAGGGAGCCGTGGTGGGCACGATACGGGGCGTGGGCGAGGTCACTACGGTGACAACAGGCGTAATAAGTGATACAGTCCGGGCAGCGATAAAGGGAACCAGTGAAGTGGGTGGCGATGTGGCCAAGGTAGCTCAAGGTGCCGCCGAAGGCGCTCTGGCAGCCACCAAGAGCGTTGGCGTCGGTCTCGAAGACACAGCATTCAGTGTCGCCAGAGGCGCGATCCAGGGGGCGAAGGACACCGGCACAGATATCGCATCAGTGGCAAAGGATACCATCCGAGGAGCCATCGCTGGCACCAGGGAAATAGGCGGCGACGTGCTGGAGACCGCCCACGGCACGGCCCGCGGCACGATAAAAGGTGCTGCGGAGGTTGGTGGCGATTTGGGTTCAGTGGCTCGCAGCACGGTTGAGGGAGCCATTGATGCAGCAAAGGCAGTTACAGTGAGTGCGGAGGATGCAGCATCAGCAGCAGCCACCGGCGCTGTGGAGGCTGCCCGTGATATCGGTGGGGCCGCCGTCGACACTGTGACCAAGGCTGTCTCGGGAACAATTTCAGGGGTCACGGTAGTGATCAAGGCCCCTTTCAAGAAAGAGCAGGAGTAACGATCGCGCCACAATAACCCGCCTTCCAGGTAATATGGAGTGGGTAGTTGTTGCGTCGCATCGTTTTCGCCACAGTCAAGTTTTTACGCGTGTCTGACGCGGGCGACTTGTTCGACTCTGTGGGGGTGGACTGCGATTAGGTCCACCCCCTTAGTCTTCCCAACGCCTGGCTTCTACCCGAGTTAAATCACGCCGTCCCTCTGCAGCCTGTCTATTGTCTCCGTGTCGTAGCCCAGCAATCTGGAATATACTTCAGCGTTATGCTGGCCAAGGAAGGGGGCTGGTTGGGCGGCATCGCCCGGTGTTTGGCTCATCTTGAATACCGAGCCGGGGACTTTTAGTTTGCCACTTATTACCTGCTCGACCTCCACCTGCATATTGCGGCTGGCAAGCTGGGGGTCGCTGGCTACCTGACCAAATGTGGGAACAGGGGCACAGGGCAAATCGGCCGCCTTGAGCTGAGTCAGCATCTCGTCCACCGTCCTCTCCGTCGTCCACTCCTTTACTATGGAGTCTATTTCATCGATATGCTTAATGCGGTCGACCTGACTGCCATATTCCGGGACATTCTTCAGCTCCTCCCTGCCGATGACCTCTAGCAACCGCTGCCACTGGCCTACAGTGACGATGGCAATGACTATATAGCCATCCTTGGCTGGATATATGTTGAAAGGCGTGACCTCGATCATGCGATTGCCCAGCCTCTCCGGTTCCCGGCCCATCGTCAGGTAGAGCGGCAGGTGTTGTATAGCGGTTATAGCCCAGACACAGTCCTGCATCGAGATATCTACGCGCTGGCCCTGTTTTGTGTTGGCCCTGTATTGCAGGGCAGCGAGGATAGCGACAACGGCATATATCCCACCCAAGAAGTCAGCTATGGCGGGGGCGACTTTGGTGGGGGGAGAATCAGGCTGGCCGTTGACACTGATCAAGCCACCCATGGCCTGAATTATGGTATCGAAAGCTACCTGGGTGCGCGAGGGGCCAGTATGCCCAAATCCCGATATTGAAGCATAGATGAGGCCAGGGTTGTACCGCTTGAGCTCCTCATAGCTTAGCCCGAGGGTCTCCATCACCCCCGGCGTGAAGTTCTCCACCAGAACATCGGACTTGCCGACCAACTCCTTGCATATGCTTCGCCCCCCTTCCGATTGGAGGTCCAACGTGATTCCCAGCTTCCCGCGATTTAGGATCACGAAGGGGTAGCTCTCCAAGCCCTCTGTCTGAGGGTTAAGGTTTCTTACCCCATCCCCCGCCTCCGGTAGCTCCACCTTAATGACCTCTGCGCCCAGCTCCGCCAGGAGCATGGTACACATAGGGCCGCCGTACATCCGGCTCAGGTCCAGCACCCTGACACCCTCTAGAGCCTTCGCCATTCTTGCCCCCTTTCGATCTGCCCCCTTAATCCCGCGGTAGATCCTATGTCATTGCGAGCGGAGCGAAGCAATCTCATCGTCCTCCCGACAGCCCACCCCGGAGATTGCTTCGTCCCCCGATGAATCGGGGTCCTCGCAATGACAGACGAACTCATGTCTGAGTAGGGGCGACCCGGCGGGTCGCCCCTACGGTCTGGCGATACCAAGGTACTCGCTGTATTCCACCAACCGAGCCAGGGCTTTGGCTGCCCTGTCCGGCGTGGGATAGGGGGTTAGATAGTTCTCTTCCAGTTTCTTGTAGAGTCCCCCGCTTTTTACGTCGTCGGTGACCCAAACAGAGAGAACGACCGGCTTCTGATACTGCTTCATGAGTTCCATCGTTGTTTCCAGATTCCTCAGCGACTCCTCTTCGACGCCCTGAAGCACATGATCAAGGTCGGCCAGGTTATCCCTCTCCCAGGGAGGCGTACTGATGAAAGCAGAAAAGCCGACAGGCGCCCAAACGGGGCCCGCAATCAGCACCCCGTCTACATTTTCATCCTCCAGAAGCGGCAGAAGGCCGGGATAGCTGAGGCCACCCCCACCATCCACCGGGTTTCCACGCGACCATCTTCCCGACAGAACGGAGTTTAATCTCTCCAGAGTTGCCGTTGACAACGGCGGTACTTCCAGACCGTACCCTCTCAGGGCATCTGCGGCGATAACCCCCAGGCCCCCACCCACCGTCAATACCGCCACCCTCCTCCCTCTGGGCAATGGCTGGCCGAGCAGAACCAGGGCTACTTCTACCAGGTCGCTAACCTCCCCCACCCTTATCACCCCGGATTGCTTGAAAGCGGCATCGCAGATCTCGTCCGAGCCTGACAGGGCAGCGGTATGTGAACAACATGCCCTGGCCCCACTGTCGGTGCGACCCACCTTCATTATGACAACTGGCTTCCTTTTCGTAATCTCCCTGGAAAGCTCCAGAAAGCGCCTGCCTTCCCTGAGCCCCTCCACGTACCCCATTATGAGCTTCGTTTTCTCGTCCTGACCCAGATACTCGAGATAGTCCTCGAAGTGCAGATCAGCTTCGTTGCCGCTGCTGATATACTTGCTGAACCCCAGTCCTGCTTCATAGCCCATGGCGAGAACCGGCAAGCCCAGGTTTCCACTCTGGGAAACAAACGATACAGCCCCGTCTCTCACCGGCGGCAAATAGGGTGCGGTGAAGAGTTGAGAGAAGGTATCGAGGTGTCCGGCGCAGTTCGGCCCGATGAAGCGTATCCCGCCTCTCCTGGCGATCTCCACTACCTCCTGCTCTATTTTAGCCCCACTCTCGCCGGTCTCGGCAAATCCGCCGGAGATCACGAGGGCGGTCTTGACTCCCTTTTGGACACAGTCCTCCATAGCTGCGGGGACAGCTTCAGCGGCGACTGTTATTACGGCAAAATCTACAGGCCCGGGCACTTCCCCTATGCTGCTGTAGGCCTTCACACCAAGCACCTCGGCCCTGTTCTTGTTTATGGGATAGACCTTCCTCTCGCCCCTGGTTAACAGCAGATTGAGGATGTCACAGCCCCACTTGCCGGGGGTGTTGGAGGCTCCGATAACAGCCACCGATCGGGGATTGAAGAGGTAATCCAGATGCTGGACAAGCTTCATACCGTCTATAATTCCCAGCTAAGCTACCAAAAAATGATACAGGAAGGCAGGGTGGATTGCAATCATTCAGGCAGTAGGGGCGGTTCGCGAACCGCCCCTACATTGCCTTGAACAACCCAACTCCGTAAGCTATTATATGGGCATCGCCATTACCCGAAAAGGAGCCGCGGATGGATGATCTGAAATCAATACTGAACCGCATGGTGAAGTCGCTTGATACCGATGTTAAAGGGCTGCAGGCTAAGGTTGACGCACTGATGAAGCTTCCCGATAGAATTGAAGTCGAGAATCTGCCGAAGACTATGGCATGGGCCATGGATTCCGGCGACAGGGAACTCTGGCTCAGCATCTGGAGCGACGATATACACTATGTTGTGCCACAATATGATATCGATATCAGGGGCAAGAAAGCTCTGCAAGAGTTCGCCGAGATGGCAATATTTACCAGGGAGGAGAGGAAATTCAGCGCCCTGACAAACATCATGGTGGACGTTAGCGGCGACATTGCGACGGGGCGGGACTACTATATGCACTACGGCTACCCCATCAACCCGGAGACAGGCAAGGCGTCCGAGGAACGGGCCCTTTCCGAAGGCATGCACTTCTATGAATTCGGCAAAGAGGACGGGGTTTGGAAGATCACAAGCTTCGAGGTCCACTTGAACCGCAGGGAGGAAGCCGGGGCTGAGAGATAATCGATGAGACAAAACATCACAGACCAGCTTGCACCCCTATTCCACCCAAGGTCGGTGGCGCTGGTAGGAATCTCCAGTACAGCAACCAATGTAGGATATATGTTCCTGCAGAGTCTCCTCGACGCGGGTTTCCCCAAGGTCTACCCCGTAAACCCCAAGGGAGGAGAGCTTCTGGGCTTGAAGGTGTATCCCAGCATCAAGGATATCCCGGGGGAGGTGGACTTAGCCATATTGACCGTACCCCGCGAGGCCGTGCCCGAGATAGCCAGGGAGTGTGCCCAGAAGAGAACAAAGGCAATCGTACTCTATACCGCCGGATTTGCGGAAATGGGCCCAGAGGGAAGGAAGCTTGAGGAGGAGATCGTCAGAATTGCCCGAGAAGGAGGCACCAGGGTCATCGGGCCAAACTGCGTGGGCACCTACAACCCGTCAGCCAAGCTGGTCCCGCAGTTCATTCTCCCCAAGGAGAGCGGCCCTGTGGGAGTGATCTCCCATAGTGGCTTCCTGTTCTACTATCTGCTGATGTCTATTGCCGACACCGGACTTCGGCCCAGCAAGGGTGTCAGTTGCGGAAGCGATTGCGACCTTACGTGCGTGGACTTCCTGGAGTATCTGGGGCAGGACGACGAGACCAAGATAATTGTGGCTTATCTTGAGGGAATCAGGGATGGCCGCAGGTTTTTGCAGGTTGCACGCGAGATATCGCCGCGCAAGCCGATCATCGTACTCAAAGGCGGCCATACTGATGCCGGGATAAAGGCATCGGCCTCGCACACCGGCACCCTTGCGGTTTCCACTGCTATCTGGAAAACGCTCTGCAGCCAGACAGGTATAGTCTCGGTCGACAGTTTCGAGCAGATGATGGATGCCCTGCTTGCTCTCGACCACCTTCCCCGGCCCAAGGGAAGGAGGGTGGGCATTATCGCGACGCCGGGCGGTCTCGCTGTCACCGCCACTGATGCCTGCAGCCAGTTGGGGCTGGAGATGCCCCGGCTTTCAACCGAAACTCGAACGCAGCTCGCCAACGTCGTTGAAAGCCTGGGAACAAGTGTAAACAATCCCGTCGACCTGGGCCTGATAGGAGCGCTTGCCCCAGATCACTATATGAAGGAGGCGATTAGAATCGTCGCCAAAGACCCCAACATCGATATGCTTCTCGCTGCTTTCACCGGCCCCCCGGGCGATGATGACGCCAGGGACAGGAAGGTTGCTGACATCCTGCTCAGCGAAATAGCAGAAGGGGGTAAGCCAACAGTGATTTGCGGCGCCACACCGCAGGGGTGGCCCAGGGGTGAACTCAGGTTCCTCAGTCAAAGCAACGTTCCCGTCTATCCCGAACCGAGGAGAGCGGCCCACGCCCTAGCCAAGCTCACGGAATACAGCGAATTCCTGGGATCTCTCCGGTAGGGGCGGTTCGCGAACCGCCCCTACGGATTCAGAAAACCGGAGCGAATAGTGACAGGATCAGTGGTAAGATTCGACGGGTCTTTTGACTCTATTGGCCGCGCTGTTGAACTGTGCGGCGGCTTCGATAAGCTCGACAGGAACGACAGGGTACTGATAAAACCGAACATCACCTTCGCTGGATGGATGGCCATGCCGCCCTATGGGATGGTAACCACCTCGAAAATGGTGGAGGGCATCCTGCGGCTGCTGGCGGAGCACGGGTGCAAGCATATCTCCATCGGTGAAGGTACCGTCGCCGAGGGGCTTGGATCCAATACCAGAAGAGGGTACAAGTATACCGGTATTGACAGGGTGGCCAGAAGATACGGCGCCAGGCTGTTCGATCTCAACGAAGGGCCCTTTGAGAGCAGGGAGTTAGGAGGGGTCAAGGTCGGCGTTTCCAAGATCGCGCTGGACGCCGACTTCCTGATCAACGTGCCGGTGCTGAAAACTCATCCTCAGGTGAAGGTCTCTCTGGGGTTTAAGAACCTCAAAGGCTGCCTCGCCATTCCCTCCAGAAAACGCTTTCACCAGAAGGGATTGGACCACCTGATATGCCTTCTGAACCAACTCTTAGAATGCGATCTGACGATAATCGATGGCATCTACATGCTGGAGAGGGGGGCGGATACCCTTATGGGCCTGGCTCACCGTAAAGACCTGATAATAGCCAGTCGCGACGCATTCGCCTGTGACTGCGTGGGAGCCACAATTATGGGAATCGAGCCTTCGCAGGTTGGCTACTTGAAGGAATACGCTGAGCTCCGTAACAGACCTATCGATGTCAGCGCGATTCAAATCGCAGGGGAGGACATAGAGCCCCTCAAGGAGAAGCTGGAGTGGATATCCATGGCAGAGGAGGAGCTGGTTAGCTTTGGCATAACCGGCCTCTCGGTTTCTCAACCGGGACACAGTGTCTGCTCTGGATGCTACAGCAACCTTATCTGCGCATTAGGGGTATTCGCCAAAACCAATGCCAACCGGGACTGCGGCGACACCCGCATTTACTGGGGGAGAGAACAGGCGAAGGCAGGAACTGGAGAAGGAGCAATCCTCCACGGCAACTGCGCCATCAGCAAGAACAGGGATAAGGAGCATGCCGTCAGGATCGCAGGATGCCCCCCCACGATGATGACCACGCTGCTCACCCTGCTAAGAACGCTTCTTTCCAGGCCGAGGATGGTCAAAATGCTACTGTTGGGAAGTCCTCAGCTCCTGGCGTGGAGACTGGGCCTGTACTCAGGAAATCTTCCCAAATGGAAACGCTATCGATCGCCAGCGTTCGATAGAAGCCACTTCCGCCTATCCCTCTGGCAGCGGATGTCGCAGGTTTCCGCAGCATGGCCAAAGTGAGCCCCCCCTTTTCTCCCTCTGGAAAAACCGTAAGCTGACTGTAAGCCCTCCTTAATCTTTCCTTTAGATCTTTAACCCGTATTTAATGCTTGATGTCGTACAATTCCTTCGACCTTGGAGCATGCCGATCAGCGCTTACCGCCGAGGTCGCGCCATGATAGCTGACACCTACGCCGCCCTTCGGGAATTTGTGAGGTGGGCGATGGAGGGATGGACAAGCAAATCCCTGGAAGGGCAGAAGCGACTGACCCATTCTGATCCCGCCAGGAGGGCAGATACAGGGGAGGGGGAATTCCACCTCCCCCAACCTCTCCCTCAGCGGCGGAAGCGTTCTATTTCTATGCCGAAAAGCGGTCAGCGGTGACCCAATGGGTCGCCCCTGCTAATCGTCCACAGAGGTCCCCCAAGGCGCAGGACGAGCAGGTAGTGTCAAGAAAAGTGTGTAAATTCTTTTAGGGGCTTGACCTCCCAGGAT
>CAZCXP010000115.1:2976-8190 GCA_964502665.1 uncultured Dehalococcoidia bacterium | reverse complement strand
ACAAGATTAGATTCGCTAGAATGCAAATCGCCGAGTATTATACCCTATGGGGGTAGGGCAAAGCAAGCCCCTAAACCGGGAACTGTGGGGGGATATATGACAGAAGAAATGATATCACAAGAGGTGCTGCTCAAGCGCTTGAAAAGGATCGAAGGGCAGGTGCGCGGCATTCAGAAGATGATCGAGAATGGACGCGATTGCGAGAGTGTCATAACACAACTCACTGCTGTGCGATCTGCCATCGAAGGTGTGGGGGCGCTGGTGCTGAACAACTACATGGGATTCTGCTTCCGCGAGACCGACGAGACGCAGTCGGCTGGCCTTTGCTCTCTGGCGCGGGCTATCTCTATCTGGGGAAGGGTGCACGTCGGCGATAAAGGGCTTTAGGCTCCAAGCACCCGGTTGGAGATTAATTCGAGCGAGATAGCCTGCCCTTTGCCGGGATCCGGGGTAGCCCTTGGAATCGGTGACGCGACCAGCCGTAGGAAAAAGCGATGCTCGACCACATGATCGAGCATCGCTTCGAGGAATAATGGAACCCCTGCACTCTGCTGGATGCAGGTCCATTGTGATTATACCCTATGGGGGTATGGTATGTCAACCCCGTGTCACAGTTTCATGGCAATGGCTGCAGCTCTCAGGGCATATACTTAAGGCTTTGGCCTTCGCCTCAGGGTTTCGTCCAGGCTCAGGGGCGTAACCTCAGGAGTCGCCACCTCGTACACAGTCACCACTCTCTCGAGGCCGCTGAACTTATCGCGTATGGCGGCGATCTCGTCGGGGGGTAAGGGCTTCACGGCGCAGGGCCTTAGAGGAGTGTTGATCTGCACCTCGTCCGGCGATAGCTCCCTGGCTACCCTTGCCATCTCTGGAGCGCAGTCTCTGTTCGCCTCGACAAACATCATTTGAAGCGCCAGCTTGCCTTTATACTCTGACCTGAAACGCCTGATGCCCTGCAGTATCTCATCCAGAGTGCACCCGGCGAAAGGTCTGTTAACTGCCTGGAATCTCTCTTCGTCCGGTGCATCCACCTTGGCCACTACCACGTCGGCGAGGGCAAGCTCCCGGCGCACATCCTCTCTGGGCATAAAGGAGGAGTTGGTAAGCACCGCCACCGGCAGCCCCAGGGTTGATCTTACAAGCTCGATCGCCTTGCCCAGATTGCTGGCCAGGGTCGGCTCACCTACGCCGGAGAAAGTGGAGTAGTCGGCTGGCACGCCTTTCGCTGCTTCCAGTTCCCTGGCAAGCTCGGCGAGTGTTACAAATTCCTTTCGCTCGCTCAGTGGATGGACAGTTTTCCCCAACTGGCAATAGGTGCAGTCGAAGGAGCAGGTACTGCCTCTGGTGGAAAGGAGATCGATACCCAGCGATCTGCCCAACCGCCAGGATGAAACAGGGCCATAGATAACGGAAGTCATTGCGAACTACCGATCCACCTTCAGTTCGTATTTGGGCTTTCCTTCTTCCTGGTATAGTATGAACCTGACGTTTTTTCCTTCGGTCAGGTGTTCTTCGCTTTGTCTTCGCAGTTCCCTGAAATCCATCGATTCCAAAAACATCCTGAGGAGTTCTATCTTCTCTTCAAGCTCCTTATCCTCCCCACCGCTGCGCATATACTCGTCCTCACTCTTGAGGAATTCCTGCCTGGCTGTAGTCTCAATACAATGGGTTAGGGTTGGGGTAAGTTCGATTCGTACCATTAAGCCTCCAAGGTCGAAGCTCCCCACTCAAGCCGGAGCTTTGTCAGCCAGGATCACGGTGAATCCTGCGTCAGGAGAGTAGCCCTTTTGCGGGGACTCCATATGCTCCACCTCACCCGGCTTCTGAGAGAGCGTGGAAAGGACGTGCTCTATTGAGAAGCCTGTCTGGTTGAGCAGCCTTTTCACCTCCGCATAGCTATAGAATGTGGCCTGTTTGTAGAAACGGTGGCCTTTCCTTTTCTTCACCTGGTAGTGTTGCCCCCAGGGGCTTTCCCGCAGTACCAGGCCAAGCACTATCTTCCCGCCCCTTCTCAGGAGACGGTTAGCCTCTGTAAGAACCTTCAGTGGTGAGGCAACAAAACATAAGGTGACGATGATGAAAACTGCTCCAAAGGCACCGTCCCTGAAGGGGGCATTCTCCCCTTTAGACAATAACACGGCTACGCCTCGACTCCTCGCCATATCGAGAAGCTTAATCGAGGGGTCAATCCCAGTCTCTATCACCAGGGCTTGGGCAAAGCGTCCGCTGCCCACGCCGACCTCGAGCCACGGTTTCGAGAGCAAGGGCAGGATTTCCCTGAAGGCCTGAACCTCTATGGCAAAGACGGGTTTGCCCTCCTTTTCAAACCAGGCGTCGTATGCCGCAGCGAGCGAATCAAAATCCAAAGCGCTATGGCTCATCTACAGGCCCGTACACATCTAATCAAGCTCAGCCTCTAGGATAATATCCGGCACAAGCTCGTCCCATCCCAGTGGCATGATATGAACTCCCTGACATAGTGGTCTTACTTCTCTGATAATCCGGGCTGAGATTTCCACTGCCTTCTTCTTGCGATCCTCTTTCCGTGTCTGCGCCATCTCCTCAATAAGGCGCTCCGGGACGCTGATCCCGGCCACATTTTCGTTCATGAACCGGGCCATTGCGACGCTCTTGAGCACAACGATCCCAGCTATAATCGGCACCTTGAGTCCCTGTACCTGGCTCATAAACTGTTCAAATCTTTCTGGCTCGTATACCGCCTGCGTCTGGAAGAACTTGGCTCCGGCCTCGATCTTCTTCTCCATTTTGATAATTTGGGGCTCCAAGGGGTCCGCAGCCGGGGTTACCACTGCGCCTGTGAACAGGTCAGGCTTACCATCCAGGTCATGGCCAGCCATATCCTGCCCGTTGTTGAGAGTGCTGGCTGCCTTGAGCAACTGCACCGAATCAAGATCGTATACCGGTTTCGCGTCACTATCATCGCCCAGGACGGGGTGGTCTCCGGTGAGACAGAGTACATTTTTAATTCCTAAGGCCCAGGCGCTGAGCAGGTCCGATTGAAGCGCAAGCCGATTGCGGTCTCGGCAGGTAAGCTGATAAACTGGCTCCAGCCCTCTCTCGACAAGCTTGGCGCAAACAGCCAGTGAGCCTATTCGCATCACGGCGCTCTGGAGATCGGTGACATTGAGGGCAACGACCTTGTGGCGTAGACTCTCCGCATCATGCAAGCATTTCTCCAGATTCACGCCTTTGGGCGGTCCAATCTCTCCAGTGATGACGAATTCTCCGTGTTCAAGCGCCTGTTGTAGCTTGCTCATCCGCTACTCCTCTCTCAAATTCAACTGGGTTTAGTCATGGTTGAGAACTTTATGTTCGCCAGCCAGAGATACAAAGGTTGCCTCTCCATCTCCAAGGGTGAGACTCCGAGGCCGGCTCCACTTGGAATGCCTTTTAGGCGGTACATACTCTTTCATTTCGCTGAGGCGTCCCAGCGCTCTAAGTCGATCGTAGATGAGCTGCCACCCACAATCACGGGTTCTGTCCACCTCGCACTTTCCATCTTTAGCTCCCCCGCAAGGCCCATTAAGCAGGCCTTTGGCGCAGAGTGTAAGCGGGCAGAGGCCACCGGTATATTCAACAATGCATTCGCCGCAGAGCGAGCAATATTCAGTGATGAAGTCATCTGATATGGTCTCCCCACCGAAAATGGTATCGCACCCTGGATGGACCATCTCGCCATCGGTGGCATCCATCACCGTATGAAATCCCTGACCACACGCTAGGACCAGGAATGAATCTGCTTCTTTGATCTGCTCGCCATATTGCTCTTGGAGTACTTTCCTCGTGTTTGAGAGTTTGCAGAGTGAAACCCCAGCCGGCTGAGGCACGCACCATCCGATAATATTCACTCCTCTTTTCTTCAGCCGGTTTGCCATGCCCTCTGTCTCAGGTATTCCGCCGGAATGGCATTTGGCAGCGCAGTTGTCGCATCCGACGACGAACACCTTCTCCCCAGGTTTGAAGTACTCTGTGATGTCATCTATCGGCTTTTGAATTGTAGCGTGCATTGACTACCTCCTGTTTTATGTAGTTGGCCTATATGCCCTCGAACCAGCCATGCCGAGACTTTCTCAGGTATTCCTCGTAAGGGTATGCTCTAGCGACATCCTCTTGCCGGAAGGAGTAGCTGAAACTGGCACAGTAATCGGTGAGCAGCTTATAGGCTGCGTTTAGCTGCTTCATCATTTCCTCTGCCTGCGCCCCGTTTTCTGCTTTGTCAGGATGATGCTGGGCAGCCAGCCGCCTGTAGGCTTGCTTTATTTGCTTTAGCGTCGCATACTCTCCCAACCCCAGCAGCTTTCGAGCTTTGTCTATTTCCTCGAAGTTGACCACACTTAGCCCCCTGATGCCCTTCTCTGCTGACGGTATGCTCTCTCGCAGGGTTCGTTTCTGAAATCGAGGCAATCCTTGGCTGGTTGTTTGAGGTAGGTGAGGCCGGCGAGCTCCATGTTTGCTGCTACTCCAGTTGCAGCCTTTCGATTCGCGCCAGCAAGTGATCCGCCTTCTCTTTCAAGTTGGCAATGACATCCTTCAGCTCAGCTTCCGATATGGGCACGAACTCCATTATCGCTGCCTGCGGACATATATCCACGCACTGGCGGCAGGAGTTGCATCTGCTGGGGTCTATCTGAGCTTGGCCCCAGAATAGAGAAATCGCCCCTCGGGGGCAAGTCTCAGCGCACAGCCCGCAGCCGACGCAGAGGTCTTTTTTGACCTTCAGCAGTTGCCTGGACCTGGAAGTTATCATCTCTGGCGGTAGGCCCTTTTCCACGGCTCGTTCTTGTAAGCGAGGTAGTCTTTGATTGCGCCTTTGAGGGTATTTGCTGCCAGCAGGGCGCAGTGAAGGCTGTCCTCAGGCAGTCCTCCCAAGGCGTTCAGTACGTGTTTCTGGGTGATCTTTGAAGCTTCGGCCAGGCCCTTTCCTTGAGCCATCTCGGTGACCATGCTTCCGGCGGCGATGCTAGGCCCACAGCCATCGGTCCAGAATTTAGCTTGCTTGATTTTGCCATCCATCACCTTCAGCCAAATCTCCATGGTGTCCCCGCAGGGGCCGGTAACGCTGGCGAACCCGTCGGCGTTGGGGATGCTTCCCACGTTTCTGGGGTGTTGAGCGTGATCAATGACTGTTTCAGAGTAATCTGCCCACAGCTCTTTTTGTATCTCTTCCAGTACCTTGTCTAACTCAGAGGACAT
>CAZCXP010000115.1:0-2876 GCA_964502665.1 uncultured Dehalococcoidia bacterium | reverse complement strand
GTCTCCATTTCACTTGCGTTGGACTACATGGCCTTCAGGAAGGCCTCGGCGAAGCTATTCAGCTCCTCGGAGTCGTAGCGCTCGATATTGCCCTCATCGCAGAGCTGGGCGAGCTCCGGGTCGACGGGGAACTGACCCAGCAACGGAGCCCCCGACGCGTCTGCCATCTCCTGCCCTTTGCTCCTGCCGAAAAGCTCTATCCGCTTGCCGCTGTCGGGCAAGGGGAAATAGCTCATATTCTCTACCACACCTTTTACGGGGATGTTCATTTTCTGAGCCATCTGCACGGCTTTCCTCACCACCATGGCGGCCAGCTCCTGCGGCGTGAAGACGATGATGACGCCCGATAGAGGGAGT
Organism: uncultured Dehalococcoidia bacterium; assembly: GCA_964502665.1. GTDB lineage: Bacteria > Chloroflexota > Dehalococcoidia > SZUA-161 > SZUA-161 > SOKG01. The sequence continues at coordinate 2,519 of CAZCXP010000115.1, read as the reverse complement.
GTCTGCATTACGGTTAGGGGAGCATCGGCGGTCCCCGGCGGCAGGTCCACCAGGAGATAGTCGAGCCTGCCCCAGAGCACGTCCTCCCAGAACTGTGTGATCGTTTTGCCGATAAGGGGGCCACGCCAGATAACGGCATCATCTTCGTGAGGCAAGAGGAGGTTGATGGACATTATCTCGATCCCTGCCTTGGATAGCGCCGGTATGATTCCGGTCTCGCTGCCGGCAGGTCGGCCGCTTATGCCGAACATCCTGGGTATGCTGGGGCCTGTGATATCGGCATCGAGGATGCCCACCTCGTATCCGCGGCGTGCCAGTGAAAGCGCAGTGAGGCCGGCTATTAGCGACTTGCCTACGCCACCCTTGCCGCTCATAATCGCAACCACATTGCGGATGGCATTGACCTCTTTGGGACTCGCCTCCACAAAACCTATTTCTGCTTCCTTTATCCCATCCAGCCCTCTCACGACCTCACCTACCTTGGCTTTGAGCCAATCCTGGGTCGAGGGGCTCAGAGCTGCTGAGGCAAGGGCGATGCTCGCCTTCCCGTTGGCGATCGCGACATCGCGAACCAGGTTGAGCTTCACCAAACTGCGCATCGCACCGGGGACCAGCACCCCGTCAAGGCTTTCCCTTATCTCCTCTTCAGTTGCCACGGTCTTCCCTCCTATTGCTGCTGATCATCCCTGTTAATGGTCGCACACATTATCGCCTGTTGCCAGCGTCCCCCGTATGTGGTCCAGGACCATCTGCTCGGGGTCGTGTCCCAGGGCACCGACGATGACGTCGATGCGGTTCTCCCTGAACAGCGCCTGAGCGCGTGAACCCATACCGCCAGCTATCACGGCGGAGACCCCTTCATCTGCCAGCCACACCGGGAGCAACCCCGGTTCGTGCCCCGGCGAGGCCACCAGCTCCTTGCTCATAATGACCTTCGTCGTCTCGTCAACGTCGATGAAGGCGAAGTGCTCGCAGTGGCCAAAGTGACCTGCCAGCTTGCCGTTGCTCACTGGTACAGCATATCTCATGGCAAAACCTCCTATTTCGCTTCCCTACGCTCTGCGACAGGTGTCCCCGGTGGAGCAGGGGGGCGTTTCACAACGCTCTGCCCTGCCGCAGCATGTAGTCCCTGACTTGGGAGCATCCATCCTTATCATGTAAGAGGCGGAGATAAGCCTCTCCATGTTTTCGCTACCACAACCAGTACACTGAGGGGGCTGGCTATCCCTCCCACGCACGAGTATTTCCGACACCTTGCCGCAGTCTCGGCATCTGAAGTCGTAAATCGGCATCGCTTTTCTCCTCTATTGCCTGCCGAGCCTTGTTGAAATGGCCTCCCATAGCCTACCTATCTCTTGGGAAACACCGTTTGGGGCGTATTCCACCACCGGCATTCGCCGAACCAGGGCCTCTGTAAATACATTATCCATGGGGATCTTGGACACCACCCCCGCTCCTTGGCCGGAGCAGAACCGCTCGATCTGGCGCGTATTGTCCTCATTGATGTCGTATTTGTTGATGCAGACCAGAGCCGGGACTCCGAAGTGATGGCATACGCCCAGGACTCTTTCGAGGTCATGTATCCCGGACAATGTAGGCTCGGTTACCAGGAGAGCGAGGTTTGCCCCGGAGAGAGATGAAATGACCGGGCAACCGATGCCCGGGGGTCCGTCGGTGATGATATACTTCAAATCCTCCCTCTGGGCGATGGATCTGGCATTCTGCCTCACCAGCGCTACCAGTTTCCCCGAGTTTTCCTCGGCGATTCCCAGTCTTGCGTGAACCAGAGGGCCGTAGCGTGTTTGTGAAATGAACCAGTGGCCTGAGAGGCAATCCTTCATGGTGATGGCCTCATCGGGGCAGACATGGTAGCAGAAGCCGCAGCCCTCGCAGGATATAGGGTCGACCTTGAAGTCACTGATGGCGTTGAAATGACATATATCCTGGCAGAGCCCGCACTTGGTGCACTTCTCCTCATCGATTAGAGCAACCTGCCCGCTCCAGAACTCGTTTTCCTCTTTGGTCGTGGGGCTCAGCAGCAGGTGGAGGTCGGCAGCATCCACATCGCAGTCGGCGAGGACCTTGCTTTGAGCGATAGCAGCGAAGGAGCCTACTATGCTTGTCTTCCCCGTTCCGCCCTTGCCGCTTAAGACTACGACTTCTTTCATCCTGAGTCCTTCGAGTTATTGGCCAACCTGACTTAGTGCCATACCCCTGACCCTATCGAAAAGGTCGAGGAAGTGTGCTCGCCACTGCGGAATACCTTCGACCAGGGGTATTCCCCTTGAATAGTAACTGGCGATCTCGGTATCCAGTGGAATGGTGAGCAGGATTGGGATGTTCTCCTTCAGGCAGTATTCCTCTACACTGCTGTCTCCTACTCCAGCGCGGTTCAGTATCACCGCACAAGGGATATCGAGCTTCCTGACCACCTCCACCGCCAGGATAAGGTCGTTTAGCCCGAACGGCGTCGGCTCGGTCACGAGAAGACAGAAATCGCTGCCCCTTATAGATTCTAC
>CAZCXP010000114.1:0-8234 GCA_964502665.1 uncultured Dehalococcoidia bacterium | reverse complement strand
ACTTCATATTTCAGAAGACCTGCACTCATCCACCTTTTGATGCTCTCGCTCACTTCGGTCCCTGGGAAGGGAGCCAACACGTGTAACCCATAGAAGGTGTCAAGCTCCTGAGCAAACTGCATAGTCTGAATCAGTGTTTCCTTAGTCTCACCAGGTAGCCCGAGGATAAAAGCGGCCTGGACACTGATTCCGGCATCCCTTGCCATTCTGACACCCTCTCTAATTTTGTCCAAGGTGGTCTTCTTTTTGACTGTATCGAGGATGTGCTGATTCCCGCTTTCAACCCCGTAGCAGAGGTAAGTGCATCCCGCCTCTTTCAACTTCAGCATCACTTCTGGATTCACAGTGTCAACCCTGGAGAAAGCCTTCCAGTTGAATTTCAAACCCCTGTCCATTATCTCGTCGCAGATATTGTGCTCCAATACTCCAGCGATATAGGCCAGCCCCATAGGCATGATGGGGACCTCTGAGAAAGGGTATGGCGGGTTTATTAGCAGAGTCCTCATGGCTGCTCCCTTGAGCACTAGTCCGAGGAATTGACGTATCAGCTGGTTCGGCTATATTAAGGCTCTTGCTCATTGGATGTCAAGGCACCTGGCAAGCCCAAAACCATTCCTGCGTCGGCAACGGTTTTCTCTTTGTTCGAAGCCGATACAAGCCACTGGACATGGAACAGGCTCTCAGGTTGGTCGACGAGCTCTGGCAGGGGAAACAGAAGACAGGATAAGCGAGATAAGCTGAAAGGTGAATATCCTCTCAAGATCATTGGTATGCCGGAGAATCATCCTCCCGCTTCAAAACCAAATCCTTTTCCAGCGCCACGCTATTCAATTCGCCCGTCCCTGGTGGGACAGTAGTAGACCGCGGGTTCTGTCCCCAGTTCAGGCTTTAGGGCAGCAGCATTCCGCAGGCCAATGAGTGTTGCAACGGTGCTGGCGGGGTCGTTGAGGTCACCAAAGTAGATCGCTTCTGTTTCACAGCATATCACGCAGAAGGGCTCCAACCCCTCTTCTACCCGGTGAACACAGAGCGTGCACTTCCGTACAGTGTTTGTCTCCTCATCATAGGTCAATGCCCCGTAGGGGCAGGCCGGCAGGCAGGCCTGGCATCCGTCGCATTTCTCTTCATCCACCAATACGATCCCATCCTCACGCTTGAATATGGCCTCCAGCGGGCAAGCGTCCAGGCACGGCGGCTGGTCGCAGTGCATGCAGGGCACCGGCAGGAAATGCATGCTCAGTTGCGGGTGCTTACCTTCAGGGGTATCACGATGAGGACCGCCTATTGTCTCCACCCTGATCCAGGAGCCCTTCTCCAGACCATTCTCCAGCTTACAGGCTATAATGCATGTATCGCACCCAGTACACCTTTCCAGGTCAATGACCAGTCCGTACCGCTTAGTCATTCCTCGCCTGCTTTCTTCACTTCCACGAGGTTATCGTACATGGCTGCGTTTGGCTCGAATACCGCCATTTGCGCTGGATTGATGGTGGCGTGGGTAAGCGCCTGGAACGTGCCCTCCGCAAAATGATGGTGCCACCATCCCTCATTTATGTTGACCACCCCCGGCCTGATCCCCTGGTGGATCCTGGCCTTCAGCTTGACCTTTCCTCGATCGCTCAACGCCACCACCATATCGCCATCCCGGATACCACGCTGCTCAGCATCCACGGCGTTCATCTCGAGTAGGGGCTCGGGGTCCAGTTCTCTCAGCCACGCGATGTTGGCCAGGAGAGAGTGGTTCCCATACTTGGTGTGCGCCGATAGGTAGCTCAGAGGGTAGTTCTCAGCCCGGGGCTGCCGCGCACTTTCCAGAGGTTCGATGTAGATCGGTAGCTCCTGGTCAAACTCCTTCATGCGCTCGGAGTAGAACTCTATCCTGCCGGAGGGAGTGCGAAATCCCGTAACGCCATAGGGGGCAGCTTCAACCGGCCCCTCCTTCAGCTTTTCCAGGGTTATCCCTTCCATTGAAGGATGGCCTGAGGAAAGCACCCGCTCGACGTACTGCTCGGCGCTCAGTTGGAAGTCCTCCCCAAGACCCATTTTCAGCCCTATTTCATTCACTATGTCCCGGTCTGATTTCGACTCATGCAGAGGCTCTATTACCTTTGGTTGCAGTTGCACGTAGGGGCTGAGGACGTCTATGGGCGTGACCAGGTCAAGGTGCTCAAAGAAGCTGCAGGTCGGGAGCACGACATCAGCATGTTGCGCGCTGGCGGTCATGAACATGTCGGCCACCGCAATGAACTCCAAGCGTGGCACGAGCTCTCTGAGAATCTTATTATTATCGGGGTTCTGGTTCATGAAGTTCTGCCCGGCAAGCCACAACGCCTTGATCGGATATGGTTGACCGGTTAGGATTGCCTCGTATGACTGCAGCAACGGCATGGGGCTCGGAAAGCGGTCGGCAAACAGGATAGTTCCTGAGTTGAACAGAAACCGCCGGTAGCCCTCGGAGTAACCACCAAGGTTTATATTTCCCGTTACTGCCGCCAGAGCAGTTATCGCTCGGTAGCTCAAATCGCCGTGGAAGGTCCTTTGCAGGCCCATTCCGCGATAAGAGGCCACCGGCTTGCGGGTGGCGTACTCAATGGCAAGCCTCTCGATTGTCCCCGGCGGCACTCCGGTTATCTCAGAGGCCTTCTCCAGCGGATATTGCTTCGCCAGGTCGGCCAGTAGTTGAAACGACGGTCTGCACTCAATGCCGTCGACGTCGTAAGCACCTTCCAGCGCCGGTGTTACCCCTTCTTCATTGTGAAGCCTGGGCTTGTTGGTCTGGGTGTCCCAGACAACATATTCGTTCGAACCACCGGGCATGATTTCACTTTCTCTCAAGAATAGCCCGTCCTCACGCCGCACCAGGAATGGGCCTACCGTATGCCTGCTGATGAAGGGCTTATCATCAAGGCCCCTTTCGACGATCACGTTCATCATTCCCAATGCCAGAGCCGCGTCGGTGCCCGGCCGGATCGATACATACTCGTCTGCTTTTGATCCAGTGGTGGTGAAGCGAGGGTCTATCGCCACCACCCTGGTTCCCCCCTCCTTGGCGTCTCTGATCCTTCGCCACTGGAAGGGGTGGGTTTCAGCGGGATTGCCCCCCCAGATCACACACATTGTAGGGTTCTGGAAACCGATGGTGTAGAGACCTCCGTAGTGGGTGCCGTAGCTGATCTCGTCGCCGCAAGGCCCGGCAGCGTCGCCGAAACCTATGGGGTTCACCATTGTGGTCTCAAGGGCGCTGGCTAGCCTGAGGTAGGCCAACTTCTCGACAACGAAGGCTATGGATGCATAGCCGTGCTTCTCGCCGATTTCCCTGAGCTTGCTCACTATGATGTCCGTTGCCTCGTCCCACGATATGCGCTGCCACCTCCCCTCACCCCTTTCCCCGACCCGCCTCAGGGGATACTTCAACCTGTCGGGATGATAGACCAGCTTTGGACTGCACAAGGCCTTGGCACACACGTGACGGAATCTCCGATCCGGGAAATCAGCGGGCTCGACCTTAACCAGCACACCATTACTGACATGAGCCAGGATACCGCAACGCGTACCATCTTCAATGCCGCAGACGGTGCGAACAACTCTCTCTTCGCCCAAAGCACTCATCTCCCTTCCCCGCCTTTCCTCTGTGGTGCCACCGCCTCAGCCCCCATGAAGCCCGATTATGCCCCCATATCAAGCAACTGTCAAGGCTGCCACCGTCTAAGCACATCCCAATTCTCTTTGAGCAGAAGAGGCTGGGCTTTCAAGTTCCAGGTTTGAGGGTTATAATGCTTGAAAACCGGGGATGCGTCCTCGATACGGAGAGGAGGTCTGAGCTATGAGGAGCGATGGAGTAAGAGGCAGACTGATGTTCTTTGAGGCCATGGGCAGAACCAAAGAAGAGATGGAGAGGCCTATGGTTGCCGTGGTCAACTCGCAGAATGAGCTGGTGCCAGGCCACGTTCATCTTGACGACATCGCGGGCTCGGCCAGGGAGGGGATTATCTCGGGTGGGGGAACGCCCTTTGAGTTCTCCACCATCGCCATCTGCGACGGGCTGACTATCGGGCACGGCGGCATGTGCTACCCCCTGAGCAGCCGGGAGCTTATCGCCGACTCCATCGAGGCGATGATCGAAGCCAATACCATGGATGCTATGGCGCTGGTCACCGGCTGTGACAAGATCACCCCGGGGATGATGATGGCGGCGGCGAGACTCGGTATCCCCGCGATCATAATCAATGGGGGGCCGATGCTTGCCCAGAGCTTTGGGACGGATGAGAGGCCTGGTGCCCTCCTCTTCGAGTTTACCGGATGCGGCTCATGCCCCGGGCTTTACACCGCCAATAGCATGGCCTGCATGGCCGAGGCCCTGGGGATTGCCCTGCCCTGGAATAGCTGCATCCCCGCTGTCTACGGCCGCCGCCGGGGGCTGGCCAAGCGGTCAGGGGTGGCACTTATGGAGCTGTGGAAAAAAGAGATAACTCCCGCGCAGATTCTCACCAGGGAGGCCTTTGAGAACGCGATCAGGGTGGACATGGCCATCGGGGGGAGCACCAACACCATCCTGCACCTTATGGCCCTCGCTGATGAGGCTGGGGTCGATATCGACCTGGGCCTTTTCGACCGCATGAGTCGAACTACGCCCCGCCTATGCAGCTTCAGCCCCTCGGGCCCGTACTTCATCAAGGACCTTTATGAGGCCGGGGGGCTTGGGGCGGTGATGAAGGAGCTCTCCAAGAAAGACCTGCTTCACCTCGATGCCCTCACCGTGAGCGGAGAGACAATAGGGCAGACCATCGAGAATGCCCAGATTACCAGGGAGGAGGTCATCAGGAGCATAGACGATCCTTACGACCATGAGGGGGGACTGGCTATCCTCTATGGGAACCTGGCTCCGGAGGGGGCGGTGGTCAAGCAAGCGGCGGTGAGACCGGAGATGCTAAGGCACGAGGGCCCAGCGCGGGTCTTCGATATCGAGGAGGAGGCTGTGGAAGCCATTCTGGGTGGCAGGATAAACAAAGGCGATGTGGTGGTTATCAAGTACGAGGGCCCCAAGGGCGGCCCTGGGTTCAGAGAGATGGTGGTCGCCACGATCTGCATAGTCGGGGTGGGATTGGAGGGTGATGTGGCCCTGGTTACTGATGGCAGATTCTCCGGGGCCAGCAGCGGTGCTGCGATAGGGCACATATCCCCAGAGGCTATGGAAGGGGGCCCGATAGCTGTGGTTGAGGAAGGGGATATAATCGAGTTCGATATTCCCCAGAGGACGCTGAATGTCAAGCTTCCCAAGGAGGAGATAGACGCCAGGCTTGCCCGCTGGTCACCGCCACCTCTAAAGAGGGAGGTGAAGAGCTACCTCAAAAGGTATTCCAGCCTGGTGACTTCAGCCAGCACGGGGGCCGTTCTCAGACTGCCCTAACCGTCAGGAGGCTTGCCAGGGCATCGCTATTTCTCCAATCCTTTTAGACCCAGGTTGGCAAAAAAGTCCAAAGCGCCTCCTACCACGGCAAGCCCCATACATGAAAAGAAAGCCGGAGGCTTACTTCCGAAAACCAGGGTAAATTCCATGTCTTGCATTATATGGTTCAGCGGTCCGAGGATGAGTGCCATGCCAACCATGCCCGAGACGCTGAGGAAAAGCCCAAATCCCCTAATAACCATGAAACCGATTTCTTTGCCGCTTGGAATAATTGACTTCGCACCTGTTTTCTCGCTCATGTTTTTCTCCCTCCTGAACTCTAATTAACGCAGTTTTGTGCAGGCTCACCGCTTACAATTGAGTGCCGGTCATAGATGCTCCTGACTCATTGTCATCTGTGTGGGCCTGTTTGTCAGAGTTTTGCTGTCATAGCACCTCCAATTTTGTATGGAGTTTAGAAGATTCACCCCGTCAATGTCAATACGCTCGTACTATAGGGGGAGTGTTGGAGCTTTGGACGGGTAGACCGAGGCCTGCTGAATCAATGGCTCATCTGAGTAACCTGAGTTGGCCTGACAGCTATCGGAACCAGTGGTAGAATGTAGTGAACCAGTGGAAGTGATGAGATGAGGATGGTACATCACCTGGTAAGGGCAACCACCGGACACCCGATAATAACGATACTGATAGTGGCGGCTGTCACTGGGCTGGCGTTGATCCCTGCTTCCAATTTCACCGTAGAAAGCGGTATGGACGCATTCCTAAGCACAGACGACCCTGATGTGGTCATGGCTGAACATGTTAAGGAGAGTTTCGGCGAGCAGGACCCGGTGACTATTGTGGTGGACTGCTCAAACTCGGATGCTGCCTCCGCTGAGGCCTACGTGGAGTCGCTGGTGGACAAATTGCGGGGGGACGATCGCTGGAAGAATATACGATACGAGCAGGACTTCAGCTTTGTGGGTGAAAAGGGAATTCTTTACTTGCCAGAAGAGTACCTCGGTATGCTCGCCAATCCCGCCCTTACACCGCAGATCCTCGAGGGCCTGCGCGCGTCTATGCTTGAGAAGTTGAACGCGTCGAAACATATCGTCTCTGATAACGGGAAGATCTACCTCATAGACACAGCCCCTAACGTAAATATGAGGACCGTGTATGAAAGGGGGTCGCTTCTGGACGATCTGGGAGAACTTATCGAGCAGACCAGGGACGAGGACAGGGAGTATGAAGAGCTCGCGGTGGGATTCACAGGCGGCATGAGGATAATCGACTATGAAGGCGACAAGATGGCTTTTCAGGACTTCTACCGCACGGCAGGAATAACCTTGATATTGATCCTTGCCCTTCTTTTTCTTTCATTCCGAAGTCTTTCCATACCACTTCTGTGTGCAATCCCGCTGCTCATCGGGATAGTCTGGACGATGGGAGTGGTATTCCTAATATATGATTCTATCCACGTATTGTCGGTGGTGTTTGCCGCACTGATATTGGGGATTGGCATTGATTATTGCATCCATTCGGTGACCAGGTTTACCGATGAAATGGAGAAGCACGAGGACGTCGAAATCGCTTTCGAGCATACTTTTACCCACACAGGAAAAGCGATCTTCCTTGGTTGTCTGACTACGGCAGCGGCATTCTTCTCCTACTACTTCGCCGACACTGAAGGGCTTCATCAATTCGGCGTTATCGGCGCTACAGGTCTGATCCTGACTCTGGTGGCGGTGTTTGTGCTGCTGCCTGCTCTGGTCACCATAAGGTTCAAATTTGGGAAGTTGAAACCTGTTCGGGCGAGATTCAACATACTCGGAAAGGCAGGCTCGCAAGTGCAACGGTTCGCCCCGGTGGTTCTGGTGGCCTTACTTGGCCTCTTCCTTCTATTCGGCATCAGGGCACCAAATGCCCGGCTGAGCGAGAACCTTTATGAGAATCTGCCCACCGAGACCGAAACGTACAGGCAACTTGAGAAGGTGAAAGCGAACTTCGGCTATAACCCCGATTACCTTACCTGCCTGGTCGAATCGGAGTCAGAGCTTGACCGTTGTGTCGGTGAGTTTCAGCGCGCAGATGGGATTCTGAAGGTAGAGTCTATTAATGACTATCTTCCCGCAAACCAAGACGAGAAACTTGGGTTAATCGAGCAAGCCATCGCGATTCATCCAGAACTTGCGGCTGTGCCCTGGGTAAACGTATCTCCAATGAGCTGGAATGACCTGCCGGAGAATATCCGTGAAGGATGGGTTTCAGACGGGGAGTTCCTGCTGAAGATAACCCCGGAGCAGAACCTCTTTCTGAAATCCTATCAACAAACACTTCTCTCTGAGCTGCGGGAGATCCACCCCAAAGTTACCGCTGAGGCCGTGAGGATAACGAAGCTTCTCGACATGGTAACAGATGACATGATTCGCCTTTCTTCGCTGACTTCAGGAGCGCTTTTCGTCATCGTGTATATTGGAATCAGGAGACGTAACCCAATCTACGCCCTCCTTTCGCTGATGCCGGTCGCCTTCGGAATAGTAGGGCTTCTGGCAACTTATGACTGGTTTGGAGCAACCCTGAATGCGTTCACAATCAGCATGATGCCCTTGATTATTGGAATAGGGATAGATAGCGGCATCCATATCATTCACCGGTATCTGGAAGAGGGCAAGGGTTCGCTTCCTCAGGTTGTACAGCGGACGGGGAAGGCCATATTCCTCACAACAGCAACCACTTGCCTGGCCTTCTCGTCATTTCTCTTTTCCTCCCATCCCACACTGAACTCTCTGGCTCTTGTGCCTATTATCGGGATAACCCTTTGCTTCTTCGGAGCGGTCATATTCCTGCC
>CAZCXP010000113.1:0-8272 GCA_964502665.1 uncultured Dehalococcoidia bacterium | reverse complement strand
AGTATAGCTGAGAAGCTGGGGAGTCCAAGATCTGCCAACATGGTGATGCTGGGGGCGTTCACCAAGAAAAGCAACCTGGTTTCCCTTTCCAGCGTAATTGAAGCGCTGAGAAACACCCTGAAGAATAAGCAGAAACTGATCGCTATCAACAAAAAGGCCTTGATGGCAGGATACGAGTTGTTCTAATCTGAGTTACGGGGACCTACATATTCAGTCGGGAGTAACCTATGTGTGTAAAGCAGATTTCGGTCAGCCTGGAAAACGTGCCTGGGAAGTTCTTAGATGTGAGCGAACTTCTGGGAGCTGAAGGGATAAACATCAGGGCCATTTCAGTGGCCGATACATCCGACGTCAGCACCGTAAGATTTGTACCTGATGACCCCGCGAAAACCACAAATGTCTTGCGAAGCCACGGGTACTCTGTAAAGGAAACGGACGTGATAGCAGTAGAGGTCCCCGATCATCCCGGCGGACTTCAAGCGGTACTTAAGCCCCTGAAGGGGACCGATATCAATGTCCACTATCTCTACCCCTATCTGGGCAGGGGAGAAAGCGGGCAGCCCATAATCATTGTGGGCGTGGACAAAACCGAAAAGGCGATAGAGGTTCTAAAGAAGAACTGGGTTCACACCTTCGGCAAAGAAATCTATGCCCTGTAATGCAGCCCCACCCCACTAGGAAACGCCGGACGCCGTTCCTTTCTCCTAGACGCCCGGCACATGGGACACAGGCCTGACGCATTCCAGCGAGATAGCTTCTGGTTCACAGACCATGAAACAGCACCCGCACCCATAGCATGCTTCTGGATCCACCTGCGCTTTGAGCTTCTTGGAGCCAGGTAACTTCACCATAGTTATGGCGTCGAAGTTGCAGTTATCTATGCAGTTCTGGCACCCATCGCAAATGTCCTGATCTATCCTGGCCTCGTAGCGGCTCTTGGCGTAGTGGTCGCCAATAGGTATATTGCACTGTTGCAGCGTTCGGAACTCCACACAGCAATCGCTGCAGCAGTTGCACATAAGGGTTACTGTGGCAGTATTTACCCCGTTAGGTACCAGACCTGAGCGGGACGCATTGCTCATTATCTCCAGTGCCTCTTCGTAGCTCACCTTCCTGCCGTGACCACTGGCGATGTCATACTCAGCCCCTCTATCGAAGTCCAGGCAAACTTGAACCGGCCGGTCACAGGCCCCGACCTCGAGGCGGCAGGGGCAATCAACGACAGCGATCAATTGCTTCTCTCTAAGGATCTCTCGCCAGTCCTCGCAGGGCTGGAGGTTGGGGTCGTCTGCTACAGCCTCCCAGGCGGGTATCACCCGCATGAGCGGAGCAGCCACACGCGCGTATTCCTCACCGTAGGCGCGATAGCCCTCTTTTTGATCGTACACACGCCACAGTTCGTGAAGCCTCTCGGGCTCAGCGTAAAACATCCAGCCGCTTTGCATAGCGTCATGGAGTTGCATCGGAGATTTTCCGAACCTCCATTCGCGCCGCTCCTGGAAATTACGGGGGAAAGCAAGCCCCTTGCGGAATAGGTCCTCCATATCCTGCTGTATGTCGTTTGCATCTAACCCCAGCTTCTCCGCCAACTGTTCCACAGTGAGGGCCGGCTCAGGTGGCTGGTTCAGTGCTTCCAGAATCCTCGCCTGCCGCGGCGTGGCGGCGTATTCAAAAATCTTTGCCATGTACCCAGAGTCGGGGCGCCCTAACTTCGCTGTCAACCGGGTGTAAACATCTTCCATTCGCCAAACCTCCTGGCTTGAGATGGGGGCTCAAGAGATGATAGGGTCTTATAACACCGCCACAGGGCCGTTGTCAATCCAGGGCCCAACCCGCTGATCCCTGAGTGCAGATTCAAGAAGCCCATCCCTCGGGGCCCTTATTGGTTGGCCGCAGGATTTCTTACACTTCCCCTCCCCTGGAGGGAGGGGATCAAGGGGAGGGGGAAGTCACCCTCACCTACCCTCTCCCTTCAAGGGAGAGGTATTTTGTGCGAAAGCCTACAAGCTATGAAATCTACGGATTTAGGTGAGTCCTCTTAGACTGCTTCCCCCCAATTTCGCCTCAACCCGTTGAACGCCATCATATCAGGGGCATAGGGGTTCAACTGAAGCGGAGCGCTACTCGTACACCTTTTCCTCCACCTCCCCCGCTGCCTCAGCGTCGCCCTCCACGTCCCGACCCTCGTCGGCACGGGCCAGGAGGTCACGGTAGTACTCGTGCTGGATGATAAGGTTCATCACCTCGTTGGTGCCCGTCCAGATCATGGCCAGCCTGGTGTCGCGCAGCATGCGCTCGATGGGATATACATTGGTATAGCCGATGCCGCCCATGACCTGCATGGCGTCGTTCACCACCTCCCAGGCTACCTCGGTGGAGAACTTCTTGGCCTCGGAGACCATGCGCCGCGCAAGCCTGCGGTCGCGACCTTGCTCGATGGTTATCGCCGTAGCGTGCACCAGAGAGCTTGCGGCATCGATCTTGGTGATGCTGTCTGCTACCTTGAAGCTCACCGCCTGAAAGTCCCTGATCCTGCTGCCGAAGGCCTTTCTCTTGTCGCTGTAGCGGGCGGCGATCTCCAGTGCGCCGCGCGCGATGCCCAAGCTGCCGGCGGCGGTGGTCATCCTCTCCGGAATCATCATCCGGTAGAAGATCTCCCCACCCTGGCCCTCCCTTCCGATGATGCTCTCCTCGGGGACCCTGACATCGCGGAACAGTATCCTCCCAGCCCCACCTCCCCGCGTTCCCATGAGCCCGTAGATGTGCTTCACCTCCACCCCCATGTCCTTCTCCACCACAAACAGGCTCAGTGACTCGCGGCTGGGGGCCTCTGGGCTCGTCCTGGCGTAGACCAGGAAGTAGTCCGCCCCTTCAGCGCCGACGACGAAGCGCTTCTGTCCTCTGAGCAAGTAATGGCTGCCGTTCTTAGTGGCGACGGTGGTGGCACCGAAGAAGTCGGAGCCGCCGCGGGGCTCAGTCAGCGCCTCCGCGCAGCACAGCTTCGCCTGAAGGGTGGGCTGGAGGTATTTCCGCTTCTGCTCCTCGCTCCCAAACACCTGGAACGCCTCGCCACAGATGCTCACCAGCGAGTAAAGGCAGCCCAGAGATAGGGGCAGCGTCCCGCCCTCCTCGAGGGCAATTATCTCGTCCGGCCAGCTCAGCCCTCTGCCGCCGTACTCCGGGGAGAAACGGAGGCCAAGTAGCTTTCTCCCAGCGGCTTCCTCCAGGAATTGCCTGGGATACCTCACCTTGTCGGCGTCCATGTCCAGGAGCAGCTGACGTGGTATGGCCTTGACGAACTCCCTCACCTCGCTGCGCAGCTTCTTCTGGCTCTCGTTCAGCATTGCTTCAATCATGTCTACTTCCTCCCCTGGTGGCCGTCTTGGACTCATTATACAGGATTGGGAATTGCAATGTTTGAAAAGTGTGTTAAAATCCTATGCGAAACCAGGTAGTATAGTAAAGTATAGTAAATATAAGTAAATATAGGTGAGGGTTTGTAGCCTTTCCTTTTGCCCCCGAATGCCGCAAGGGTAGGATTGTATACCAATTATGATATATATGTTACGTGGGGAATGAATCGATTGTCGGCGAGCGCCAAGGAAGGAGGACATCACATTGACCACTTGAAGCAGAACGGCCGCACGGCACAGAAGTACGGGCACTGTTGACATCGCTATCTGTCTCCGCTAGTATTAGGCACACTATCCCAAAAGAGGAGGTTAACGAAATGGAAGAAGAGAAGAAAGCTACCCTATCCCTTACTCCGACTAACTTGTTCCTTGCAGCGCTGGCGCTGGGGATTATTCTGCTCGTCATCGGCTTCGACGCCGAGACGACAGGACTGGTAGATGCCGGGCTCATCTTTACCACCCTAGCGCTTTTCGGTGGAGCCCTTTTGCTGGAAGTGGAGGGCTACCTGCGTCTCGGCCTGGCCATAGCGGGCGGGTTTGTTCTAGCCGGTATTGCCCCGCAGATCATGGGAATGGGGATACTAAACATCGCGTGGTAGGCCTGGCCCAGGCGCGGGGGGCACAAGGCTATCCATGTTCACCGCGCTGATCAAGGCCGACGCCGCAGGCGCTCTCACCCCAGCCGGCTTCTTTCGGTATCCTGGGCGCGTTTCTTCCCTGGGCTACCGGATACGGAGCTTCTTTTGCGCATGATTGCAACCACGGCTGTCACCGTGCTGGGGCAGTCTGGCGCCAAGTAATAGGTCCATCTATGCTTCCTGTGCTCTTCGGGTACAATTGATCCCAGCCTGGCATGTAAGTCAGCGGGGAGAGCAAAGAGTACAAGGGAAAGAACTATGCGCTGTCCAGAGTGTGGCTTTAATAACCCCGACGATATGAGGTTTTGCACGAATTGCGGCACCAAGCTGGAAGCCACCGCACCACCGAGAGCCCCTACAACTTCAGCAAAGTCCTGTCCTCAATGCGGCGCCCAGGTCAGACCAGAGGCACGGTTCTGCGACCAGTGCGGGGCCAGCCTGACAGTCGCCTGTCCCCAATGCGGCGCCGATGCCACCCCTGGGGAAAGGTTTTGCAGCCAGTGCGGGCAGGACCTGGAGCAGGCGACCACTCCGGCCGCTTCCGCAACCCCTCAGGTTGAGCGAGCCTCCCCACTGCCAAACGTCATAGCCGCCGGTGTCGGCGCCGTTATGATGCTGGTGTCGCTGGCAGTTCCCTGGTACACAATAAGGCTCTGGGGATCGTCAGAGGATTGGGAAGCCAGCTTTCTGATGGACCCCGGCTGCATCCAAGAGTGCCCACTCTGGGCTGGCTTCGGCCTTCCCGTCGTCCTCGTGATCATATTCGCCTCTCTGGTGCTCATTTCCGCCATCTATTCCTTTGCCGCAAAGGCAGCGACCAGGGCGCTATGGGCTTCGCTGGGCAGCCTGTGCGCATTTTGTGTTGCCGGCAACGCCCTCTATATCCTCTGGTGGCTGCACGAGAATACCTACCCCGCCGAATGGATAAACATAGTCCAGGCCGGTTCCGCACTAGCCTTCGCCGGCGCCCTGGTGGTGGCGTTAAGCGGCGCCATCGGCAGGTGGAGAACAGAGGTCTCAATCTGAGCCGACACGCAAGATGAATACCGTCTTCTGAGCGGGCGAACGGTGACGTATCACTAGCGTACTCGACGACTACATACATTGACTTTCACCCCGACTGAGTGTTACACTGAGCGCTAACCGCCAGGCGGTGGAGCTAAACGCCTGCGGGCAGAAGTCGAGGCAGGAGGAAGAATCATGGCACTGAGATTCCCGTCCGATGAATGGGCCAAGGAATTCGCCAAGCAGCTCAACGCCAGCGAGGCATACGAGAGGTCGGCCAAAGACTGGGTGGGGGACTTCATCTTCATCGTCGAGGCTGACAACACCCTTCCCGAGACCGCCTATCTCTTCATCGGCCTCTATCACGGCAAGTGCACCGATGCTGCATTGGTTGCCAGCGAGGGCGAGCGGGAGGCACAGTTCAGCATCCGCGCCTCAGCTACCAACTGGCGCAAGGTCATCGAAGGGAAGTTGGACCCTATCCCGGGCATGATGACGCGCAAATTGAAATTGAAGGGTGACATGATGAAAGTCATGCGCTACCCCAAGGCAGCTAAAGAGATGGTCAACTGTGTCTCGCGTGTACCCACCGACTTCGGTGACTGACAGCAAGGACGGTGGAGAGAGGGTGTAGGACGGGCATAACTGGCAATTCCCCCTTCGTTACCTATCATCAGTCTTTCATCAGTCGTCTTTGATCGTCTATCAGAGGGAGGTTAACGAGATGTGGAACTTCGACTCACCGCGAATCGCCTTCGGTGAAGAGGCGCTGGATACCCTCGACGAGTTGGAGGGCCGGCGCGCCCTTGTCGTAACCGACAAGCTAATCGTCCAACTGGGCCTGGTGGACAGGGTGAAGGCCCACCTTGACAGCGCCGGTATCGAAGTACACATATTCGATGAGGTCGAGCCCGAGCCCAGCGTGCAGACGGTGCAGCGCGGCGCAAAGGTAGCCCTGGAGGTCGAGCCTGACTGGATCATCGGCGTGGGCGGGGGCTCGCCAATGGATGCCGCCAAGGCCATCTGGGTACTCTACGAGTGGCCTGAACTGGAGCCAGCCGCCATCAGCCCAATCATGGAGTTGCGCCTGCGCCAGAAAGCGCGCCTCATCACCATACCCACCACCAGCGGCACCGGGGCCGAGGTCACCTGGGGCATCGTGCTGACCGATACCGAGGGGCAGCGCAAGATGGGGCTCGGGCATCGAGAGAACCACGCCGATATCGCTATCGTCGACCCCGAGATGGCGGCAGGGATGCCCCCCCAGTTGACCGCCGACACAGGCCTGGATGCGCTGACCCACGCCGTCGAAGGCTACACCTGCAACTGGCATACCGACATCACCGACGGCCTGTGCCTCAACGCCGCTCGCCTCGTCTTCCAGTATCTGCCCCGTGCCGTTGCCGACGGTTCCGACATGGAGGCTCGGGAGAGGATGCACAACGCCGCCACCTGCGCCGGCCTGGGCTTCGGCAATGCCATGGCCTCGATGGCCCACGCCATGGGCCACGTGCTGGGCGCGGTATTCCACATACCCCACGGTCGCGCCGTCGCTCTCTTCCTCCCCTATACCATCGAGTTCGCTGCCAGCGAAGAGCCGGCGCGATTCGCGGAACTGGCAGCCTTCATCGGCTGCTCTAATGAGGGTGGCGAGAAGGCTGCACGGTCGCTAGCTGCGCACATCCGTGACTTATGCCACCAAGTTGGCAACCCCACCAGCGTCGCCGAACTGGGCATCGAGCGCCAGGCCTACGAAGCGCAATTGGACAAGCTTGTGGACGACGCTTTCAACGACACGCAAATAATCACCGCTGTCCGTACCCCCTCCTACGAGGAACTGCGACAGCTTTTCCTCTACGCCTACGATGGCCGGTCGGTGGACTTCTAGACGTTTCGGTAGAGGCATAGCGTCCTGCGCCCCTACATTGCTATAATTGTAATTAGTAAGAATAATGGAGGTAGAGATGTTTGGAGGCCATGGGAAAATCCTGAGGGTTAATTTGTCGGAGTCCAAAGTTTCAGAAGAGGGAATTCCTGAAGACCTGTTTGACAAGTTCTTAACCGGTGCCGGGCTAGCAACCCATTATCTTTATCACGAGGTTCCCAAGGGGGCAGACCCGCTAGGCCCTGAAAGTGAGCTTATCCTTATGACTGGAGCAATAACCGGAGCTCAGGCTCCCAGCACCGGGAGATACACCCTGGTTTTCAAATCGCCTTTAACTAATATTTGGGCGCAATCAAATGTAGGCGGCTTTTGGGGGGTAGACTTCAAGAGAACAGGTTTTGACGGAATCATTCTTCAAGGCATCTCACCAAAACCTGTCTACCTTGTAATTGAGGAGGGCAAAGCTGAGCTTAGAGATGCGAAACATCTGTGGGGCAAGGGCGTTTCCGAAACTACAAAGCTGATAAAGGAAGAGCTAGGGGACAAGTTTAATGTTGTTTGTATTGGACTAGCCGGCGAGAATCAAGTTAGATATGCCAGCACCATCAGCGACCTCCACCGAGCCGCAGGAAGATGTGGCGGCGGGGCTGTAATGGGCTCGAAGCGATTAAAAGCTATTGCCGTGCGCGGGACAATGCCAGTCAAAGTGGCCAACCCAAAGGCTTTTGCCGAGGTAGCAAAGAAACAGTTTGAGCTGGTTGAGGAGTCCTTGCTGAAAGTGGCATTGGAGACATTTGGCACCAACGCCGTCATTGATATGGTAAATGAAAGGGGTGGATTTCCTACAAGAAACTGGCAAACCGGCGTCTTTCCTGAGTTGGAGAAAATAAACGCGGAAGCCCTCAGTGAAAAGGTTCTCGTAGAGTCCTTGGGATGCTTTGCTTGCCCAATCAAGTGTGGAAGACGAAGTGAAATCAGGACCGGCAAATACAAGGGTGCCAAGGGAGAAGGGCCGGAGTACGAAAGCGTTGGAACCCTCGGTGGGCAGTGCGAGGTCACTGATATGGAAGCGATTACAAAGGCGCATTACCTGTGCGATGATTATGGCCTGGATACGATCTCGACCGGAAGTACGATTGCTTTCGCCATGGAATGCTATGAGAAGGGGATACTGACCAAATCGGATACAGATGGATTGGAGCTCAGATTTGGTGACGCTGACGTTGTAGTAGAGCTAGTACACAAGATAGCAAAAAGAGAGGGTATCGGTGATCTCCTGGCTGAGGGAACGAGAAGGATGTCCCAGAAGTTAGGCAAGGGAAGCGAAAAAT
>CAZCXP010000112.1:0-8362 GCA_964502665.1 uncultured Dehalococcoidia bacterium | reverse complement strand
GGGGAGCCCGGCAAGTGACCTACGATCCTACCAGAGGCGCTGAGAACCTTATTAGAGGCGACTTGGCAGATATCGAGCCCTATGAGCCTATTGCGCCGCTGGAGGCGCTCAGCGAGCGCTCAGGCGTACCTGTCGAGAATCTGATAAAGCTGGACGGCAATGAGAACCCCTATGGCTGCTCTCCCCGGGTGCGCCGTGCTCTGGCGGACTATTCTTTCTATCATATCTATCCCGACCCCCTGCACAGTGAGCTGCAAGAGCCGTTGGAGAGGTATGTGGGGGTTGGTCGAGAGCATATTGTGGTCGGCAGCGGCAGCGACGAGCTCATCGACCTGGTCCTGCGCCTATTCCTGGAGGCCGGTGATAAGGTGATCAACTGTGTGCCCACCTTCGGCATGTACGCTTTTAGCACAGCGGTCTGCGGCGGCAAAACGGTCGCTGTGCCCCGCAACGACGCCTACGAGGTGGATGTCGCCGCCGTGAAGTCGGCCATAGATGGGCGGACCAAGGTCATCTTCATCGCCTCCCCCAACAACCCCACCGGTAACGTTACCCTGCCCAACGTCGTCCTGGAGCTAATAAATACCGGGGTGGTCGTGGTTGTGGATGAGGCGTACTACGAGTTCAGCGGGCAGACCTTCGCCCCTTTGGTTCCAGCGTACCCCAATCTCGTAGTCCTGCGCTCGTTCAGCAAATGGGCGGGGTTGGGTGGCCTCCGGGCCGGCTACGGCATCCTGCCCCATAACATCGCTGAGCTTGTCCGCAGGATCAAGATGCCGTACAACGTGAACATAGCGGCGATGATTGCGGTCAGGGAGTCACTGGCGGACACCGATTATCTTCGAGGCAGGGTCAAGGCGATCATTGCCGAGCGGGAGCGGCTCTCTGCCATGCTGAAGGAGCAGGGGGTGCTCGTGCCGCTGCCTTCTGAAGCGAATTTCATCCTCTGCCGGGTTGCCAGAGGCGACGCCCGGGAGATAAAGCAGGGACTGGAAAAGAAGGGCATCTTCATCAGGCACTTCGATACCCCGCTGCTGAGGAACATGCTGCGCATAAGCGTGGGCAAGCCGGAGCACACCGATGCCCTGGTCGAGGCGCTGGCTAAGTGGGAAGGAGGATAACATGGCCGCTGAGAGAAGAGCTACCGTCAGCCGCGAGACCGGCGAGACCGAGGTCAGGCTGGAGCTGGTGATAGACGGCAAGGGCAGGTGCCAGGCGAGCACCGGCATAGGGATGCTCGACCATCTCATAGATCAGATAGCACGGCACGGCCTGTTCGATATAGGGGTTGAGGCTAAAGGCGATCTGGAGGTAGGGCAGCATCATACCCTGGAGGACGTCGCCATCTGTTTGGGCCAGGCATTTAGCCAGGCGCTGGGGGAGAGGCGGGGCATCGTCAGGATGGGGCACGCGCTGGTGCCCATGGACGAGGCGCTGGCGATGGTAGCGGTTGACATTGGCGGTAGAGGCTATGCCGCTGTCGAGGCTCCCCTTGAGGGGAGGGATATAGGCGGCCTGGATACCGACCTGATACGACACTTCCTGGAGACCTTTGCCGGGGAAGCGAAGTTGAACCTCCACGCCAGGCTTCTCAGCGGGGTCAACGACCATCACAAGGTAGAGGCGCTGTTCAAGGCGCTGGCCAAGGCGCTGGATGCCGCCACCAGGATTGACGAGCGGCTGGGGGGTGAGGTGCCCAGCACCAAGGGAACCATATAGATAAGTGTTCAGGTAGCGTTGCCACCCCTGTGGCAACGAATTCTCCGTCGTGACAGGAGTCACCACGCTACTTGACATTCGTATACATTTTGTATACACTCATGTATGAAGGAAATGATTGGTGCTTCGTATAGAGTCGCTGGAAGTCGATGACCACATCCTGGAGAAGATTGAGTCTAAGCACAGCATCTCCTTTGCCGAAGTTGAGGAGGCCTGCCTCTCAGACCGGCGCCATGTTAGAAGAGGCAGAGAAGGGCTGTACAAGGTCTTTAGCCAAAGCGCAGCCGGACGCTATGTGTTGGTAGTACTGCTAAACTTGGGTGGGGGCAATTGGAGGGTGGCTACAGCAAGAGAGATGACCGATGGCGAAAGGCGGCTTTATACCAAGGCGACGGGAGGCAGGTGAAATGACCCATTTGGATAAGGAAATCGAGCGGATGGAGCGGGGTGACGCCTGGGATGAGAACGATGTAGTCGTCGAGGTGGAGGTGAAGAAGCCATTGGACAAGGTGATTCCCGTTCGGCTCTCATCAGAGAAGTGGGAGGAGTTGAGGGAGGAAGCCAGGGAGCTGGGGATTGGTCCCACGACCTTGGCTCGTATGTGGATACTGGACCGTCTGCGCCAGAGTACGCAGTCAAGGGTCTAGCCCTGCCAACTCACGACTTCATATATCGGGCTTTCACCCTGTTAGCAGCAGCTCCTAACATCGTGCCCGGGCCATCCAGCCGTCAAACAGCCCAGACGCTCAGATGTCTGGATGGTCAGATGTTCGGATGTTCAGGTGGTCAGGTGTTCAGGTGTTCAGGTGTTCAGGTGTTCAGGTGGTCAAGTTCCATCCTTAAATGTGTGACTTGCGCAGCGGGATTTCCTTTAAGAAGAGGTTAGCTACCCAGGCGATAACGATAACGATAAGCCCTATGAAGAAAACCTGCGTGATGGCGGAATTGAGAGCCAGCTTGAGTGCCTCCAATACGTGCTCGAAGAGTGCCACCCCCTGCTCCCCCAGAGGCTCAAAAAAGGCCATCAACCCTGCTTGGGCCTGGGGATCGAGCAGTGCCTGGGGATTGTGTGCCAGGGAGCCCAGCGGCTCCGGCGAGATGACCTCTTTCGCAGCAGGCGAGATTCTGTTGACAAGCTCGGAGGCGAAGTGATTGTTCATTACCGCGCCCAGGACAGCCAATCCGAATGCGCCGCCGATAGAACGGAAGAAGGCGGTGGAAGAAGTGGCCACACCCATTACAGCGTAAGGGACTGCATTCTGAACCGCTATGGTGTAAAGGGGCATCGAAATGCCCAGTCCCAGGCCGGTGACAACTATGTAGAACACGGCTCTGGCATAGCTCGTTTCCACTGTCATCGTTGAGAGTAGCCCCATGCCCGCAGCCATGACGCCTAAGCCAACCATCCCCTGCAGACGGTAGTGCCCTCCTGCCCGAGAGAGGGCCTGACCGGAGATGAGTGCGCCCGCTACCACACCTAACATCATGGGCGTTAAGAAGCTGCCGCTAGCAGTGGCAGATAACCCCAGTACCCCCTGGAAGTAAAGCGGTACGAAGATGATGCCGCCGAACATACCGATGCCGGTAGTGAAAATGACTATTGATGACACGCTCACAATCCTGTTCTTGAAGAGCCACATGGGCATGATGGGTTCCTTGCTTCGACCCTCGATTATCACGAAAGCAGCGGCCATGGCTACTGAAAAAACGAACATGCTGATGATGGGGACGGAGACCCATGGATATTCAACCCCAGCCCAGGACAGCGCCAGCATCGCTGGCACCACGGCCAGTATCAGTGTGACCACGCCGGGAAAGTCGATTACGGGTTTGGCATTGCTGGGTCGGAAGTTAGGGAAGAAGAGTATGAACAGTCCGATGATAAGGATTCCGAGGGGAATATTGACGAAGAAGACCCAGTGCCAGGAGAGATTGTCGGTTATGAATCCACCCAGCGTCGGCCCGATCACAGACGATATGCCGAACACCCCTGTCATCAGGCCCTGATATTTTCCACGTTCGGCGGGCGGGAAAAGGTCGCCGACAACGATGAAGGCATTGGCCATCATCACCCCGGCGCCTATGCCCTGCAGTCCTCGGAAGAGGATGAGTTGCGTCATCGTTTGGCTGAAGCCGCAGAGGAGAGAGCCAGCTATGAAGATTGTCAGTCCGGCAACGTAGAACCACTTGCGGCCATACATATCGGTCAGCTTACCGGTGATGGGCAGGGTAATGGTCGAGGCGATAATGTAGGCTGTGGCCACCCACGTGTAGTGGGCAAATCCGCCCAGGTCGGCGATAATTCGCGGCAGGGCGGTGCCGACGACTGTCTGATCCAGCGAGCCCAGGAACATGGCCAGCATCACGCCGGCCAGGGTGATGACTACTTGCTGTCTGGGCAGCGTGCGCAGGCCGACTGCCTCCGCCGCTGATTCCGGGTTTGTTGGCTTTTCGGGCATATTTTGTCTTTAATTAGGGGTATCCGCGACTCGGCTGTGGAATGTCTTTAGGTGTGAGATTTGCATCAAGTCTTATCTTACCACAAAACCGCTCGGCAGTCTTTTATCTGGATTGAATAAGAGTCTGTTTTGCTCTATCCTTATTCCAGGAGGAGGGGATTACCCGGCATGAATAGGGTTCTCTTTGGCCTGGCGCTTATGCTCATCATTGCAGCCATTATCGCAAGCGGTTGCGGGCTGGAATGGGCTTTGTGGGAGGTCTCTTCGGACGTAGTTGAAATACGGGGGCTTACGCCCAAACACGAAGTAGAATATCGATTTGTCACCAGTGACCAGCTGCGAGACCTGATTATTGGTGATTTCGAAGAAGAGTATCCCCAGGAGGAGGCGGGAATAGATCAGGAGGTCTATGTCCTCTTCGATTTGATGGAGGAGGACCAGGACCTGTACACGATTCTTCTGGACGTTTACTCGGAACAGGTTGCCGGTTTCTACGATTATAAGTCAGGAGAGTTGTACGTGGTGAGCGACAGGGAGGAGTTGGGGCCTATGGAAAGGGTTATTTTCGCGCATGAATACACTCACGCTCTCCAGGATCAGCACTTTGACCTGAGTTCACTCCCGTTGGAGGAGGAGGGTAACTCTGATCTTTCCACGGCTGCTGTCTCACTGACGGAGGGGGACGCTCTCTTGACCCAATTGAACTACATGTTGGACTATCTTAGCGAAGATGAGCTGCAAGCTGTATTAGAGGAATCTCAAGAAGCCGAGACGGAGAAGTTTGAAGCTGCCCCTCGATTCATCAGGGAAAGCCTCCTTGCCACCTATGAAGAAGGTTTCAATTTCGTTTCAGCTCTTGGCGGATGGGAGGACATCAATCAGGCCTACGCAGACCTGCCCCAATCCACTGAGCAGATCCTCCATCCTGAGAAGTATCTGCAGCGGGACGAACCTCAGGATGTGACCATGCCTGACCTGGAAAGCGCCCTGGGCGCCGGCTGGTCGCGGTTGGATAGCGACGTTCTCGGTGAGTTAAGTATACGGATATACCTGGAGACCTTCATTGCCGAGGATGCAGCAGCAGTGGCGGCGGCGGGCTGGGATGGCGACCGCTACCTGTATCTGAAGAACGCGGAAGGTGAGAAACTGCTTGCCCTGCGATCTACCTGGGATAGCGATAGCGACGCCCAGGAATTCTTCGACGCCTACATTTCTTTTGTCGCAGAGAAAAGTGATGGCGCCTGGGATTTGCTTCTGGAGGAGGAGACAGCGAGGCATTGGCGGACACAAGGTCTGAGCCTCTACCTGGGTCGAAACGGGAGCGATGTGCTCATTATTATTGCTCCCAGTGAGGTTGTAGCCCAAAGGGTGTTAGCTGAATTCCCTGAGTTCCAAATGTGACGATGCGAAAGAAATCTCTGCCATTCGGCCCGCCCAAAATCCACTTCCCGGAAGATGAGGGGGCCCACCCCGATTTCCTGGCCGAGTGGTGGTATGGGCATTTCAGCCTCACCGATTCCGCGGGCAGGGAGTACGGGGCTATGGTGGCCTACTTCAATGTCGGACTCAAGATTCTCGCCATTTCCGACCTGGAGGCAGAGCGCCTTTACCACTCGGTTGCCAGCTCGGCCCTGCACCACGCCGAGGGATTCTTCGAGCTTCGCTGGGGCGGCCATGATCACTGGTTCCGCACCGACCCCGATTCATTCTCTTACCACCTGGAATCGTACGGGCCCGAAATCGGCCTCAATCTGGCTCTTGGTTCAGAGAAACCTCCTCTCCTCGGCTGCGGGAGCGGCCTGGTCCGATGGACCGGGGGAAGGTCATATTACTACTCCCTCACCCGGCTTCGAGCCAGAGGCCAGGTCGAGCTATTGGGCAGGATGATAGATGTTGAGGGGATCGGCATAATGGATCATCAGTGGATGAGCTACACGGGCAAGGGGGGCTGGGACTGGTTCTGCGTCCAGCTAGACAATGAGACCGAGATCGTCTTCTGGCATATCGTCAACCCCGACGAATCGGTTAAGTCCCGTGATCTAACGATCATGTTCCCCGATAATTCGGTGTACCATACCCGGAACCTGGTGCTGGAGAGGATGGATTCTTGGGTTTCTCCAGAGAGCGGCAGGGAGTACGGCGTCCTCTGGCGTGTTCGAGAGAAAACTCACGGCCTGGATTTGGAGATCAGGGCGCGGTATGCCCAGCAGGAGATCAGAATGTTCGAGACCCTGTCGGTCCCCACCTTTCCCTTCTGGGAGGGAAGCACGACTGTATCCGGGCGCCTGGGTGGTGAGGCGGTTCGCGGGACTGGCTGCGCCGAGGTCATCCGGCCTCCCGGCAGCGATAGCTAGATGCCGACGGAGGTTGATCGCTGCCCCTTTTCCCCATTGACACTGCTACCAGAGGTGATGTACCCTGTGCGGAGGTAAACGGCGTGAAGAGATACCTCATACCGCTTCTTCTGGTGGCGGCTCTGCTGGCAGGCGGCTGCGGCAGTTCATCGGCGCCAGCAGAGGCCAAGAGTGGTGATACCGTCAACGTTCACTACACGGGCAGATTGGGAAACGGCACGGTATTTGACTCTTCCGTTGGAGGCGAACCTTTGCAATTTACAATAGGCGCCGGCCAGGTGATCCCCGGCTTTGAGCAGGCCGTAATCGGGATGCAGCCGGGCGAGTCGAAAACCGTCGTTATCCCGCCTGACCAGGCGTATGGCCCCTACTATGATGAACTGGTAATGGTAGTGGATCGAGACCGCCTTCCGCCGGACTGGGAACCGCAGGTGGGCCAGCAGTTCCCGCTGACTCAGCCGGATGGTCGAGTAGTCTGGGCAACGGTGATCGATGTCTCCGAATCGAGCATCACCCTGGATGCCAACCATCAGCTGGCCGGGAAAGAGCTGACTTTTGATATCACACTCGTGGAGATCATATAACCGTTTCGTTTACTGGGGACAGGTTGTTGTGTTTTTGCTGGACAAGTGTAGTTTCATTGGAGGCGAGGAGGGGGAGATGGCCATCCATGCCGAGGATATGGCTTTTGACAAAAAGGAGCAATTGCAGAGAATAGAGGATTTCTGTCAGCCGGATGAGGTTATCCGGGCCGTTTTCGACCTCAAAGGAGCGGCCACCGGATTCATGGGAATCACCGATAAGCGGGTTATCTTCTACGACAAAGCCTATATGAGAGATCAGAAAGCTATGGTCAGCATTCCCTATTCTCGGATCAGCATGGTGGGCAGTGAGGATAATAAAGGGTTCCTGATCAGGAGGGGCCCTCTTGTAACCGGTAGACTTACAATCACCGGCGAAGGATTTGGCGACAGAACATTCGAATTTCGAGGAGGCGACAAGGCGCACCAGGCCCATAATATCATAATGCAGTATCTACTCTGAAGTTCGATCACCCTCATCCTTCGGCAAGCCTTGGGCCTGGCCAAGGCCAGGGCTCAGGACAGGCTCTAACCTCTCCCTCAAGGGAGAGGAATTCTCAATCCTCCCTCCCCTGGGGGGAGGGAGTTAGAGGGAGGGGGATCGCTGAGAGGGAAGCGTTATGGGGTCGGCTGTACTAGACAGGTTTCTTAACCCAAATCCAGCCCTCTTTCTTTGCAACTTCCATCGAGACTCCCGCGTCCTTCGGCTCTAATACGTCCCTCGCCAAGAAGTCAACTCCTGCTAGCACGCATATAGCGGCATCTAGGGCGTCATCATTGTCCAGAAGACACCTCAGGGAAGCTTCATCAGACGGCAACTTCAAGTGTTTCTTCACCTTCAATTGCTCCACGATGCCTCGGCGTGCCTTCTCTCGATCCTTATCCTTACGCTTATAATCCTGACGTCCATCGATCTGGTGAGCCGCAAGCGTTCCCGCCGGGTAGACCTCGATAGCCCACGTTCCTGATCTCACGTCTTCCCGCTTCCAGGCTAGACGTATTTCTTGCCCGGTTTGCGCGCGCAATTTGTGCAGTAAGTCCAACGCAGAGTAAGCGGTGCGTGCAATGCGATCAGCGCCGACTTCGAGAGGCATCTTGCGGATGTTATCTATCACACAGAAGATATTATCTCTCACGAATTCGTCAGTCTTCCGGTGGAACATTTTCTCTCGTTCCACCTGTATCGGTTTTCCAGCCTTGTGCCCGCGTAACGCTTGGCGCAGATCCTTGGGCCAGCCCAAGGGCGCGT
>CAZCXP010000111.1:0-8385 GCA_964502665.1 uncultured Dehalococcoidia bacterium | reverse complement strand
GTAACCGAGAGCGGCTTCGCCGCCGACATCGGATTCGAGAAGTTCTGGAACGTCAAGTGCCGCCTGAGTGGCCTCAAGCCGCACGTGTCGGTGCTCACCACCACCATCCGTGCGCTGAAGATGCACGGCGGCGGCCCCAAGGTGGTCGCCGGCATTCCTCTTCCTGATTCCTACACCAAGGAGGACCTGGGGCTCCTGGAGAAGGGCCTGCCCAACATGGTGCACCACATCAATGTCATCAGGCAATCCGGCATCAACCCGGTGGTGTGCATCAATGCCTTCCACACCGACACCAAAGCCGAGATCGCCATGGTCAGAAAGGCGGCTGAGGAGGCGGGGGCGCGCTGCGCTTTATCCAGCCACTGGGCCGACGGCGGCGATGGTGCCCTGGAACTGGCCGACGTGGTCAAGGAAGCCTGCGAAGATACCAACGAGTTCAAGTTCCTCTATCCCCTTGAGATGAAACTGAGGGAGCGGGTAGAGAAGATCGCCAAGGTGGTCTACGGAGCCAACAGCGTGAGCTGGACCCCGGATGCGGAGTCCAAGGCGAAGATGCTGGAGAACGATTCCAAGTACGATGATTACGCCACCATGATGGTGAAGACCCACCTCAGCCTTACCCACGATCCGGCGGTGAAGGGGGTTCCCAAGGGGTGGTCTCTCCCCATCCGCGACGTGCTAATCTACTCTGGCGCCAAGTTCCTGTGTCCCTGCGCCGGTACGATAAGCCTGATGCCCGGGACCAGTTCCGATCCGGCCTTCCGAAAGGTCGATGTGGATACCAAGACGGGCAAAGTGACGGGTCTGTTCTAAATCGGCTTGAGTTGCTCTATCTCGGGGTGGGCGGCTTGGCATGTGGCGAAGCGCTCACCCCGCAACTTGTTAGCCTCGTTATTGACTCGCAATCTGAGCCGAATTTATGAGTTTGTTTAGGGTGAAGTAAGATGGACACGATAAAGCTAACCATCGATAACGTAGAGGTGGAGGTGGAGAAAGGTAAGACAGTGCTGGAGGCAGCGCAGAGCGCGGGGATATATTTCCCCGCCCTCTGCGCCGACCCCGACCAGAAGCCCAACGGCGGCTGTCGGCTATGCGTCGTCGAGATCGAAGGTAGGGATGACTTACCCACCTCCTGCACCACGCCTGCCGCCGAGGGCATGGTGGTGCATACCCGCACCGAGCGGGTCAATGAGGTCCGCCGCCGCATTGTCGAGCTCATCAGGGCAGACCACGACGATAACTGTCGGCTTTGTCCCAAGAATGAGTTCTGCGACCTGCAGCGGGCCACCAACTATGTTGGCATTGAGCCTCAGGAAACCAAGAAGCTGGCGGGGATAACTGATGTTGACCGCAGCCATCCCTTCATCGTCATTGATCGAAGGAGATGCATTCTCTGCGCCAAGTGCGTACGAGTCTGTGAAGAGGTCCAGGGTGTTGGCGCGCTGGAGATAGTGGGGCATGGTTTCTCGGCCAAGGTCAGCGCGGTTGGCGACAAGACTCTGGCGGAGTCAACCTGCGAGTCCTGCGGGCAGTGCCTCGACAGGTGTCCTGCCGCTGGCATCATCACCAAGATCTATAGGCTGCCAACCGAGGAGGTCAAATCGGTCTGTCCCTACTGTGGCGTGGGCTGCGGCATATATCTTGGTATTTACGGCAATCAGCTCGTCTGCGTGCGCGGGGACAAAGAGAGCCCGGTGAACAATGGTAATTTGTGCGTCAAAGGCCGATTCGGCGTTGTCGATGTCATCAACGACCTTGACCGCTTGTCCTCTCCCCTGGTCAGAAAGAACGGGGAGTTGGTTGAAGCGACGTGGGACGAGGCTATGGATGTCATCGGCAGCAAGCTGGCCAGCCATAAGGGAGAGCAATTTGCGGCTATTTCCTCCGCCAAGAGCACCAACGAGGACAACTATGTGGCGCAGAAACTGGCAAGGGCGGTAATGGGCACAAACAACATCGACCATTGCGCCCGTCTCTGTCACTCCCCCACGCTGGCTGGTCTGGTCACCAGCTTCGGCAGCGCCGCCATGACTAACCCCATCGGGGAGATCAGCGAAGCCAAATGTATCTTCGCCATCGGCACCGACACTACAGCCACCCACCCCATAGTTGGGCTTCAGGTGAAGAAGGCGGTTAACAAGAATGGGGCCAGACTTATTGTTGCCAACCCCCGCCGGATCGACCTTTGCCGCTTCGCCAGCCTTTGGCTGCGACATCGACCGGGCACCGATGTGGCCTTACTCTGCGGCATGGCTCGGGTTATCCTGGATGAGCAACTCTATGACCGCGCGTTTATTGAGGAGCGCTGCGAGGACTTCGATGCCTTTGAGAAGTCTCTGCAAAGCCTGGATATCGAGCAGGTGGTTGGAATTACCGGCGTGGCACGAGACGATATCGCCGCGGCGGCTAGAATGTACGCCGAGAACAGCCCGGCATCTATCCTTTACGCCATGGGGATCACGCAGCATTCTCACGGCACCGATAACGTGCTCGCCATTGCCAATCTAGCCATGCTTACGGGCAACGCAGGCAAGCCTTCTTCGGGGGTAAGCCCTCTGCGGGGTCAGAACAACGTTCAAGGGGCGTGCGACATGGGCTGCCTGCCCGATCTCTACCCTGGCTATCAGCCGGTGACTGACCCCGCCGCCAGGCAGAGATTTGAGGCTGCCTGGGGCTGTTCCCTGCCGGCTGAAGCGGGCCTTACCATCACCGAGATGTTTGATGCCGCCCGTGAGGGAAAGATCAAGGCTCTGTATATCATCGGGGAGAACCCCGTTATCAGTGAGCCGGATAGCGCTCGGGTTAGGGAGGCGCTGGACAAGCTCGAGTTTCTGGTGGTTCAGGACCTGTTCCTCACTGATACCGGGCAGTTTGCCGATATCGTGCTGCCTGCTTCGACCTTCGCCGAAAGGGATGGCACCTTCACCAACACGGAGCGCAGGGTGCAGCGGGTACGCAAGGCAATAGACCCAGTGGGACAGTCTCGCGCTGACTGGCAGATCACCTGCCAGGTGGCAAAGAGCCTTGGCGGGAGCGGCTTTGACTTTGATCATCCCTCCCAGATCATGGAGGAGATCTCAAAGCTGGTTCCCAGCTATGGCGGCATATCGTATGAGCGACTGGAGAAGGGCGGTCTGCAGTGGCCGTGCCCCACCCCAGAACACCCCGGAACGCCTGTGCTCCATGTCGAGCGATTCGCCCGGGGCAAGGGCAAGTTCGTGCCCGTGCAATATCGGCCGCCGTTGGAGCAGCCAGATGAGGAGTATCCCCTGGTGCTTACTACCGGGCGCAGCCTGTATCAGTTCCACACCGGCACCATGACCCGCAGGGTAGGAGGGCTCAATGAACTGAAGGGTGAGGAGCTGGTGGAGATAAATCCCGAGGATGCGGCTGCCCGCGGAATCGCTGATGGTGGGGTCATTAGGGTCATCTCGCGCCGGGGGCAGGTGGTGGCCAGGGCCAAGGTGACCGATGTCTCACCGGAGGGAGTAATCTTCATGAGCTTCCACTTCGCCGAGACTGCTACCAATATGCTGACCAATCCGGGCCTTGATCCCGTGGCCAAAATCCCAGAGCTTAAGGTGTGCACAGTGCGCATAGAGGAAGCCGACGAGAGCGAGCTGCCAGAGCCTGCCTACGAGGAGGCCCTTTTCTAAGAGCCCTTGCCAGTGATCCCTCTTTTGCCGAGAAGCAAAAGGGCCCGAGTTAGCAAATCTGGCCCTACTTGCATTATCAGGAAACCCTGATGTATACTATGTGAGAGAGCGAGATGAACTCGTAGCCACAGGAGTGGCAACGCTACTTAAAAATTGAATAGAGTTTCAGGTAGTGGAATTGCTTCCTGGCGATTAGAGCGGGGTGGACCCACCCGTTCCCATCCCGAACACGGAAGTGAAACTCCCCAGCGCAGACGATACTGGGGGGGCAACCCCTTGTGGAAAATATGCCATCGCCAGGAAGCAAAAAGGTAGCCCAAATTTAGTAGGATTGGTAAATTTGGGCTATTTTCTTATTGACCCAAATGTGTTACAATAAGGGGCGATTGGTACCGGGGATAAGCCGGGGTTGCAGAAGAGAAGTCGGACATGACCATGAGCAACAGATTCGATAAGTTTACAGAACGGGCACGCAAAGTCTTGGCTCTAGCCCAGGAAGAGGCCCGAAGGTTCAACCACAACTACATCGGCACCGAGCACATACTGCTGGGGCTGGTGCGGGAGGAGGAGGGGATGGGCGCCAAGATCCTCTCCAATCTCGGCATTGGGTTGAACAAGGTTCGGTCCGCCGTGGAGTTCATTATCGGCCGGGGAGAAGGGTCCACTCAGAACGAAGTTGGCCTCACCCCAAGGGCAAAAAGGGTAATCGAGCTTGCCGTGGATGAAGCCCGTTTCCTGGGCCACCAGTACATTGGCACCGAGCATATACTCCTGGGGCTGTTGCGCGAGGGTGAGGGGGTTGCCGCCGGCGTTCTGGAAAGCTTGGGAGTAAGCGTAGAACGCGTCCATTCCGAGCTCAATCGTGCCCTCAGCCAGAGCATGCCCCAGGCGGGACCTCGCTCCACCACTAAAACTCCAACGCTCGACCAGTTGGGCGTGGACCTAACCGCTGCGGCTCGAGCAGGGAAACTCGACCCAGTTATCGGGCGCCTCAAGGAGATCGAGCGAGTAATTCAGGTGCTCAGCCGACGCACCAAGAATAACCCCGTGCTCATCGGAGAGCCTGGAGTGGGCAAGACAGCCATTGCCGAGGCTATCGCTCACCGCATCGCTGCTGGCGATGTCCCGGAGACATTGCGAGGTAGAAGGTTGCTTACCCTCGATGTAGGCTCCCTGGTCGCTGGAACAAAATATCGGGGCGAATTCGAGGAGCGGCTGAAGAAGGTAATCGAGGAGATAAAGACCGCTGGCAACTGTGTTCTTTTCGTCGACGAGATCCACACCCTGGTTGGCGCTGGTGCCGCTGAGGGCGCGGTCGATGCTGCCAGCATTCTGAAGCCCTCGCTGGCACGGGGCGAGCTGCAGTGTATTGGCGCCACCACCCTCGACGATTACCGCAAGCACGTGGAACGCGATGCCGCCCTGGAACGCCGTCTCCAGCCGATCCTGGTGGAGGAGCCCTCGACCGAACAAACCATCGATATCCTTAGAGGGATCAAGAGCCGCTACGAAGATTATCACCACTTGACCATAGACGACGAAGCCCTGAAGACGGCAGCAGGCCTAGCCGCGAGATATATACCGGACCGCTTCCTGCCTGACAAGGCCATCGACCTCATAGATGAGGCGTCGTCTCGGCTACGGATCAAGCAGTTTAGGCCGCCCTTGGGCCTGGATGAGGCAGTACAGGAACTGGAGGCCGTGCGCAGAGAGAAGGACCAGGCTATGTCCGCCCAGCAGTATGAGCATGCTGCTGAGTTGCGCGAGCGAGAGCTGGAACTCAGCAAGAAGATAGAGGACCTGGGCCAAGAGCGGCAGCAGGCGTCCGATTCAGAAGAGAAGGTGGTGACCGAAGAGCACATCGCCGAAGTGGTCAGCATGTGGACCGGTATACCGGTGACCCGCCTGGCAGCAGATGAGACCACCAGGTTGCTCCAAATGGAAGAGGCATTGCATAAGCGCATCGTCGGTCAGGACGAGGCTATTGTTGCAATCTCTAAAGCGGTAAGGAGGGCCAGGGCCGGGCTCAAGGACCCGAGGAGGCCCATCGGCAGCTTTATCTTCCTCGGACCCACCGGCGTGGGCAAAACGGAGCTGGTGCGGGCGCTGGCGGAATTCATGTTTGGCAGCGAGGACTCTCTGGTCAGGCTCGACATGTCGGAGTTCATGGAAAGACACGCGGTAGCCCGCCTCGTCGGTGCCCCGCCGGGGTATGTCGGCTACGACGAAGGAGGGCAGCTGACCGAGGCAGTGAGACGCAAGTCATACTCGGCGATACTGCTCGACGAGATCGAGAAGGCCCACCCCGACGTGTTTAACATCCTGCTGCAGATCTTCGATGACGGGCATCTCACCGATGCCAAAGGGCGGCGAGTCGATTTCCGCAACACCATCATTGCCATGACCAGCAATATCGGCTCCGAGCTTATCAGGAAAGAAAGCTCCATCGGCTTCATCTCTCGTAGCGATGAGGCCAAGGTAGCCGAAATGTCCTACGACAAGATGAAAGAAAAACTGCTCGAGGAAATGAAGAAGACCTTCCGCCCCGAGTTCCTCAACCGCATCGATGGAGTGGTGGTGTTCCACGCCCTGACTAAGGATCATATTCGCCAAATCGTTGAACTAATGCTTTCTCAGATAGAGAACCAACTCAAAGAGAAAGACATAAAGCTAGATATAACCGGTGCGGCAAAAGACTTCTTAGGCGAAAAGGGTTACGACCCTACCTTCGGCGCTCGCCCCCTGAGACGGGTTATCGAGCGTATGATCGAAGACCCTCTGTCCGAAGCCCTGCTTGAGGGCAGGTTCCATTCTGGAGAAACGATCCAGATCGACTGCCAGAATGGGGAGATAGTGCTGAACTCGGCCGCTTTGGTCAGCCCCCCCTCCTGAGCAGCCTGCCAGTCTCGAACCTCTGCCAAACAAATCTCCTGAAACCTACCCATTGACAACCAGAACGATATGAGCTAGTATGCTTCCGCCATGCTCGTAAACGCCCCTCATGAAGGCTCCTACACTCGCTATCAACCGATAACGGTTCGCCATAACGCCATAAACGTTGAGGAAGTTCAAAAGCATCCCTAACACCTTCTTCTTAAACAGTCCCAATAAATATTCTCAGACAAAGGAGGAGCAAATGGCCAAAGCACGATACGAAAGGTTGTTTTCCCCGGGGCGAATCGGGACCCTGGCGCTGAAGAACCGCATCGTTTACCCACCGATGGGGACCAACGTTTGTGTAGGCGGAGAAGTCACCGACCGGTTCCTGGCCTACCACGAAGCGCGGGCCAAGGGGGGTGTCGGACTGGACATCATTGAGAACGCCAACATCGACGTCGCTGGAGGAGCCGGGCTGCCTTTCGGCCTCAACATCGATGACGACAAATACATACCCGGTCTACGCAAACTAACCCAGACTATCCACAAGAACGGTGCCAAGGCGTGCCTTCAAATCTACCACGGTTCCATCTGGGCTACGCCCGAGCAAAGACAGGTGTTTGGAGCAGAGCTGCCGCGAGAGCTAACGGTAGCTGACATCCAACGGGTCATCCAGCGTTTCGTTGAGGCAGCAAGGCGAGCCAAAGCGGCAGGGTTCGACGCCATCGAGATCCACGGCGCCAACATCAATGGGCAAACCCAGTTTCGCTCCGCTGTCTGGAATAAGCTCAAAAACAAGTATGGCGGCAGCGTGGAGAATAGAGCGAGGTTCATGTGCGACACCCTGAAGGCTGTCAGAAAGGAAGTGGGGAAGAATTTCCCCCTGTGGTGCCGGACCAGCATATTTGAGGTATTCTACGTCGGGGATGGCAAAATAGCCGAGTATGGGGTCACCCTTCAGGACACCCTGATACATGCACCCATGTTCGTAGATGCTGGCGCCGATGCCATTCACCTCTCACAGGGCGGGTTCTACGATTATGCCTGGCAATACTACACAATGTGCCCTGTAGAAGCTCACGGGGTAGCCCCTTACCTCGATATGGTCGAGCAGATTAAGAAGGTGGTCAGTGTACCGGTGATCGCTGCGGCGCGGATGATGCCGGAGGTAGCAGAAAAGGCTATTAGAGCTGGAAAACTCGATTTCGCCGCCATGGGGAGGCCGCTAGAGGCCGATCCTGAGCTGCCCAACAAGCTGGCTGCGGGCAAGGAAGACGAGATACGGCCTTGCATCCACTGCAACCACTGCATAGAGACCCTGTCATGGGCAGACGGCGTGGTTTGCGTGGTGAACCCCGCTATCGGCAGGGAGAAGGAATTCGAGATCAAGAAAGCGGCCAAGCCCAAGAAGGTGGTTATCGCTGGCGGAGGGCCGGCAGGAATGGAGGCAGCGCGGGTAGCGGCGCTGAGAGGCCACCAGGTAACGCTCTACGAGAAGGGTAGAAAGCTGGGCGGGCAATTGATACAGGCGGCAATACCGCCTCACAAATCGGAGCTAAACGCCCTGACCGCCTATCTGGCAACCCAGATGAAGAAGCGCAAGGTCAAGGTTGTGCTGGGGAAGGCGCTGACCCCGGAGGAGGTCAAGAAAGTCAAGCCGGACGTGGTTATCCTGGCGACCGGGGTTAAGCCCATAATACCCAAAGACGAAATTCCCGGGCTGGACACGCTGGCCAATGTGGTCACAGCTGAGGACGTCCTCATAGGCAAGGCGAAGGTGGGCGACAGGGTTCTCGTCATCGGTGGCGATCTGGTAGGCTGCGAGGTCGCCGAGTTTCTCGCGGATAAGGGC
>CAZCXP010000110.1:0-8429 GCA_964502665.1 uncultured Dehalococcoidia bacterium | reverse complement strand
GAAAGTGGGGTTGAGCCACCCTTGCCCAGTAGAGCGTCGTTTCTCTATCGGTACCTCCGTTAAGCCCTCCCCCGACTCCCTCTATTGTCTCTGATATCTCTTTGGCTGTCGCCCTCTTTGAGGTGCCCTTAAACAGCAGGTGCTCTACAAAATGTGATATACCCGCCTGTACCTCACTCTCATACCTGGAGCCAACTCCTACAAAAAAGCAGATAGATACCGAGCGGGTATGAGGCATTGTAGAGGTCAGGATTCTCAGTCCGTTATCCAGCGTTGTCTTCTGGTGCAATATACAGCTCCTTTTATGAACTATCAGCTTATATTCTAAACTGTATCCCTGATGCAGGTCAATTTCAGCGTAAATACAGGCAGTAAGTGGGTCATTGCAGTTGACGAATATTTTTATATAAGCTAAAGTTAAAATGTTGTTTACGCCGAAGTGGCGGAATGGCAGACGCGCTACGTTCAGGGCGTAGTGTCCGCAAGGGCGTGGGAGTTCAAATCTCCCCTTCGGCACCAGGCTGAAAATAGGCGATAAGTTGCCGTAGTATAGATAAGGTTTACGATAGGCGCTTGTAGCTCAGCTGGATAGAGCGCATCCCTGCGGAGGATGAGGTCGTGGGTTCGAACCCCGCCAAGCGCGCCATTTCGACCTTTATAGTGAAGACAATGTCTTTACTTTAAGTTTATTAAGCTTGTTCTAAGCTAAAGGTTAGGCTAGGTTAGAAAAGGGCGATTAGCTCAGAGGTTAGAGCGTCTGTTTTACACACAGAAGGCCGCAGGTTCAAGTCCTGCATCGCCCACCATGGTGTACAATATCAAGAGCTTCCTCTTTTTTCTGTGTAACCCTGTCAGTTGGTAGAGGCATCGTATATGTCAGGAGCACCTCGTTGGCTGTTACCTTCACTTCCTTCACGAAGCTGCAAAGGTAGGGAGTCGAAGTATTATACCGGAATGGTCTCCTTTGCATAGTCGCCCGGCAGTGATGTTAGCTCTACCTGTAGCAATTCGGCTGTCTTGCGCTGCAGTACTCTGAGCACCCTTTGTACGTCTTCGTGCTCCCGTGCTGACAAAGTGGACATGATCTCTTTCATCAGGGCCCTCGCGACCTCTATCGCAGGACCAACGGCTTCCGTCCCCTTGTCAGTTATCTTGATTTCTGTGAATGGCTTCCCTTTCCGCCTGGGGACTCTCTTCAGCAAGCCCTTTCTCTCCAGTCTATTGAGCAATCCGGTGACGGTTTGACTTTGGCGAGAGAGAAGGCGGGCGATCTGAGCGGTGGTCAATAGGCCAGGGTAGTCCCTGCAAATCCAGAGCACGTGGACCTGCTCAGGTGTCAGGCCTGTCTTGGCAAGTCTACGCTCGGCTGCCTTTTCCATCGCAGACCAGGTCTGGCGAAGGAGTACCCAGGTTGTCATAGTTGCGTCAGGGAAGTTATAGTCATACATTGCATGCACCTCATGTCAGCAATATCAAACCATATAGCGCTAGCATTGTATCAGGAGCCGTGCTGTCAGGCAACTACCATCGACTGTCGTACCGCTGAATGCGGATGTCGAGAGATTGACAGGGGAAGCCTCAATACTGTTCAATGAGTGCCAGATTGACCGCTGCTTGCGCGTGTATCTGAGCAGTATCGATTAGCGGAGCATCTATGTCGCCAGACCGAATAAGCAAGGGGAGTTCGGTGCATCCGAGCACAATTCCCTCGGCGCCTTGTCGTATCAGTCCATTCATAATCTTAACACAAGCACGGCGTGAAGAAGCCTTGATCCTACCCTCACAGAGCTCGTCATAGATAATTCGATGGATAGCTGTCATATCGTGTTCTGCGGGCACAAGTACCTCGACATCGAATCGTCTGCGGAGCCTTTCCCGGTAGAAAGGTTCCTCCATTACAAAGCGCGTCCCGAGTAGGCCTACCCGCTGCAGCCCTAGCTCACTGATTGCATTTCCAGTTACATCGACAATATGAAGCACAGGTAAGCCAGCTTTCTCGGCCACCACATCGGCAACCTTGTGCATAGTATTCGTGCAAATTACCAGGAAGTCGGCACCAGCCCGCTTAACGGCGCTGCCTGCCTCGATAAGAATATGGGCTGCGTCATCCCAACGGCCTTCACGCTGAGCCGTGTCAATCTGATCGAAGTCTAAGCTATACAGGATTAGGCGGGCTGAGTGAAGACCGCCCAGCCTCTGGGAAAATAACTCATTGATGATTCGATAGTACACCAATGTAGAATTCCAGCTCATGCCGCCGATTAATCCAATGACTTTCATAGATCCCCCCTGTGTACCTCTCACAAATTATGGAAGCGGTATTATTTTGCCCACCCCACTCTCGATATAACCTTCTCCATATCGTTCCTCAATATAGCACAATTTGACATGGCCCGCACTGGCTCGACTGCGCATATGAGGACATCTCAGATTCAACCTTATTTCGGGTTGCACATTGAAGTTGTGTGGTTCGGCTTCGTTCAGAATAGCAATATCGGGGCTGCTGCTGCAAAACGACTCCCTTCTGGAAGGCCCCGGAGACGGAGCTGTTGCAGTGGTGTGAAACCCAACGGTATCTCACCCCCCTTTACAAATCCTGTGTCGGGGAGTTAAGATTGTGCTATGTTGTGCTACCCGATGGCAAATCCAAACATGCGGATTTGGAGAGGGTAGCTGAGAAAGGAGGCGAAATGAGGAAGCTAGCGATTGTGGCAATACCTTTGCTGGTGCTGGCGCTTTCGATCGGTGCTATCGGGTGTGGTGAAGAGGAAGCAACGCCGACCCCGACACCCATACCCACACCCACACCCATACCCACACCCACACCGATACCTGTGACCCTTTATGAGAGCACGGAGCATGGCTTCTCCATCGAGTATCCCGAAGAGTGGACCGAGACTACACAGGGGATGGGGACATACTTCTCTGTCACGTTCGCAGACACCGAAGGAACTCTATCTGCGACAGTGTCCCTGGAATACAAGACCGAGGACTATGTTTTGGCTGACTATGTGGCAGAAGGCAGGGAGTACATGGAATCCTTGCCGGAGTTCGAACTGATCTCGGAGGGTGAAGTCACTATAGGCGAAGGCGTCTCTGGCTACGAGATAGTGGGTGAAGGAGACCTCGGGAGCGGTGAGGTTGAGAAGTTCAGATTTGTCCTGTTTGCGCGGGGAAAGCAGGGTTTCGCAGTTGGAGCCATGGGAGATTCCACTGTCTTCGATCAGAGTGGGGAGATGATAGACGCCACTGTGAATAGCTTCAAGCTGCTGCCGACTTATACCTATGTGCCCCCAACCCCCAGTCCCGGGGGCACCTACACAAACGCCGAGTACGGCTTCTCCATAACCTACCCCGCAGGATGGATGGAGACCTTAATGGGTCGCCCTGGCGAGATCGTAACCTTCATGTCGAGCGTGGGGTTGCCCAGTGTAACCGTCAGTCAATCGCTTGTAGGTGAGGGGACAACCCTTGCCGAGTATGGGCCACAGTTTGAGCAGGATTTGAGCCAGCACTTCGCCGACTACGAGTTGTTCTCCGAAGGTGATATCACGCTGGACGACGGGACCCCGGCCTACGAAATCGTGTTCAGCGGGACAACGGAGGGCTACAGTCTCAAAGGCAAGTATGTGGTAGTGCTTCAAGGGACCCAGGCTTTCTTTATCGCGGGTCTAAGCACGCCCGCCACTTTTGAGCAGGACGAGGCGATTATTGACGAGGTGAGTCACAGCTTCCGGTTGGAGTGAACCTGCCTGTGTAGATCATCAGCGAAATGTCACGGTTTGGAGCCGCTCTGGCAGGAAGTCCTTTGTGGAGCGCTTCACAGTTGTCAAAGCCATAGCGCTAAACTGAGTATGCCCCATACTCCTGAAGCGTTTCCCACATCGCCATGATATTCTGCGGCGGCACATTGTGCTGGATATTGTGAACCGTAGCGAACACGAAGCCGCCACCGGGCATCAAGTCAGTGATTCGGCGCTTGACGTCCTCACACACCTCCTCAGGGGTGTGATTCTCATCGAAGGCACGTTGTGTATCTACACCACCACCCCAGAAAACCAGGTCTCTGCCGTACTCACGCTTCAGCTCGGCCGAATCCATGCCTGCTGCACTAACCTGCACCGGGTTGATAATATCCAGTCCGATTTCGATCAGGTCGGGTATGACTTTGCGAATAGAGCCGCAGGAATGGAGAAAGATTTTGGCACGGCTGCGACAACGGATGAAATCAAACAACTCCTTGTGCAGCGGTTTGAGATACCTGCAGTAAGAGCTGGGCGAGATGAGCATATCGTTTTGCCCTGCGAAATCGTCAGCCAGTTGAACCACATCAATCATGTCGCCCAGGACATCGAACATCTTTTCCCAGTACGCTAATTGCATATCCAAGAAGCGATGCATTATCTTCTGTGAGACCGCTGGTCGGCCGATGAAATCGGCATAGCCATCTGTGAAACCGCGGGTCCATAAGTACATCTCGAAGATGCCAGCCGAGAGATTACCCACAATCAAGGCCCGTTGTTCCTCTTCAATCACTTTCTCTGCGGCCTCTCTGAGGCCTGCGAAACGGGCCGGGTCTTTTGGATCGGGCAATACGTAGCGGGTCACATCCGATTCCTCAATGCCACCGCCCAGCGGGTGATCGAACATGTCATAGTACAGGCCGCCGACTTTGGGCATGCGCCAGCCAATCCCATATTCGTCATAGAAACAGGTGTAATTGCCACCTTCCATATCCTTGATCTCTATCCGGTAGCTGGCGGAAGAGCGGGGCGAAACGTTCTTAACATCCACCGCCAGGCGATCCATCACGTCATCATCAACCTGGGCCAACTGTTGGACGACATCGACTATGGTGGGTTCAATCTGCGGTAGTCCCAGGTACTCCCGCAACGCTGTGTAGGCCTTCACATTGATGCCAGTCACCACCGTACCGCCCAAGTCAAACGGGACCCGATCCGGCTCTTTGTGGTTCAAAGTGGTGAGTACGCGTTCTCGCGAGTTCATTCCCCAGCCTCCCTATACGATCTACGCCGCATAAGGTCATCCGCGCAAGATCAGATCGGTCATCCGTTTATGCCATCCGACATCGGCCCACATTCCTTCAAAGTGCGGCTGACAGAAATTGCTGGTGCAGATCCCTTTCCATCCCCTCTCGGATGCCATGCGGACTCCGTGTTCGGCGATATCTTTCACCCAATCCCACTCCCCACCAGTGCCACCCAGCGCAACGTCATCGTAGTTAATCGGCCCCCAGGCTTCGGTGGTGAAGAGAGGTAAATTGTTCTTCTCGCCCCATTCCGCCCAGAAGTCAATGCGAGCTTCCAGCATCCTGATATATTCTTCGCGATGTTTGGGATACAGACCGGCCATGCGCTTGGCATGAATCCTTAAATTCCTCGGGTACTTGGGGAATCCGATGTGCATCAGAACCTGCCCAGTTCTAAACATCCATTTCATGTAGTCGGATACCCATATATGCACCTCTGCCAAATCGAACGTGCTTACGTCAATCTCCTGCATCTGACGCGACCCCAGCGCTTGGAACGAAAAGGTGTATTTCAAATCAGGGTATTTCTCGCGCAACGGTGTGATAGCGCCATCGAAGTAGTTCTTTATGCGCTGTTTCACTCCTTCATCCCACCTCTTTGACAAGTTGCGCGCCATCCACAGATCGCCAAGTCGTCTGGATTGGAATATGTTAGTGTAGGGACCTGGCGCCCACCGGCTGACCGGAAACTCATTACAGATATCAACCCATACTATGCGGTCGTGCAGTCCTGCGTCGCTGAGTAGATCAAGCGTCTCCAACCATATGCGGGCATAGTCTTCCGGCGACTGGATCATTTGAACGCGATTAAGTGCATCACGGTTGTACCACGACGATAACCCTACGTAGATACCTCGAGCAGCAGCTTTGCCGATAAACTCGACCAGTGCCGAGCGCGGCTCGACCTCGACAGGTTCGTGATTTCCCCACATGAAACCATGTGCCTGGGGCAATATCGTAAACCGCTCAGCTATCTTGCCGTCTGGCCCTTTCGCGATTAGGTGTGGGAAAGCATCTATACGGACGCAGTTGTAGCCGCGTTCCGCCAGTTCATCGAGCACCTTGTCCCAATCTGCATATTCCGCTTCTTTGCCCGTCCGCCGGACAAGCCATGAGAATTCCCACATGGTAACAGCATACTTTGCTTCAAGATTGAACCTACTTGCCCTGGACACTCCGAGCCTCCACCTTGGGAGTCTGGCTACCAGCGCTGATTGTTCTGGAAGTTGGGGAGCATTTAATCAGCAGGCTGGCCGCGCGTTAGAAACATGCATCTGCCCAAAGCTCATATACGCCAACGCCACTTGTAATGAACTTGCCAGTGCCTCCCATTATATGCCAAAAGCACGGTTCTCGAAAGCCAGTCCTTGTGGAGCGCCCCAGAATACGTCTCTTTTCCAATAAGGCCAGGGTCTTGCGATTGAAGCGAATTTCTGCATGCCCTGAGCGTTCAGTGACTTAGTCGCGACACGTATTTCACGGCGCTAGTTGTGCGACCGTCTCTGCCAAAGTATAATCTGGATTATCTTGTCAAGTTTGGCCTTCCCGAGAAACTTTCCCGTCGGACAGCGTGGCTCTGCTGAATCAACGAGAGCCGTCAGCTCAGATGAACCGAGTGTAAGTGAGGTATGAGATGACCGACATCGGTGCACCGGCAACAAAGAGAGGCCTCGAAGCCAAGTGGCTCATTCTAGGGGCGGTAATGCTGGGCTCATTTATGGGGCCTCTGGATGGAAGCATAGTGAACACAGTCCTCCCCGACATCACTGGGTACTTCCAGACCGACATCTCTATAGCTCAATGGGTGCCAACCGTCTACCTTCTGACTATTAGCTGCCTCATCTTGCTGTACGGCCGACTGGGAGACATGGTGGGATACAAAAGGATATTCCTTTACGGGCTGGCTGCCTTTACCGTGTCATCCGTCCTCTGTGGTACCTCTCAGAGCATCTGGATGTTGATCTCATTGAGGGCCGTGCAAGGGCTTGCGGCAGGTATGTTGATGGCGGTAGGCTTCGCCATCGTCACATCAGCTTTCCCCCCGACCGAGCGGGGCAAGGCGTTGGGCATCTACGCCATCAGCATAGCCGTGGCGCTGGGCCTGGGGCCAACTATCGGTGGTTTGATTGCCGAAGACCTGAGCTGGCGCTACGT
Source organism: uncultured Dehalococcoidia bacterium (assembly GCA_964502665.1). Lineage (GTDB taxonomy): Bacteria > Chloroflexota > Dehalococcoidia > SZUA-161 > SZUA-161 > SOKG01. Next base: position 1,225 of record CAZCXP010000110.1, on the reverse strand, counting down.
CTTCTTCATCAACGTTCCCATTGGTATCGCCGCTATGGTTTTGGGTTACCGTATCATACCCAAGGGCAAGGCGAATCCAGGACAACGCCTCGATTTTGCCGGGGCTCTGACAGCCTTTGTCTTTCTCTCCACCTTGCTTCTCTACGCCAACAGAGGCGAGGACTGGGGATGGGCATCACCCCTACCCCTTGTGCTGCTGGGAGTCGCTATCCTTTCTGGCGTGCTGTTCTTCTGGATGGAGCGCACCTCGGCACAGCCCATGCTCAACCTGGCGCTTTTCACAAGCCGCCAATTCAGCTTCGCCAGTCTGAGCGCACTCCTCAGCTTCATGGCGTTATACGCGGTGGTCTTCCTCACACCTTTCTACCTCGTATTGGTGTTGCACTACAGCATACTCAAAGTGGGGTTGGTCATGGCTGCCTCCCCAGTAGCCACGTTGTTCGTGGCGCCACTGAGCGGCGTGCTTTCTGATCGAATCGGGACCAGAGGGCTGGCCTTTTGCGGCATGGTTATCGCCGCCTCGGGTCTATTCTTGCTCAGCAGTTTGGACGCATCTGCCAACGCGCGGGATGTCATCTGGCGCCTGTGTGTCACTGGCGTGGGAATGGGTATGTTCCAGAGTCCAAACAACAGCACTGTCATGGGAAGTGTTCCGCCATGGCACCTGGGTATTGCCTCGGGGATATTGGCGGCCATGCGTAATGTGGGCATGGTGCTGGGAATAGCTACTGCTGGTGCTGTGCTTTACAGCGTGGCCCCCATGGCGGCGTATCTGCGCCCAGGTCAATTCAGCCCTGCCGATATACAGGAGTTTCTCGATGGTTTGCGCTGGGCCTACGTAACTGGGGCGGGGCTGGCGGCTACTTCTGCCCTAACCTCACTTCTGGCAATAAGCCGCCTGAGACAAGCTTAGACCAGAAGCTCGCCCGGGAAACCCGCGCCACATGGTTTCTGTGCAGCCAAGGTTCGCTCTCCCCGGACAATCGTGCAAAATCAGACGCTTAACGCACCAATAAGCTTCCTCCCCAGCCGTTCGAGCCGCCTTTCAGCATCTCTGTCCTTCTGTGGTTTCCGCCGGTAATAATTTTTAGAGGTTACAAAAATGCTGGCATCATGCATATTATCAATAATATCCAGGTCCAGATTCATTTCCCTGGCTATTTGTAAAATACGAGCCTTGTTGACACCGAACAGATATAGCTTTGAAGGCTTATCCGCCTTGGCA
>CAZCXP010000109.1:0-8623 GCA_964502665.1 uncultured Dehalococcoidia bacterium | reverse complement strand
AGCGCATTCCCAAGGATAGCGCGCTGTGGTACAAACAGGTGATTGCCGAAAACGGCTTTGTCAGACCAAGCTAATACCGTTGGTAGGGGCGACCCGTTGGAAGTTGTGCGAAACTCACCTTATGTAGCGTCGTGACTCCTGTCACGACGAGGAATTCGTTGCCACAGGAGTGGCAACGCTACCCTTCTGGGACTTAGATACCGAGTAGGGGCGACCCATTGGGTCGCCCCTACGCCCTCAAAGGATTTGGCTTGTCGCTTTGATGGACTCCAGATCGCCCATATTGAGGACCTGTACTTGCCTGCTGATCCTTTTGATCAGCTTCGAGAGGACTATCCCAGGGCCAATCTCAATGAAGGTGGAGACCCCCGCCTCTACCATATACTCCACCGAGGGCTGCCACTGAACACAGTGGCATAGCTGCTGCAGGATTTCCTCTTTCACCTCATCGATGGTGGTTACCGGCTTGGCCGTGCTGTTAGCCACGATGGGAACCTCAGGGGGGCGAAAGTCAATTTGTGAGATGGCCCGGGCCATGCCTTCAACCGTAGGCTCCATCAGAACGGTATGAAAAGCACCACTGACCTCAAGCGGCACCGCGCCGGCGGCTCCCCTCGATTGGGCCAGGTCCACGGAGTGTGCCACTGCACCTTTGGGGCCGCTGACAACGATCTGCCCGGAGCAGTTGATATTGGCAATCTGGGCACCGGTCTCCATGCATATCTCCTCGACGGTTGCCTCGTCAAGGCCGATAATCGCCGCCATGCCTCCAGGTCTGATTTTGCCCGCTTCCTGCATCAAGCGCCCTCGTTCCCTGACAAGACGAACCGCGTCGGCAAACTCAAGGACGTTTGCGACCACCAAAGCGGTGTACTCACCGAGGCTGTGTCCGGCGACGATGGCAGGCCTCATCGTCCCGTTGATCTCTGAAGCCGCCATCAAGCAAGCAATGCTGACTGTCAGTATCGCCGGCTGGGCGTTGATGGTCTCGCGGAGTTCATCCTCAGGGCCCTCAAAACAGAGCCGTGATAGGGGAAATTGGAGCGCTTCATCGGCCTCCTCGAAGACCTGTTTCGCCTGAGGTGAGCTCTGATAGAGTTCATGGCCCATACCGACTGCCTGAGAGCCTTGTCCGGGGAAGACGTAAGCAATCCTGGCTATCGGTTTTGTCTCTGGTTCAACCATGAACTGCCCTCATCATTCAACAGTAAATCAAATCCTCCGCAATAATCCATTGGACTTCGTTGTCGTCTTTGAGGACGGAGATAATATGATTCTTGTAATACGTTTGCTCGACTTGGAATAGGCGACCTCGATAGTCCAGGACAACATGATTCTCATCGGGAACCGAGGTTACGCGACAGGCCTTCAGGCCACCGATACCGATTCCGATGGCCTTGAGGGTCGCCTCTTTTGCCGTCCAGTAGCGAAAAAACGTATCCCAACCCTTGTCTCTGCCCAGCTCCCATTCTTCGTCACTTGCCACGAGACTGAAGATTGCTTCGCAGCGAGGCCTTATTTCTTCGATATCGATCCCGATCTTCTCCTCGCTGACAACCGCTGTCACGCACTTCGGTTTGTGGGAGAGAGACCAGTAGTGGCCGTCAAATGGGCACGGAACATCGTCTTCGTCTTTCAGCAGGTCTCTCAGGACCACTCCGCTCTTTTCGGCGCTCAATCTCAATGCCTCTCGCGCAATGCCGCTAAGCCTGGCCACCTTCTCTTTTCCAGAGAGTTCATGTCTGGCTTCGGCAACTGGCAAGATTACGGGAAACAAAGTCACTGGCCTGCTCAATCCCTCATCGCCCTGTCAATGAGGCCTTTGTCAAAGTAGTTGGTCGACATCCCGCAGTCCACGATGATGCTCTGGGCATTTATGCCACTGGATCGATCGCTCAACAGGAATGCCACCGCATTGGCGACTTCTATGGTCTCGATAGCTTTCTTGCGTAGAGTCAGTTGTTCGGCGTAGAGGTAATAGTCCAGGTACCCTGGTATCCCTGCGGATGAAGAGGTTCTCAACAACGCGGCCTTGACCGAGTTGAACCTGACCTGGGAAAACGAGCTGAAGGATTTGGCCAGAAAGCACAAGGTAGAGTCCAGAGCAGCCTTCACAGGAGCCATCCAGCTATAGGGTTCGGCTGCTATTGTCGTGGCTGAGATCGATATGGTGACTACGGATGCCTTTTCATCCAGGAGGTCTTTGAATGCATTGACAATACTGACCAGCGAGAAACAGGATATGTCAACAGATTGCAGGAAGTCTTTCTTCCGTGTTTCGTGAAATGGCTTAACTCCCGCTTCGTAGTTGGCAAACGCGATGGAATGAACGATGCCGTGAATCTTGGGATGCTTTTTGGAGACCTCTTCAGCCAGTTTTGTGATTTCGTCTTCCCGCTCGACATTACATATGTAAATGTCTGCGCCTGGGAAAAGCTTGGAAATGCTTTCTTTGTGTGGCGCAGACTGAACTGAATGGATGACCTTCGCCCCTGCCTCGGAAAGAACCTGGCTGACGAAGAAGGCGACGCTTTTCTTGTTGGCTACCCCGAATACGAGGAACGTTTTGTCTGCGATGTCCAGGAAGTCCATATGCCCCCCTTTCAGTTCCGACTTTAAGCTTCAGGCTTCACCAGGGTGACGGCAAACTCCACCGTTACCGCCGTCTTCCCGGCAACCGATGCACTGCCTTTCATGAAGGAGGCGTTGCTCACTGTCTCCACAAGCTCCGCTTGCAGCTCCAGCAGGTCGCCCGGCCTGACGATGTTCTTGAATCTTGCGTTGTTGATGCGGGTCAGCACGGGGGTGCCGCCGCCAATACCGCCCATGATGTTTGATAGTAGAATCCCCCCGGCTTGGAAGATGGACTCACAGATGAGCACCCCGGGCATGACCGGATTCCCAGGGAAGTGCCCCTGGAAAAACGACTCGTCCGACCTCATCTCCCTGGTCGCCTTGATCTTGTTCTCCGTCAACTCTACGATCTTGTCGACGAACAAAAACGGTGGACGATGGGGTATCGCATTTAAAACATCTTCCATTTTACAAACCTCCCGTTACCTCTAGTGTGGAACCGTTGACATAAGCCGCTTCCTTAGACGCCAGGAAAAGAACGCAGGCAGCGACCTCCTCGGGCGTCCCGAATCTCTTCAAGGGGATCTGTGCTATATAGGAATCGCGTAGTTCCTGAGGAAGGTCTCGAATCAGATCGGTTGCGATAAATCCTGGTGAGACGCAATTCGCCGTAATGCCCCTGCGGGCGACCTCTCTGGACAGTGATTTGGTGAGCGCAACCAGGCCTGCCTTTGAGGCGGCATAGTTTGCCTGACCTTCAAATCCATATTTGCCGGAGGGCGAGGTTATACTGACAATCCGCCCATATCGCTGGCGCATCAGGCTCATCACCGCAAGCTTACACATGTAGAAGATTCCGCTGAGATTGACATTCAGCACATCATGCCAGTCCGATTCTTTCATCATGGCCAGGACAGCATCCTTCCGAATACCCGCATTGTTTACAAGTATCTCGAATCTTTCATATTTCTTGTCTACGTATTCAAAAAACTTCTCAACCTCTTCATATTTAGACACGTCACATATTTGGATATCAATATTCTCAGCGAACTCACTGGTGTCCTGCGTGAATTGTTCCGTAGCAGGTTCGTTTGAGGCGATAATAACCCGGGCACCGGCCCTCAGGAAACCCTCGACAATGCTTTTGCCTATCCCTCTGACACCGCCGGTTACGATAGCGGTCTGTCCCTTGAAATCGTACATCTGTCACCTCCTGCAAAATGAAATCAGGACCGTAGATACTTGTCAACATTGTTTGAGGTAATCACTCCATAGTTGGCCGCTCCTAACCAGCCGGACATAATGATCCCTACCGAACCGGTGTGGAAAAGTCCAGGTATCTGCTCGTGAAGCCCCATGCTGATCTTTAATCCTTCGAATTTGGTGCCGAAAGAGGCACCACGTTCGTGAAGGGTATACCTCTGAAATGTTTTTGGGGTGGCGGCCTCTGCGTAGTCGATCTTCTCCCGGACTCCGGGAATGTATTTCTCCAGAGCATCGATCGTCGATTCGATCAGCTCCTTTTTCGAAGCGCGGTATTCTTCCTCGGGCAGGTTTGCCCAGTCCTCGTAGTTGGCATTGGTAGAGGAAACGATCGAGTACATGTCAGAGCCTGGTCTTGTCTCCGGATAGTAGATGGAGAAAGTCCGGCTGGTGATATTCCTGCTGCAGAGCATTGTGGAGTCGAACTTCTCCGCTACAGAGGTGAAGAGCAAATCCCCTATGTAGTCGAACCCCTCGCCCTTTTTGATGCCCATGTAGACCTGGCAACTGCTGTTGTTTAGGCGCACCTTTCTTGCCTCTTCAAGGAAGCTTCCGGAAAAGTGCTCGTCCCCGACGAGTTTATGAAAGGTTGATACTAGATTGCCGTTGGAGACAGCGGCCCTACACTTAATCATCTGCCCGTTAGTGACTACCCCCGACACCTTTTGGTCTTCGATGATGATTCTTTCCACCGGGCACCTGGTCCTGATATCGACGCCGTTTCTTATGAGCTCATCCTGCATCTTCCCGATAAACTTGTCCGTCCCGCCTTGAACGGTGTAAACGCCTTTGCTCATGAAGTTGGAAAACACAATGCCGTAACTTATCGCTGGGTCATCCAGGGTTGATCCGTTCGCATAGGTGATGGGTTCCATTAGCATGCGGACGACATCGTCATGGCCGGGGAAGTACTTAGCAAAGAGCTCTCTGGTTGTCATCGTCTGCTCATCATAGTAGTTCATATCTCTGGCTGTGTTGAAAAAGCCTTCGATATTCTCTTGGGGTATCTTGAACCGCTCCCGCAGGATGCGCGTGAAGTCCTCTCTGTCGAAGGTTGTTGTGAAGGAGAATTGAGGGTTGTCAAACCTGATTCCCTTGAGTTGGACGATCATGTCAGCGATTTCAGGGGTCCAGTACTTACGACAGGTCTTAACCATGCCGAAAGGGAATCCGTGCAGGGACACGTCGAAGATGTGCCCGCCCTTCCTCTTGAACCAGGCAGCCAATCCACCGAGCTGATAGTGCTGCTCCAGCAGCAAAACCGAATGCCCGCTTCTGGCAAGCATATTGGCACAGCTGAGCCCCGCCAGTCCACTGCCGATAACGACGGCATCGTATTGCGGTTTCATGTCTTTCAACCTATCGCTCATCAGTAACCTTTCCCTCTTCTATCCCTTCTGCAACACGTGGAGATTTGCCATGGAAATGCCGCTGAGCATTGCTCCAACGATCCCCAGAAACCCCTGGTCTGTGCCGCAAATAAACAGGTTCTCCAGATGCGTTCTTCCCGTCTTGACCTTGCTTGGAGTCCCATATACCGCGCCGTTTAAGTGACCCGTGAATCTGTGAATCGTCTTTGGAGTGAAGACATCTGTGTAAATGATTGAGTCACGGAAATCTGGCACGAATTTTACCACCTCTTTAAGCGAGGTTTCAAGCCAGGCAGCTTTTTGTGCCTCATATTCCTCCTGCTCCAACTTGTTCCAGAGATCGAAATTAGCCATGTTGGTTACCCTGATCATGGCTTCAGGCAGCGGGCTTTCGAAGTAGAAATTGTTGGGGCAGCATATAACGCCGCTTGAGACATCAACCAGATCATCCGGTCTCCTATAACTGAATTTATCCGAGTTATTGAAAAAGATGATTGTTGTATCATAGCCCGTTTCCGCAAGCTCTCTATCCAGGACCATGATAAACTCTACGAATGAAAGTCGCCCCACATCGGGCTTGACTCTCACAGGATCGTAATCGGATAGAAGCCTCATGGTCTCAACATAACCGGCCGATGATATTATTCTGTCTGCCGTCAGCGCTTCACCGTTATCGAGCAATACCGATTCAACCTTGCCGTTAGCAACTTGAATATTCTGCACCCCACACCTTACCCTTAGCTCACCGCCGTGGTCATGAAATTTCTTGACCAGTACGTCAAGGACCTGCCGCACCCCCGCTTGGGGCCGGGCAAAACCCTCGCAGAAGATACTATTGAACATGATGACGAACTGCCCGAAGTCCATGTCATTTTCCTGGGCGTTGCCGTAGTACATGAGCGGGCAGAAGATCATATCAACGAGGAGGGGGTCGGAAACAGTCGAGCCCACGACTTCGCGAGCCGAGATTGGCTTTGCATCCAGGGCCAGTGCGTCGTACTCAGAGATAGTCTTGAGCAGCTTCTGGAAGTTGTCGGCTTGCGCTGGGAAGCTGTCGACTACATCCTGCACAAAGAAGTCTAGGTTGTTGTTGAATCTGAGGGTTTTCCCCGGGAACTTGACCATTGACACTCGTTGCTGGCAGAGGGCGAAGTCCTCAACTTTTAGCTTGAGCTGTCGCAGCAGCTTGGGGAGGGGCGTTGATTTAGTACCCTCGGGGACATAATTGGTCATTGCATGAAGGCCAACATCGAATTTATGTCCGTCCCTGCTGTAGAATGAATTTAGTCCCCCGACACGATAATGTTTTTCGAGGATGCAAACCTTCTTGCCATAGTAGGCCAATCTGATGCCAGCAGCGAGGCCGGACATCCCTGCCCCTATAATAATAACGTCGTAACTCATATCCAGGCTCTGTTAAGCGATTTCTCCCCTGTCTTGCAAGGGGAGAAAGTTATGTGAGCCTTCGGCTCTCTGGTGAAGTGATGTGCTCTGTTTCCCGGGTACGTGTTGGCTAAGTATCTTTCATGAGTGGCTCCGAATACGCCACAGAGCTACCAAAGCAGACAATTTCATATCAATTCCAGCCAGGAGGTTGCCCCGATGCTATCCTGCAAATCTTTTGACGACAATGGCGGAATTGAGTCCCAACATTCCGAAAGAGTTATTCAAGATATAGTCGACCTTATCCACCTTTTTGGGCTGGTTGATTACGAGGTTCTTAAGGGCGCACTCGGGGTCTAGATTGTCTATATTGATCGTCTGGTGAACGACATGGTCTTCAAATGAGGGTAAATTGCCCACCAATTCTAGAGCACCAGCAGCACCCATGCTGTGGCCAATGTAGCTCTTGGTGTTGTTTACGTAGGTATTTTTTGAGTTGTTCCCAAAGACTTGTCTGATTGCCTGACACTCCACCTTGTCTCCTTCAGGGGTTGCAGTCGCGTGGGTGTTGATAATATCGATGTCGCTGGCTGATATGCCGGCTTTCTTGAGAGCAAGGTTCATGCACTCAGCTTGCCTTTCTGCGTTGGGAAGAACGTAATCGGATGCATCCGAGTTGATAGCGTAACCCACGATCTCGCCGTAAATCCTGGCGCCTCTTTTGAGCGCGTCACTCAGTTTCTCCAGGACGCACATGCAGCCGCCTTCGGAAACGACAACACCGTTTCGGTCCCTGTCGAAAGGACGGGATGCCTTCGTGGGGTCCGGATGGCTCGCCAACGCACGTTCATTCTTGAAGCTGAGATAAATACCAAAGCCATGAATAACCTCTGAAACCCCACCAGCCAGGGCCAAATCCACCTCGCCCAGGCGGAGCATCTGAACGCCGTGTATAAGTCCGATGCTGCCGGCGGCGCAAGCACCTCCCAGTGTGTAGTGTGGGCCGGTAATCCCCATATTCAGGGTGATTTCGCCCGCTGGCGCATTGGCCACAGTTTTTGGGTTCTGGTGGTGTGACCAGACGTCTAGATTGTAGCCGAACTGCTTGAGTTTATAGATTTCATTCTCGGTTTGCACGTTGCCGTGCTCAGTAATCCCGACATAGACACCAATTCTCGATTTATCAACGGAGTCGAGATCCAATTTCGCATCAGCCACTGCCTCGCGACAGCAGTAAACGCCAAAAGACCCTGCTCGCGTTCCCCGACGCAGTTCTTTCTTACTCTGATACTTCAGTAGGTCAAAATCGCACGCACCGGCTATGACTTCTCCCATGTAGTGGGTTTCGATTTTCCCTATTCCGGATTTGCCAGCGAGCAAGTTCTGTCGAAACTCCGTAAGGTTGTTTCCGTTTGGTGCCGACAGACCTACCCCGGTGATTACGATTCGTGTTTCATCAGCCATCTTGGCAACCATCTTACTTAGGAGGTCACCCCCTGACGCTACCATTCCAGACCCAGCACAATAACGCACAAGCCGCTGCCGGCTGCCATCATCACAACCTTATCGCCAGGATTAACACGGCCCTCGTCAATTCCTATAGCTAGCGAGATGGGGAGGGAACAAGAAGCGATGTTCCCCAGGTATTCCACGGTGGAAAAGCTCTTGGATTGATCCAGCTCCAGGGTATGAAACAATACCTGTTGATGGACAGAGCTGACCTGATGGGTGAAAAACCCGTTTACATCTTGCTCTTTCCAGCCCAGCTCTCGCTGGAAGGCCTTCCATGTTTCGGCCGCCAATGCCACTCCATTATTCAGAATCCCGGTATAGTCAGTGCTCATATTGGGGTAGCTACGCGGGTCGTAGAAATAAGTATCAGCTTCTACGCGACAGAGGTCGTTGTGTTGTGAAGCAGTGCGAACCGCCCCTCCCAGGAGTCTATGTCCCGATTTCGACACGGAAGAGCGAGTCAGCGCCACTGCCACTGCTCCCGACCCCAGGGTTAGAGAGGCGAAGGCGTGTTTCAGCTT
>CAZCXP010000108.1:0-8884 GCA_964502665.1 uncultured Dehalococcoidia bacterium | reverse complement strand
ACCCTAGCCCTCTCCCTTCAAGGGAGAGGGTTTGGGTGAGGGCCTCCCTTCGAGGAATTTCTGGCGAGATTGTTGCAGGATACCATAAATGGGCTCACTTGAGATAATAGGGTTCGGTGCCATGAACATCGACCAATTATATCTGGTGCAGCGCACTCTAACCGATGGCGAGGCACCTATAAGGGGGTTCACCCTCTCTCCAGGGGGCTCAGCGGCAAATACCGTCTATGGACTGGCCAGGCTGGGGATAGCTACCGGTTTCGTCGGTGCTGTTGGCAATGACGACCCGGGGCAGATGCTGCTCAGAGATTTCGAGAGGGTAGGCGTTGACAGCAGCCAGATCAAGGTCAAGCCCAAGGCTGAGACCGGCTCGGTGATTTGCCTCACCGACCGCCTGGGCAGGAGAGCCCTCTACGTCTCACCGGGGGCAAATCGCCTGCTAACCGCTCGGGACATAGACTTGGCCTGCTTAAATCAAGCCAAGATTCTTCACCTCTCCTCCTTCGTTGACGGGAAGCAGCTCGAAATCCAGCGAAGTGTAGCTGGCAAGCTATCACCATCGGTTAAGATCAGTTTCTCTCCAGGGGAGATATACGCTGCCAAGGGGCTACCTGCCCTGGCGCCGATAATAAGAAGGACTTATATCTTGTTCCTCAATAGGCATGAACTGGAGCAACTGACCCACGAAGGGTTTGAGAAGGGAGTTCAAAGGTGCCTGGAGCAAGGTTGCCAAACGGTGGCAGTCACTCTGGGCAAGGGGATTATCAGGCAAGGGAAGACCATGGCTTGCTATCTCAGCGACGGCGAGCAGGAATGCATGATAGAGGATGAGCCGTCTGGGAAACGAAGGGTGATGGATACCACCGGCGCCGGCGATGCCTTCGCCGCCGGCGTTCTCTACGGCATACTAAAGGAAAAGAGCCTGCGAGAGTGTGGCCTTCTGGGAGAGATCATGGCCCAGTTCTGTATCAGGGAAACCGGTGCCAGGGCCGGGCTTCCCTCCCTGGGTGAACTGGCTCAGAGTTACCAGGAGCGTGCAGGGCGCCCCATGTGAGCAGAAGGTAGCCTGGCTTAGGCTGACTTCTTCTCTTGGGCCCCGGACCCCTTAAGTATCTCGTCGATCACCCCGTACTCCATTGCCGCCTCGGCATTCATGTAGAAGTCACGGTCGGTATCGTGAGCGATTCTCTCCAATGGCTGACCAGTATGCTTGACCAGTATGGAGCGGATCACGTCCTGCAACCTCAGTATCTCCCGGGCTGCGATCTCGATATCCGCCGCTTGTCCTTGGGCGCCGCCCATGGGCTGATGCATGTGGACGGTGGCATTTGGCAGAGCATAACGTTTGCCCTTGGCGCCACCAGCGAGCAAAACCGTGCCCATGCTGGCCGCCAGGCCAACACAGATGGTGGACACATCGCAGCGGATGAGCTGAATGGTGTCGTAGATAGCCAGTCCAGAGTTGATGACGCCGCCAGGGCAATGGATGTAGAGACTGATATCCTTGTCCGGGTCCTCGCGCTCCAGATAGAGGAGCTGGGCGATTACCACATTGGCTATTTGGTCGCTAATCGGATAGCCCAGAAAGACAATGCGCTCCTTGAGCAGCAGGGAGTATATATCGAAGGTACGCTCCCCACGAGCACTGCTTTCGATTACGAAAGGAATCACGTTACTAGGTTGCATCTCCATTTTCGTCCCCCTCTTCCTTGGATTGCGATGCTGCAGATTCAGCCTCTGAACTTACAGGCGCCTCCTCCACTGTAGCTATCTCAAATAGGCGATCGATCGCCTTCCTGATGAACATATTCCTGCCTAGCGACTCTCGAGCAGACGGTGAATCCAGAAGCTGTCGCACTCCTTCATCAGAAGCATGCTGCTTCATGCGCTCCACCTCGGCATCGATGTCAGCAGCACCGACCTCAACCCCCTCCAGTTCAGCGAACTTCTGCAATACCACCGAGCGAATTACGATCCGCTCCGCCACTGGCCTGAGTTCGTTTCTGAACTCATCCTCCGTTTTCTTGACGCTGCTGAGGTAGTTCTCGAGACTCGCTCGATCGCCAAACTGCTGCTCTCGCTCAGCGATGATGTGATCGATCTCACTTTGCACCATGATGTCGGGGAAATCTACCTGGGCAAGATCGACCAGAGCCTTGATCGCCTTCTCCTCAAGGTTACTCTTCGCCTCCCACTCTTTTCTGGACTTAAGGTCAGCAGCAATCTTCTCCTTGAGTGAATCCAATGTCTCCAAACCCTGGCCGAGGCTTTTGGCAAACTCGTCGTCTAGCTCAGGAAGGTTCTTCTGCTTGATCTCGTTGACCAGGACCCTGAAATTGCATTCCTGGCCACCAAAATCTCCTTGCTCCGCAGGCAATGTCAACGTGAACGCTCTCTCCTCTCCCCTCTCTGCTCCCTCGAGCTGTTCAGCGAAGCCGGGGAGTGGCGACGGCTGATCGGGCGACAATCGATACCACCCCTGTTTTTCATTAATGACACTCTTGTCCCCTACGCTACCTTCCACATCGATGGCCAGCAAATCGCCAAATCTCGCCGCCCGCTCCGCAGGCTCCCATGGTGCCTGCATATAGCGAATATTCTCCAGGGCCTCTGTCACCTCCTCCTCTGTAACCACCACTGGCTCCAGCTCGAACTTGATCTGGTGATAGTCGTCCAGCTTAACAGTAGGCCGTACCGGAACCGTAGCCTTAAATGCCAACGGGTCGATCTGGATAACCTCGATCTGCGGCTGGGCTATAGCCTCCACCTCCTGCTCTCGAATTGCCCGATCATAGACTTCGGGTAGAAGATGCTCAGCAGCGTCTTCAATCAAGGCACTCTTCCCAAAATACTGCTCCAGTATTGCAGAAGGAGCCTTCCCCTTGCGGAAGCCGGGGACAGCTGTTTTGGCCCCCAGGCGACGGTAGGCCTGCCGAATTGCGCCCTCCATCTCTTCCCCTTCAACCTCGATGTTGAGCACCACCTGGCTCCCCTCGATCTCATCTTTCGTCACCTTCATATCATCCCCATTATAGCACGAAGCGCCCTCGCAGTGAAGAATTCAGGGTGCGGCTCGGGCCTCAGCGCGAATCAATCCTCGCTGAGCCTGAGGTGCAACTCCTGAAGCTGCTCTGGGGAAACAGGAGAAGGTGAATCCAACATGAGGTCGACAGCGCTTTGAGTCTTGGGGAAGGCAATCACCTCCCGGATGTTCTCCTCTCCAGCAAGCAGCATTACGAGACGATCGATTCCCGGAGCGATACCCCCATGCGGGGGAGCGCCGCACTCCAGGGCCTCCAGTAGATGCCCGAACCTCTGCTCAGTCTCCTCCTTGCTGTAGCCTAGAATCTGGAACGCTTTCTCCTGGATCTCTCGCTTATGAATCCTGATCGAGCCACTGGAGAGCTCGGAACCATTGCACACAAAATCATAGTGCCTGGCCCGCACCTTTCCCGGGTCGGTATCGAGCAACGGCACATCCTCACTCCTGGGAGCAGTGAAGGGGTGATGCATTGGCTCCCAGTGCCCCTCCTCGTTCCATTCGAACAAAGGGTAATCCAGTATAAAAGCGAAAGCCAGAAGATCGGGGTCAGCGAGGCCGAGACGCAGTGCCACCTCCGAGCGCAAGGCGCTCAAGACAGCGTCAACTGTCTTTGGCTTATCCGCAACTATGAGCAGCAGGTCTCCCCTCCTGGCCCCCAGCCGCTTAGCAATCTCCACTATCTGCTCTGCGGTCAGGAACTTAGCGACAACGGAGCGGACGTTGTCCTGGGTTAGGTCAGTGAGTGGCTCCCCAGGCTCCCCATCGAGCGCCATTGTGATCAGGCCTTTGGCCCCGCGGCTGCGGACGAAGTCGGTCAACTCAGCCAGTTGGCTGCGGGAATAAGCTGCGCAGCCCGGAGCAGCGAATCCCCTAACCTTCCCCCCCTCGCCAAGGACCGAGCGAAAGACAGAGAACTCACAGCCAGCAACGATACCCGAGAGATCGGCAAGCTCCAGCCCGAACCTCAAATCAGGCTTATCGCTGCCGTACTTTTCCATCACCTCCGTATAGGAGAGACGGGGGAAGGGCTTGATCAACCTAAACTGAGGCGTTATCGTCTCCACCAGCGAGATGAAAAGCTCCTCCGTCAGGTTGAGGACGTCGTCCTCATCCACGAAGCTCATCTCGAGGTCGAGCTGGGTGAACTCAGGCTGGCGGTCAGCCCTCGGGTCCTCGTCGCGGAAACAGCGAGCTATCTGAAAGTACCTGTCGTAGCCGGCTACCATGAGTAGCTGTTTCAGTTGCTGTGGCGACTGTGGCAAGGCATAGAACCTGCCGCTATGGATTCGGCTGGGCACCAGGTAATCCCGCGCCCCCTCAGGCGTGCTCTTGATCAGGACCGGGGTCTCGATCTCGATAAAACCCCTGGCATCGAGGAAGTCACGTATGAACTTGACCACGCGGTGACGCAGGATCATGTTGCGTTGCAGCCGCTCGCGCCTGAGATCGAGGTAGCGATACTTGAGACGAAGCGGCTCCTCAACCTCAACCTCCTCGTTTATGTAAAACGGCGGTGTCTTCGCCACGTTGAGGATCTCCACATCCTCAGCGATAAGCTCAACATCGCCTGTCGCCAGCTTGGGGTTCTCCGTCCCCGGGGGACGGAGCGAGACCTTGCCCTTGACCTTGACCACATATTCACTTCGCAGCTCGCTGGCAACCGAGTGATTCGCGGCCGACACCTCGGGATTGAACACCGTCTGGACTATTCCCTCCCGATCGCGCAGGTCAATGAATATCAGCCCTCCGTGGTCGCGCCGCCGGTTGACCCATCCGGCGATGGTCACCACCTGGCCAACGTGCTCCTTGCGAAGCTCTCCACAGCAATGCGTTCTCAATGCAGCCATGGCACAGATTATAGCTGATTGTCCTGCCCTTTGTAAACGTGCCTGCCTGCGACCGTCTGCTGCAGCTTCTTAAGCTCGCTCTGCACACCCTGAACCCTTGCCTCGCTGTCCTGCAGTCTAAGCCGGTAGCTTTGTATGGTCTCATCCCTTAGCTGTAGCTGACGGTGCACGTCCATTATCCAGTTCACTACAATCTGCCATGCTTCCTGGGGGCTGAGCTCACTGAGCTTTCCCAGTGCCTGAGCAAGGCGCTCTTTCCCATGCTCCTCACCCGCAGGCAAAGACACACTTCTCTCCTTCTTCGCCCCGTGTGTCCGCATGTGGCCCCCGAGAGCATGCCAATCAGCGAACTCCTTCCCGCACTCTTTGCATTTGAACATTTGCTCCCTCCGGCCGGTCTCCCCCATGCAAAGTCTAACACAATCTAGCCCGCAACACAATGGCCTTGTGTTAGCGACCGTTTCACTTTGTTAGAGCCGCACTGTATTTCACCACACACTGTGTCAAGCACCGACCCTTTCTACTCTCTCAGCTTCAAAACCAATTCAATGAGGAGAGGAAAGCACACGGCGATAACACAGTGTGCTGGCGGTGGCATATATACCATAACACAGCAGGCGGGTGCGCTTTCCCACCGCCCTACCCCCGAAATCGCCTGATGATGACTTCGTACCCAAGATCAAAAAACGCCCAGATTTTGATTACAGAGTTTCTCCGCTTTTCACTCGTGTTATCGGCAGATCTCCCCGGCCGGAGCCTTTATCAACCCCCGGCTCGACCATTCAGGCGTCTAGATGGCCAGCCACTTGAATGTTGCGCTGGTTGAATGTCTAGATGTTTGGCTGGCTGCGCAGGCGCCGCCATTTGAGCATATGGGGCCCTCCCCTACCCCCATGAAGCAGCCTTTGTGTTGACTTCCACCTTCACCTGATGATACCCTTAGTTCACCACCAGTGTGATTAAGCGAGGGCAAGATGTTCAAAACCAGGCTGACCGAGCTACTCGGCGTTGAGTATCCCATAATCGGCGGTGCAATGGCGTATCTGAGCACTGCAGAGCTGGCGGCAGCGGTTTCCAATGCCGGCGGCTTCGGACTTATCGCCGGGGTTACCTGCACCCGAGACGAGCTGAAGGAGCAGATCAGAGCCTGCCGCAGCCTCACGGATAAACCCTTCGGGGTCAATATCGCTTTGATTCATCGTGATCCAGAGAAGATAGACCAGGACGTGGGCGTGGTCATCGAAGAGAAGGTCAAGTTCGTGGAGACCGCCGCCCTGAGCCCGGAACCTTATGTAAAGCGACTCAAGGAAGCTGGCATCACTGTACTCCACAAGTGCGCCACCGTGAGGCACGCCAGATCGGCGGAGCGAGCAGGTGTCGACGCAGTCACCCTGGTGGGCTACGAAGCAGCAGGGCACACCGGACTGGACGATCTACCGCTCTCGATCATGATCCCGCTGGCTGTGGACTCGCTCAAGATACCGGTGATCGCAGCCGGCGGGGTTGGCGATGGGCGGGCTTTTGTCTCCGCCCTGGCCCTGGGTGCCTCCGGGGTGCAGATAGGCACGCGGCTCATGGCCTCCCACGAGTGCCCGGCCAGTGAGACATTCAAGGACTGGCTTGTTCACACTCAAGCAACCGACACCGTTTACGTGGAGCGTTCCCTTGACAGGGCCTACAGGGTACGCAGGAATGAAGCTGCGGAGAAGGTGTTGGAGCTGGAAAAGAAAGGCATTACCATGCTCGAGCTTCTGCCATATATCGGCGGCGACAGATTGAGGAAGGTGCTTTTCGAAGACGATGTCGAAGCAGGAGTCGTTCCCTGTGGACAGGTGGCAGGCCTTATCGACGAGGTAATGAGTGTCAATGAGATCATCGACGGCATCATCAGCCAGGCTCAGGGCATCGTGGGGGAACTCCACTCCAGTTGAGATGGTGTACCAGTGTACTGCTATACCGTTAAATTGGTATACTGTTATACTGGCATGAATCGGCACAACTTCGTTACCATTATGTTCTCAAAGTCCCCGTTCCGAGCATGACCCATCTGGGTTGATAAGTTTCAAGAATCGGCTACAATTACTTCATCTCTACAATAAGGAGAGTTGCCTTGGAGTACTTCTTGACTGAACAGCAGAAGCTCATCAAGGGCCTGGCTCGGAGGATTGCCGAGGAAAGGATACTCCCCGTGCGGGCGGAGCTGGACGAGAAGGAGGAGTTTCCCTGGGCAATCGTCAAGGATATGGCTGATGCAGATTTGTTTAGAATCTTTATTCCTGAGCAGTATGAAGGTCTGGGGGAAGGGTGCTTCGCCCTATGCATAGCCGTTGAGGAGCTAAGCCGAGCCTGCTGTGGAATCGCTCTCACCTACGCTGCAGACGCATTGGGAGCTATGCCCATTCTTCTTTACGGCAGTGAGGAGCAGAAGCAGAAGTATCTCCCCGACATAGCAAGCGGGGCCAGGCTCACCGGCTTCGGCCTGACCGAGTCCGGAGCCGGCAGCGACGCTGCTGCCATAAAGACGACTGCAACCCGGGATGGCGATGACTACGTCATCAATGGCACCAAGCAGTTCATCACCAACGGTGGCGAGGCTGAGATCTACACGATTATCGCCCTGACCGACCCGCTAAAGGGCATCCGTGGCGCCAGCGCCCTCATAGTGGAGAAAGGCACGCCAGGATTCACCTTCGGCAAGAAGGAGAAGAAGATGGGCATCCGCTCCTCCGCTACCAGGGAGCTTGTTTTCCATAACTGCCGGGTGCCCAAGGAGAACGTGGTGGGCAGAGAGGGCATGGGGTTCATCGTAACCATGAAGACCCTGGACACATCCCGCCCCGGTGTCGGTGCCCTGGCAGTTGGATTCGCCCAGGGAGCCCTGGAAGCGGCGGTGGCCTATGCCCGGCAGCGCCAGCAGTTCGGCCATCCGGTCTCCGCCTTTCAAGCCATCCAGCACATGCTGGCCAATATGGCCATGGAACTGGAAGCGGCCAGGGCTCTGGTCTATGCCACAGCCAAGACCATCGACAGCGGGGCCAGGAGCTTCACCGAGGAAGGAGCTATGGCCAAGGTCTTCGCCACGGATATGGCGATGAAAGTGACCACCGATGCGGTGCAGGTCTTCGGCGGGCCAGGCTACATGCGCGACTATCCGGTAGAGAAGATGATGCGGGATGCCAAGATCAATCAGATATATGAGGGCACCAATCAGGTGCTGAGAAACGTTATCGCCCTGGAGTTACTAAAACGGAAGGCGCTGCGCGAATGAACATCGTGGTTTGCACAAAGCAGGTGCCGGGCACCACCGATATCAAGATAGACCCCGAGACCAACACCCTTGTCCGGGAGGGGGTAGAAAGCATCATCAACCCCTTCGATACCTACGCGCTGGAGGAAGGCGTTCGCCTAAGGGAGAGGTGCGGTGGCAAGGTTACCGTTATCAGCATGGGGCCGCCCCAGGCGGAGGAAGCTTTGAGGGAGACGATCTCCCTCGGCGCTGACGAGGCCATTCTGATCAGCGACCGCGCTTTCGCCGGCTCCGATACCTGGGCTACCTCCTACGTTCTCTCCCGGGCGATCGCCAGGATAGCAGACTACGACGTTATAATCTGCGGCCGGCAGACGCTGGACGGCGACACCGGCCAGGTAGGGCCCGAGCTCTCCGAGATGCTGGGGATACCCTTTGTGGCCTATGTGAGCAAGGTCGAGGAGATAAAAGAGGGATATATCAGGGTGCAGAGAATGGTCGAGGAGGGCTACGAGGTCATCGAGATGACCCTGCCCGCAGTGATCACCGTGGTCAAGGAGATCAACGTACCCCGCCTGCCTTCACTGCGCGGCATGGCCAGGGCCAAGACCGTTCAAATACCCGTCTGGACGGCTGAGGAGATAGCTGCCGACGGAGACAAGGCCGGCCTCTCCGGCTCTCCCACGCGCGTGGTGAAGATATTCTTCCCCCAGAGGACGCACAAGAGCGAGATGCTCCAGGGCAGCC
>CAZCXP010000107.1:3082-8939 GCA_964502665.1 uncultured Dehalococcoidia bacterium | reverse complement strand
GTGAGAAGCTCAATTTACATGGTCTCTCGTCCTATGTTATAATATGTTTTCGTTGGCAAAACGGAGTAATCAGATGATAGAGAAAGAGAAGAAGGAAGCTATTGTCCACCAGTTTCAGCTTCGGGAAGGGGATAGCGGCTCAACTGAGGTCCAGGTCGCGCTGCTCACTGAGAGGATAAATCAGTTGACGGAACACTTCAAGTCACACGCTCACGACCACCATTCCCGGAGAGGTCTTTTGAAGCTCGTGGGGCAACGGCGTCGCCTCTTGCAATATCTCAGCAATAACGATGTCAATCGCTATCGACAACTGATAGCAAGGCTCGGTCTTCGCAAGTAGGAGAGAGGCCTGGTGGAACAATGGCAGAGAGGCTGAAAGCAGATGACAAACGATTTCCAGCGTGATGTCGCCGGAAGGGCGCTACACATCGAAACCGGAAGGCTCGCTGAGCAGGCTAACGGAGCAGTCACCGTCCACTACGGTGAGACGGTAGTTCTGGTTACCGCGTGCACCAGCGCCGAACCCAGGGAAGGGCTAGACTTCCTGCCGCTTACTATAGACTACGAAGAGAGACTTTATGCCGCGGGGAAAATCCCCGGTAGTTTCTTCCGCAGAGAAGGGAGACCCAGCCAGGGGGCAGTGCTGACAAGCAGGCTCACTGATCGGCCACTGCGCCCACTTTTCCCCAAGGATTTTCGCCACGATATTCAAGTGGTGATGACTGTGCTCTCGGCGGACCAGGAGAACGACCCCGATGTCCTGGCTATCATCGGTGCGTCGGCGGCACTCGGCATCTCGGATATTCCCTTCAGCGGGCCGGTGGCTGCCTCTCGAGTCGGCTACATAGATGGAGCGCATGTGCTCAATCCTACCTTCACCCAACTTACCCACAGTAAGCTAGACCTGGTTATCGCCGGCACCAGAGAAGGACCAGTCATGGTAGAGGCAGGGGCAAAGGAGCTAACAGAGGACATCGTACTCCAAGCAATCAAATTCGGCCAGGAGGCAAACCAGGAGGTGATCGAGCTCCAGGAACAGCTTATCCAAGCTTTTGGCAGACCAAAAATGGAGCTCAAGGCCAAGGAACTCAGCGCAGAACTCCAAACAGATGTCGCCGCCACTATTCGGGATAAGCTTGGGCAGGGACTTCGTTGGAAAGACCGGTCAGAGCGCGAGGAGGTTATGGATCAGCTTGCGGAAGAGATCGGGGCAAAGTGGGGAGGCACTTGTTCTGCCCAGGAGATAAGTTTAGCCTTGGAGTTAGGTCTTAAGGACAGAGTAAGGTCACTCATCTTGGAGAAAGGAACCAGACCCGATGGCCGGGGCCTAACCGATGTGCGCCCCATCAGTTGTGAGGTGGGGGCCTTTCCTCGCACCCACGGCTCGGGATTGTTCACCAGAGGGCAGACCCAAGTGCTGACTATTGCAACCCTCGGCTCGCCAGGAGAGGAGCAACAGATCGATGGGATTGGACAGGAGGAGAGCAAACGTTTCATGCACCACTATAACTTCCCCCCGTTCAGCACCGGCGAGGTGAAGCGCCTGGGCTCTCCCGGGCGTCGTGAGATCGGACACGGAGCACTGGCGGAACGAGCCTTGGTACCTGTGCTCCCCGAAGAGGTCGATTTTCCTTACACAATTCGCCTCGTCTCCGAGGTATTGAGTTCCAACGGCAGCACTTCCATGGCAAGCGTCTGTGGCAGTACCTTGTCCCTCATGGACGCTGGTGTACCCATCAAGACACCAGTGGCCGGCGTAGCCATGGGCCTGGTAACGGGAGAGAATGGCAAGTTTGCCGTGCTTACCGACATCGAGGGGCTGGAGGACGCCCTTGGCGATATGGACTTTAAGGTAGCAGGAACGGCTGAGGGGATAACAGCGCTCCAGATGGACATCAAGATAAAGAGCGTAAGCTATGAGATTATGGAGCAGTGTCTGAGTCAGGCAAGGGATGCCCGCCTGTTCATCCTGGAGAGAATGAGAGAGACCATTAGCGCCAGCCGACCAGAAATAAGCAAGTACGCCCCCCGGCTAACCAAAATAACAATTGATCCCGAGAAGATCCGCCACGTTATTGGCCCCGGGGGCAGGACTATCAGGTCGATAATGAGCGAGACCAAGGTGACTATTGACGTGGAGAACGATGGCACTGTCCTTATCGGCTCACCGAGTGAGGAGGCAACCCAGAAGGCCATCAGAATAATTGAGGAGCTGACCAGGGATGTCGAGGTAGGCGGGATGTACAACGGTCGAGTGACCCGGGTAACCAACTTCGGAGCTTTTGTCGAAATCCTGCCCGGCAAAGAGGGTCTGGTGCACATCAGCGAGCTGGCCGACTATCGGGCGCCCAGCGTTGCGGATGTGGTTAAGGTTGGTGACGAGGTCATGGTCATGGTCACCGAGATCGATCGCATGGGCAGGATTAATCTCTCCCGTCGCGCAGTGCTCGAAAAGCTGTCTCAGATACCAGGTGCCCGCTTGGGAACCGACCAGAAAGAGACCCCAAGCTATCCCTTCAGAAAACGTACAGAGTCCAGGCCTCCGCACCCCTATCGCGATGAGGACAGAGGGCATGAAAATGAGAGGGCCTCAAGAGAGCGACCCAGGAACATTCAACCAAAAAGGCCGCCCCCCTAAGAAGGTAAGTCCCTTCATGTAGGGTAGTAAGCATCTGCGTGTAACAGAATCCAAACTCGAAATCCGGAATCCTAAACGAACTCACGTGGGCGACTGCCCACCAACGAATATGAGAATTGATATGCCAGATGCCGTTCGTGGCAAGCCCTTCGGCTTCGCTTCCTTCGACAAGCCTTGGGCCTAGCCAAGGCCAGGGCTCAGGACAGGCTTGCCAAACCATGAACGGACTAGAGTTTGTTTTCGGAACGAAACACCCAAAACCTAGACACTAGACTAGTTAGGATTTATAGCCTATAATTTAGAACTTGCCATTGCTAACCAAAGGAGAGAGCCAGTAGCTTTGGATTTGCTCTTTGAATTTTGATATTGTTTAGGATTTAGCATTTAGAAATTAGAGTTTAATTGCGGTATATGCGCACTTAATTATGTCGTTTTACATAAAACTGGTGACGAATCGAGGAGCTGATGGAGCGGGTAAGAGTTCTGGTGCACGGCGCGTTGGGAAAGATGGGGCAAGAGGTGCTCAGATCACTATGTCGTGATCCAGAGCTTGAAGCAGTGGCTGGAGTAGACATAAAGGGGGAGGGCGAAGCGCTACTCTTACCTGACGGGTCTCGCTCGATCCCGCTGTCTGCTGACCTAGAATCAACTCTTAGTCGCCACCACCCCGACGTTGTGGTAGATTTCACTAATGCCGCGGCCACGATGCCTGCGGTGCGAACGGCAGTAAAACATAATGTCAGGCTGGTGATCGGGACCACAGGGCTATCCGCTGCGAACCTCGATGAAATCAAGAGCCTGTGCCAGAGCCATAGAATCGGGGCAGTGGTCACCCCCAACTTCTCTCTGGCGGCGGCAGTAATGATTCACCTGGCAAAAATAGCAGCTAGGTTTTTCGACTATGCTGAGATTATCGAGATGCACCATGAGCAGAAGGCCGATGCCCCGTCGGGAACCGCCCTAGCTACAGCCAGGGAGATGGTCAAATCTAGAGGCAAGGCTTTTGTCCACGCCTCTACAGCAAGTGAGAGCATTGCCGGTTGTCGCGGCGGCGAATTTGAGGGAGTAGCCCTACATAGCGTGCGGCTGCCAGGGATGCTTGCTCATCAGGAGATTATTCTAGGCGCATCGGGTCAAACCCTGAGGATACGGCTTGACCAGATAAGTCGAGAAGCCTTCATGCCTGGCGTTAACCTGGCCATCAAGAAGGTTGCCGAACTCAAGGAGGCGGTCTTTGGCTTGAACAAGCTTCTGGGTCTTGAGGAGGAGAATTGCTAGGGTCTGTGCTGATGAGAAAATATCATACTGCTATTGTCGGGGCCACTGGGCTCGTGGGACAGGAGTTTATCAAGGTCCTGGAGCAGAGGGATTTTCCCATGGCCTCGGTTCATCTACTTGCCTCCGATAGATCAGCAGGAAAGAAGCTATTTGTAAATCACCGGGAGATCGAGGTCGAGGAGGTCACGCCCAACTCGTTTGACCCGGTAGATATAGCACTATTCTCCGCGGGGAGCGAAGTCAGCAAGCACTTTGCACCGATAGCAGCCAAGAGAGGTGCGGTAGTGGTGGATAACAGCGCCGCCTTCAGAATGAATCCCAATATCCCTCTCGTGGTTCCTGAGGTCAACCCCGAGGACCTGGAGCATCATCAAGGTATAATTGCCAATCCCAACTGCTCCACTATTCAGATGGTGGTGGCACTCTATCCGCTGCACAAAGTAAATCCTATCAAGAGGATAGTGGTGGATACTTACCAGGCGGTATCGGGCACGGGCTCGGCGGCTGTAGATGAGCTCAACAGCCAAACCAAGCTGATCCTTGAGGGAAAGAGCACTGTCCCTCACGTTTACCCGCACCAGATAGCGTTCAACCTGCTTCCTGAGATCGACGTATTCCTCGATGACGGCTACACCAAGGAAGAGTGGAAAATGACTCACGAAACGAGGAAGATTCTTCACGACGAGAGCATCGCCATTTCAGCGACCTGCGTACGCGTGCCAGTAGTTACCGGACACAGTGAAGCAATCCATGTCGAGTTCAGCAATCCCATGAGCCCCGAGGAGGCACGGAATATCCTGGCTACCGCGCCCGGCGTTAAGGTATTGGATGATCCCCCTATTAGCCTCTATCCGCAACCTTGGGCAGCGGCTGGCACTGACGAGGTGTTTGTCGGGCGCATACGCCGTGATGCTTCACACCCTAACGGGCTAGCTATGTGGGTCGTTGCAGATAACCTGCGTAAGGGAGCAGCTCTCAATACCGTTCAGATCGCTGAGGAACTGATCTCCAAGGGCTGGCTCTAGGAAACCAGAGGAGGTATCAATTGCTAAATTTGGGTCGTCTGCTTACGGCGATGGTAACCCCCTTCGATGAGAGGGGAGAGGTCAACTATGAACAGGCGAAGAAGCTGGCGCTAGCTCTGCTTGATTCGGGAAGCGACGGGGTAGTAGTGGTAGGCACAACCGGCGAATCCCCTACCCTGATTCGTGAGGAAGAGCTTCGGCTATTTGCCGAGGTGAAATCGGCGGTAGGCAAGCGAGGAGCAATCGTAGCGGGCACAGGGAGCAACAGCACAGCAGAGGCCGTAGCAACAACCAAGGAAGCAGAGCGAATCGGAGTCGATGCTTGCTTGCTGGTGGTCCCTTACTATAACAAGCCCACGCAACAAGGGCTACTGGAGCACTTTCAGACCATTGCCAGAAGCACAAACCTGCCCTGCATCCTGTATAACGTGCCCAGTCGCACTATCACCGGCCTCTCCCCCGAAACAGTTATCGAGCTAAGCCGAATCGACAACATCATCGGGCTCAAGGAAGCAAGCGGCGACCTGGGGCACTCAGCCAAGATCCTCGATGGGGCGCACAAGGACTTTCTACTCTACAGCGGCAATGATAGCGACACTTTCCCCTTGCTTTCTCTGGGCGGCTATGGGGCTATCAGCGTCGCCTCTCATCTAGTAGGAACTCAAATCAAGGAGATGATCACCAAAGCAATTAGCGGGAAATCGACAGAGGCTGCTGCTATCCACCGCAACCTCATGCCCTTGGTCAACGCCTTGTTTATTGTCTCCAATCCCATCCCCATTAAATACGCTTTGAACTATCTGGGATTCCCTGTGGGCAACCCTCGTTTGCCCCTCACGCCACCCGATGAAAAGTCGGCAGCAGCAATAGAAGCTGTGCTCAAGAACTACCACATCGATCTGCCATTGGGCTGAAG
>CAZCXP010000107.1:0-2982 GCA_964502665.1 uncultured Dehalococcoidia bacterium | reverse complement strand
CTTATGTCCAAACACGCCCTGGAGCGACCAAGGGCTCGCTCTCTCAACCTCGACCTCGACTAGTTGCCCCAAGCGATTAGCGTCATCGTTGAAGAACACCAGCTTTCCTGTTCTGGTACGACCCCACCACCTCCCCTTCTTGTCCCCCTCCACCAGTACCTCCACCTTTTGTCCCAGGAGCTGAGCATTGATCTCAGAGGCTATCTCACACTCCAGTTCCTCGACCTTTCGTAACCGCCTCCTTTTCTCCGAGGGGGGAATATCATCCTCAAACTTCCTTGATGCCAGCGTGCCGGGTCGCGGCGAGTAGGCAGCGACATGAACAGTATCGAACCTGATGTCGGAGAGCAGATCGAGTGTCCTCTGAAACTGGGCCTCGGTTTCTCCGGGGAAACCCACAATAACATCGGTTGAGAGAGCCACGCCGGGGACAATACTGCGTATTTGCCCAACCAACTCACGGTAGTTTTGTGCAGTATAGCCTCGACCCATCGCCCGCAGAATCTCATCGTCCCCAGCTTGAACAGGGAGGCTGATAGATTCACAGACCTTGTCCAGAGAGGCCACAGCCCGAACAAGCTTCTGGTTCATATCTTTGGGGTGGGAGGTGAGGAAGCGAATTCGCACAAGGTCCCCAACAGAGTTCAACTCATTGAGTAAATCCGCCAGATCGGGCATGCCTGGAAGATCGTGACCGTAGGAGTTCACGTTCTGTCCCAGCAGCGTAACCTGTTTCACGCCGCGCTCAGCAAGGCTTTCCACCTCACAGCGGATTTCAGTCAGAGGCCGGCTCCTCTCCCTCCCACGCCGGTAAGGGACGATGCAATAGGAGCAGAAGTTATCACAGCCCTCGATGATGGTGACAAAAGCGCTCGGTGGCGGTGGCAGCGGGGTGGAGTCCTGGACACCTTCCGGAGCTCGCGTCCTGGCCAAGTCCAAAAGCTCGGCGGATTCCCCAGGCTTAAGGAAAAGGTCAACATGAGGAAAACAGCGTCTTAGCTCGGCAATCCCTGGGTCAACCATGCAGCCAGCCAGAGCCACTACCGTGTCAGGATTAAGTCTCTTGATGGGTATCAGCGAGTTCAACTTGGAGAGGACACGGTTTTCAGCACTCTGCCGTACCACACAACTGTTGATGACTACAATGTCAGCTTCCTCGATAGCCCGGGTAGACCTATAGCCTAATCGCTCAAAGTCGGTCGCCAGTTGCTCCGAGTACGCCTTGTTCATCTGACAGCCAATGGACCAGATGTGGTAATAAGACATGTAATGCCTTTCCGCCCCTTTTGTATTATAAGAACATAAGCATTCAGCCATTAGCAAATCCCCCTGAATCCCCCTTTTCTAAAGGGGGACTGAGGGGGGATTGTGACCTTCTAGTTGAAAAAGCTGAGTGCCGATAGCTGAGCACCTGCAAAATAAAAAGCCCCGTTGGGGCAATGTTCACTCCGGTCTGACGGCGGAGGGAATGGGATTCGAACCCATGAGAGGGGTTTCCCCCCCTAACCGCTTAGCAGGCGGCCGCACTAAACCACTATGCGATCCCTCCTAAATCCATTTACGGGAATATTATATCCACAAATTCTGCATCTTTCAAACGCTGGGGACCATAACAGTCAGGTCAGCCTGCCACTTCCCTCTTTCTCTTGAATCGGGATGTCACCGAAATCAATATCCCAGTCATCCCCATCAGCACTTTGAGAACAATGGGCATGCTCAATATCTTGATCACCAATCTGTTACCCAATATCTTCATAATCAATCTGTCTTTCCAGTTCATGCTCATCGCCTCCTCCTGAATAGCTTGCTGCGGGCCCGCTGCACATCGCCAGCAAACTCACGCCTAAGCGCCTCCAACTTCTCCTTGAAGCTCGCTCCTTTCTTCCCTGTCTTCCCCGTGGTGAAGCGCGTTGACGGCCCCCCTCTGGCGCCGCCTCCGGAACCAGAACTCCGTCTAGCGCCGCCTCCGGAACTCCCTCTGACGCTGCCTCCGGAACTCCCTCTGAAGGAGGTCTCCTGCATCATATCGGCCTTGATCTTGAGCCTTATGATCTGCAGGCGGGTAGAGAAGTAAACGCCCTCAAGCAAGCCTCTCCAGTGAGCAAAGAGCCACTTGACTACCCTCACGATCCAGACCACTAGCCCCAGCGCCACAAGGATGTAAATGATAAGTAGCACAGGTATCAGCGCAAGGACGAGCAGAAGAAGGAGGTAAGTAAGCATGGTAGGAGAAGCAGAAAGCTGGGCAAACACTGCAATGACTGCCACAATGAACGCCACCAGCAATAGCACATACAGAATGCCTAAGCTGAAAAAGTTCGCGGGCCTGGCCACAAACTTGCCTACCATTTTCAGCCAGGGGTAACTTTGAGTCCAAACATAGGTGAAGGCCGCCAAGGCAATCAACACGAAGAACCCGGCAACCATACCCCCTATCATCATGGCAGCAAGTACCATTAGCACGATCGTTGACTCAACGTCCATACCCGCGATTCCTCCCGTTTCTCACGTACCGAAGATAGGGTACACCCCACCGCCTGAGCGCAGCCACCGGAGCCGCCATGCTGGCTAGGATGCTATTGGGGACCTCGCCAATCCCAGTACCTATCAAGCTATCAAGCAATCTGTCAATGAGTTTTGCAAACCTGGTGATCATAGAATCCATCTTGCACAAAGCTACCTGGCTCTGTGAGTGGGACATCCACTTCGGGTGTCCGCAGCACAACGTAGCAAAGCTTCACTGTCTTTAATGCCCCACCATTATTATCGACCGTGCTATTACGCCCTATGTTCGACGAGATCACCTCGCAGCAATAGAGTGTTAATGGGGTAAGGTTAGTCAAGGTAACGGCGTGGTCAGTAACAAGAGTACCGTCGGATTCAGTCAATACCGGGGGCGTTCTTTCTCCATGGTCAACCCTGCTGTTACCCGGCTGGTCACTGATCCAACTGATAACAGCCGAGGTGTCAGTTATGCTATCG
>CAZCXP010000106.1:3260-9031 GCA_964502665.1 uncultured Dehalococcoidia bacterium | reverse complement strand
CGTTGCCACTCCTGTGGCAACGGATTCTTCGTCGTGACAGGAGTCACGACGCTACGCAGGGTGACCTTTTTGGACAACTTCTAAGGGAGACTGACCAAATGAAGTCCAAAAAGCGTAGCGTTGCCACTCCTGTGGCAACGGATTCTTCGTCGTGACAGGAGTCACGACGCTACAGGAAAATAAAAGGGAGGAAACAGATTAAGCGTGTAGCAGTTTCAGCTCGCCCCCCGGTGGAAAAGGCTCTCCTCGTTGGAGTCGAGATAAAGGGGGAAAGAAATGGCTGGTCCCTTGAGGGCTCGGTTGAAGAGTTGGGGCAACTAACGCGCACGGCAGGGGCCGAGGTGGTAGGCTCAATAACGCAGCGCCTGGCGGCACCAACACCGGCCTACTACCTAGGTAAAGGGAAGGTCGGGGAACTGGCTTCGCTCAGAGGAGAAGCTGGATACAATCTGGTTATCTTCGATGATGAACTCACCCCAGCCCAGCAGCGGAACTTGGAGCGGGTGCTTGACGTCAAAGTGATCGACCGTACTGCCCTCATCCTGGACATCTTCGCTCGCCGCGCACGTACCCACGAAGGCAGACTGCAAGTCGAGCTTGCG
Organism: uncultured Dehalococcoidia bacterium; assembly: GCA_964502665.1. Lineage (GTDB taxonomy): Bacteria > Chloroflexota > Dehalococcoidia > SZUA-161 > SZUA-161 > SOKG01. Next base: position 8,429 of record CAZCXP010000106.1, on the reverse strand, counting down.
CAACAGGAATATCTTCTGCCTCGCCTCGCCGGACGATGGCCTCACCTCGAGCGCCTCGGGGGTGGCATCGGCACCAGAGGCCCGGGGGAGACCCAGCTTGAGACAGACCGCCGCCTCATTCAGCGCAGGATCCAGCGTCTGAAAGAGGAAATTGAGGCGATGAGGAAGCACCGTGCCCTGTACCGGCGTCGCCGCAGCGAGCAGGGCATCCCAGTTGTGGCACTGGTAGGCTACACCAACGCCGGAAAAAGCACCCTGCTCAACTCCCTGAGCAATGCTAATGTATTGGTCGAGGACAAGCTTTTCGCTACACTCGATCCCACGACACGCCACCTCATCCTTCCAGACAACAGACCAGTGCTGTTTACTGATACCGTGGGCTTCATCCAGAAGCTGCCGCCAACCTTAGTCGCCGCCTTCAGGGCTACCCTGGAAGAACTGGCTGAAGCCGATCTGCTGCTACTCATCGTAGATATCGCCAGCGAGACCGCCGCCCAGCAGTGCCACACTGTTGAGGATATGCTAGAAGACCTCGGCCTGGCTGACAAACCAAAGCTTGTCGCCCTCAATAAGATGGACCTGCTGGCAGGTGACGTTAAACCTAGCGACGAGGAGGCGGTTCGCCAATATATCGATCAGATTGGCACCAGAGTCAAGACCGCAGCCCTGATCTCCGCGGCCAAAGGCTGGGGCCTGAAGAGAATGCTCGAACTTGTTGCAGAGCTGTTGGATAATAAACGATAACCGTGGAGGGCTGATGAAGATTCGGAAGGCAGTAGTGACCTCTGCTGGCTGGGGAACAAGGTTCCTGCCAGCGACCAAGTCGCAGCCCAAGGAGATGCTGCCCCTGGTGGACAAGCCCATAATCCAGTATGCGGTAGAGGAAGCTGTTGCCTCGGGTATGGAGCAAATCATCATCGTCACTGCCCTTGGTAAACACAGCATTGAAAACCACTTCGATCGCTCTTTCGAGCTTGAGCATGTTCTGAGGCAGAAGGGAGATGAGAGACTTCTGCGAGAGGTGCAGCGGATATCACAGCTTGCCAGTATATGCTACATACGGCAGAAAGAGCAGCTCGGTCTGGGACATGCCGTCTCAATAACACAAGACCTCGTCGGCGATGAACCCTTCGCTCTCTTTCTCCCAGACGACATAATTGAAGCTGAAGTGCCCGCTATGAAGCAGATGCTCCAGGTACACGATCGCTACGGGTGTAGCGTGATCGCCGTCGAGACCGTGCCGCCCGAGAAGACCACCGCTTACGGTATTATCTCACCAAAGCAAGTGGAAGAGCGGGTATATCAAGTATTAAGCCTCGTGGAGAAGCCAGAGCCTGAGGAGGCTCCGTCCAACCTTGGCATAGTTGGCAGATATATTCTTACGCCGGAAATATTCAGTCTGTTGAAGGAGACGCCTCCGGGGAAAGGCGGGGAAATCCAGCTTACCGATGGCTTGCGGCTGCTGCTGGAGCAACAAAAGATATACGCCTATCGATTCGAGGGAATACGGCACGATACGGGCACGCCGCTGGGCTTGCTGAAGGCATCGGTGGAGCTTGCTTTGCACTGCCCCGATCTTGCGTCTGAATTCAAGGAATACCTGCGTAAGTTAAGCTTGCCCGACTAGGTTCAGTCTTCTTCGGGGCGCGATTCAGGTTGCGCATAACTACCCCCAGCTTAGATACCCTTCATACGAACCGAACTCTCACCCCCGGTTTGGACAGCTCTGAGAGGTAGAGTAAAGGAATATTAATAAACGTCATGTTGACTTTCACGTGGAGGCATTCTACGATTATTACTACCAGTACGATAGTTTGGTTTGCGAGCACACCAGCCAGACGGAAGCGCTGAGCTAGGGCGCTGAGTTCCTTGTTCCCCAGTCGAAAGCCAGCCATGTTAAACAAGCCTTTAGGGCACAGACAATTGAGTCTGGCGAGGATAGCCCGGTTCCTGGCAATTGCCTGGGTTATCTTATCCCTGGCTGATGCCAGCATTACCTACGCCTGTCTTAAGAATATCGACAATATCGAAGGCAACCCGTTCGCCAGAGCCTTGCTATCGCAAAATGAGGCATTGTTCTACGGAGCGAAGCTTGCGGTTACCATAGGCATAGGGCTGGGATTCTGGTGGCTGGCAACCAGGACCACGCACCTGAAGGCAATGATCGGCTGCCAGATACTGCTGGTAGCGATGTTTGCCGCTGTGCTGGGCAATAATATGCTGCATCTCTAGGTCGGCGCGAGTGCCGAGTGTCGGGGCAAGATTCATCGGCGGATGGTCACCGACGAATCAGGTAAAGTGAAAGGATCAGATGCGATGCCGTTCGTGGTGAGCTTGTCGAACCATGAACGGCCCTTCGACAGGCCCCTGAGTAAATCAGGGGCAGGCTCAGGGCGAACGGAATGGACCTGTCTTGCTAGTAAGATCAACACATCCCTCTAGTGCCTTTTCCTGACATTGTCAGCAATCCGTTTCATGTCCTCCAGCAAAGAATAGACGCTGGTATCACTCAGTTCCCGCGAGAGGGCACTAATTGGACTCTCTGAGAGCTGTTCACTCTTGAAAACCTCAAGCAGACTGTCAACCTCCCCATCCTCGGCAGCGACCTCCCTCTGTGCTGGGTCTGCGGCCTCCGCGCTTTGGCCTCCTGCTTCGAGCGTCTGAGGTTCGGCCTCACTCGTTACTGCCATCTCCACGCTTTCACTCTCCGCCTCAGGAGCCTGCTCACCGGCGTCGCTTACTGCCACCACTCCCCCCGCTTCATCTTCAGGCTGAGGAACCCGTTCTTTGTTTCCATCGGGAGAAGTCTCCACCAGATTGTCTGCCACAAGAGCCTGCAGACCAGCGTCAGTAACTTCCACTATCTCCCCCGCTTCATCTTCGAGCTGAGCAACCCGTTCTTCGTTTCCATCAAGAGACGTCTCCACCGAATCCTCTGCCAGCTTCTCTGCCCCGTCCGGGCTTTGCTCCCGCTCCACTACCACCGGCCCCCGTGCCTCAACATTTTCCAACCCGACCCCCGCAGCCTGCGGTTCGGGGTTAGCCATTGCTGGCATAGGACTTTGTTCATCTTCGCTTTGACCAGCCCCTTCCCCTTTCCTGGTGAGGAACTCTCCCACAGGATCGTCCTCAATAAGAAGGTCCCCCCCACCGCCTCTAAAGAGGGCCGTAAGGTATCTCCCGAATCGGCGCGGCACCAGCCGACCCCATTCTTCTAACGCCATTTCTATTCCCCCTTCAACCCAGCCTACATGCTCGGGATCGTCGTGAAGATTCTACCTGCCAACATTGGCACTATCACCAGCCCCAACCCCGATAGGCCAAGGGTCACGCCAAGATAAACGAAAATCTTGTACCTGTTGCCGCCATCAGCGGCATTGATGGCAAAGGCGTTGGCCACAGACAGAGCCAGAATGCAGGGCAGTACCAGGACTTCGAGAAGATGAACGCTTCCGAAATTGAAGCTGAACACTTCAACTGCCTTTGTCTGGGCTTCTGCCACCGCTTCCGTATAAACCCCCTCGATCGTTCTGCCGAAAAGCAGTATGACCTGCACCACGAACACCAGCAGAGCAACGAGGGCACCATGCATGCCAATAGCCAGAAACGTGAATGAGGATGATACTTGACCTCTCTTGGCACGCAGAAAGTCCAGGGTCGTCGCTACCAGAGAAGAGCGCTCCCCGACCTCTTCCGGGTCACCACCGAGCCTGGCGGCATCGTTAAACATCTTCACGCTTCTGTATACCGTCTCGCTGCCGGTCTCCAGAGAGAAACGCTGCCAGCATATCTCCGGCTTCAGTCTGGAAGCCAGCCTGGAATGGAGGCGCTTGACGTCTCCTGCCAGGTTTGCTGTTGACCTGAGGTCCAGTCTCTCCAAGGCATTGGATACTGTTATCTCAACTGCCGATGCTACGTTTCCCAGCGATCTCAGGAAAGTGCTGATGTCTGAATCCTTTTTCTTCACCTGGCGGTCGAACAGGACGCCAGCTATACCTATGGGAAGCACCAGGATAGAGACTGTGATAAGCGCCCATCCCAGCCCCAAACCCGCCAGCAGAACTATCAAGAAGCAGACGACGGCAGCAGGCAGCAAAAGCCACAACAGCCAACGCGCTCTACTATAGCCAGCGCAGTTCGACGAAGGGGAATGAACCCTCACTTCCTTGGGGGATACCCTGTGTACCGCCCAGGCTCCCAGGACCGCGACGCAGATAGTTACCCCCACCAGCGTTACGGTGAATGACGTTGCCACCGCATAGATGAGCATAGAGATGGCAGCCACCAATACTATCAGGCCTGCAGAGACGATAAGGGCAGCGTACGCCTCCGTCCACTTCCTCAGCGATTCCACACCGCGCTCGTACTCATTCTTGAATGCCTCAGCCTGAACCTTTGCCTCCTGAGCGAGAAAGTCCGCTTCCGCTTCCCCTGAACCCAACGAGCTGGCAAGGCGCAGCAACAGACTCTTGACCGACGCTACTTCAGTCGACTCCCCCACCATGCGACAGGCCACAGCGTAGTCATAACGCATCTGCTTGGCCAGAATATGGACCTCTTTGAAGTAGCGCGATGAACTGCAGGGAAGCTGGCTGGCAAACTCGAATATCTGGCTGCGCGAGATCCCTGCCGCAGCTATGGAGGACATGTACGACAGCTGGTAGAACAGGTCAAAGCTGAGATACTCGCTGTCAACAGAGTCCTTCTTAGAAGAGTCCCTCTTGTTGAGCCTTGGCCAGAACGTTGAGAAGTTCATAGAAGTTAGTCACTCCCTTATCTTTATGGAGCTTTTCCAGAATCCTCGCCCTTCTCTCCACCACGGAATAGATCTGCCACTTCTGGTTGGGAGGGATTCCACGCTTGATGGCGATCTTCTCCTCCAGAAGGTAGCTATTCTTTTTGCCTACGAAGTCGAAGCTATCATCGATTGCGTCCCAGCGAAACACCTCCACATAGGAGAATGTATTAGCAACACTGTCGTAGCCAACAATTTCGCTGATGCTGGTTGCCCGGCGAGCGGCCTCTCCGCTGGACAGCTTCACATTGTTTTGGCATACTACAACATGCAAGTTGTCCATATACGTCTTGGGCACATTGATCGGATGCCCTGTCAATCGCTGGATTAGCTTCTCTACATTGGAAGCGTGGAAAGTGCTCAGCACCTCATGG
>CAZCXP010000106.1:0-3160 GCA_964502665.1 uncultured Dehalococcoidia bacterium | reverse complement strand
CCCCACTTTGTCTCTGACGATGACGTACTTCAAGGCCTTGAGCTGTTCGGCAGTCACCTCGACCTTACCCTTTTTGCTCTTGCTCTTTCCCTTTTTGCCTTCGCTACTTCCTGCACTGGACGATGCAGCACTGGCCCCGTTGCGACGTTCAATGCAGATCTTCCCCACCAACTCCACGAGGGCTTCCGCCCTTTCTTCGTCCGATTTAGCTTCGATGAGGTCACCGGCTTCATCGACGAGCTTGTCATCTACCTGAGCAAACACCGTGCTCAGGTCTTGAGTCAGACCCGGCTCTATCGGTATGTAGTTGGGCCTGCCACCGCCGGGGGCAGAGTAAAGATGGATAAATATGTTGCCCCCTACGGGGTAGATGAGGTTGTGTTCCTTCCCATCACCGTGCGACCGTTTGAGCTCGGGATGGTACTCAGGAATGGCCACCTCATCAGGGGGAAGCAGGCACAGGTAGTCCCAGAGATGCCTGTTCTCCTGACAGGCCGTCTGCAATGCCTCAGGGAGACTCCGGTAGAGCTCATCGCTTTCTTCCGGCTCGCGCCGCGAAGACCCTGCCTCTTCTTTATATTCAAAGGGCAGCAATGTTCTTGTCATAGCTCTAGGCCTTTGCTTTAGAGTAAGGTATCACTTTAATGCCCCAGGCCGGCTCAACATCGAAGGAGATGATATTGCCTGTCTTCAGCTCAGCACCCCGCACCTTGGACACCTCCAAGATCTTTATCATCTTGGCCCCCATAGTCTCGATGCGCAGTCTCAGGTGGGCGTCACACATCGACCCCAGCCTGACCATCACCTTTTCATCGAAGGCATAGGAATGGGCGACACAGAGAATGCTCAGCCCTCGGTCACAAAGCGTCTTGCAATCCTCAAAGAAGGAGAGCACCTCTTCGATAGTAGCATGGGTCACGTAGTAAGTGATGGAATCGATCACCGCCAGATCGGTGCCCTTAGCAACACAGCTGGTGAGCAAGGGCATTAGGCCCCCGCTCAGGCTTCGTCTCGTTTTCTTCACATCTATGGGATATACTCGCAGCCGGGAAAGAAGCAGATAATCCAGGATATCCAGGTTCAGGCTCTGCATTTGAGTTACCAGGCTCCTCACCGTGTTCTCGGTGGTGAACACCATAGCAGTCAGATTGTTCTTCAGCGAGCCCCACACCATTTGCTGAGTGAGCACGGACTTGCCCGAATCAGGTTGGCCTTCTACCAGAGTAAGAGACCTCAGGGGTATTCCCCCACCCATCTTCTTGTCCAGCTCATCATTGCCAGTGGAGATTATTCTGCTTGTCTTCCCTTCAAGTGTATCCATCTCGATCCTCCTAACCCTCAAATTGCGCCGAGGCGCTCACACCGTTGTCGCTAGATACTATTACCCAATTGCTGGTACTGGCCCCCGCCGCAGGAGTTAACTTGGACCTAAGCAGCATTACCTCGCCCGGGTTCAGAATCCCCGGCTCGCAACCCTCCTCCTGACTCAGGCTATCGTCCGAGTATATGGTGACAACAGCCCACTCATTGTCCCCCGGGCTGACATCCTCGGTATATGAAAGGCGGCTAATGTGGTAGTTTCCTGGAGCATCATAGTAATGCACTATCACGTCCCATTTGGAAAACTGGGCGAGATGCACCTCGCCACAGTTCTGAACAAAGACCTCCCTATATGCACCTTGTTTTTGAACATCTATCACCGCGATGTCAGTCCTCGACACCTCCCTTGCTGTCTCCACCATTTGCTTCCATGACTCGGCAGCCGAGTCCATGGAGCCGACAGATGCCTGCGACCAGGACAGAACCGCTGCCAGCATCAGCGCTACGACAAATAGGGTAACAATTGCATTGCTCATCGGCCTTACATACTGAAGTAGTAGTCATCGGATACCCCGTTTGGAATGAGCACCTTGACCCTGTATTGTCCAGACGATAGAGGGCTCTCGTAGCTGATCTCAATCCTCAGGGTGGTTGCAGTGCTCCAGTCAGCCCCGTTCTCTATCGCATAGTCCCACTGTGGGAACTGGCCCTCAGCGTAGCCGTCGTGTGGGATCCATGCCCAAACTGTCTGGTTGTCAGCAAGGAAGACGTCGCAACGCTGCACATCGACTACGGGTTCAGTTCCAACATTCTTCACCCATATGAACACATCGAAATAGTTGTTGGAATTGGTGTCCTGCCAAACCCCATCCCCGTCCAGCTCGCCTGCGGCGTGGACGATCTCTATCTGGCTTCTCATGCGTTCATTCAACCGCGCCGACGCGCTGCCGATTGCCCCGCTGGAGGTGGTAATTGCTGGATATACCGCGTTGATCACCATTGTCACGCAGACCACCGCCGCGACCACCAGCAGGATGGTGCTCAGGACCTTATCCATCGCTGACCTTCCTGTTGCCCGCTCCCTCACCAAGAAGCATCGAGAGCACAACCGACTCAAGCGCCCCGCTGCGGTAGCGCAGCAGGCTATCGAGCTCGATGAGGAGCTGCATGCTCATCGCTGCCGATACATACTCGGTCGCCGGAGTATCCTCATCCTGGCTACCTTCGCCATAGAGGTCTGCGAGCAGCAGCACGGCCTCTTTGAGGCGAGGTGGCAGATTACCGGTTACATCATAGATCTCGACGAGCTTACCTATTTGATTTCTGCCCACAGCAGCAGTAGCGCGCGACAGCCATTGAGCCAGTACGGATATAGTCAGCAGGTCCACGACCCCACCGCCACCGCCCTCACTGATAGCGATAGTGTTGACAACCTGTGCAGGTTGCCCCTTTCTGGGTCGAAGGTCAGGTTCAGCCTGTTCGGCAGCTCCACCACCCAAATCCGTCCCCGTGGACCTGTCCTCTGGTCTCTGACTCAGATCGCGCTTCGGTTCGCCATCGCCGACCGCACGACCGGGCTCTGCCACCCCACTAACCTCCGCAGGAGGAGAATAAGCACGACCGTTGCCAGTCGCCAGGTACTCCTTGATATCCAGCAGCACCGCCTTGATCTGGCTCTTGAGCACCTTCAATTCCTCTTCGATGGTATTGATTCTCTGCTCCATGCTGCCACCCCTGTTGTTTAAACCATTGAGGTCGCTTCCGAGGCGGCGGCCACCGCAGCCACCACCCCCAACCACAGCGTAAACCCAAGCATAAATAAAAAGATGTTATGTTCAAT